>JAGVVZ010000003.1 GCA_018304545.1 Candidatus Aenigmatarchaeota archaeon | reverse complement strand
AAAAAAAAGATGGTAAAAAAGAGAATAATAGATGAATTAAAAGAAATAGATAGACATAGGCTATTTGTACCTTACTGATTATTGTTTTTTTTACCATCTTTTTGGGAACTGGTAACATTTCAACTCTAGTTTTCAAATCTTCGAAATCAGAAAAAGGTTTATTTTTTCTTGCTTTCAATATCTCCCACATATGCTTTTTTCCTATGCCCTGTAGCAATTCTAAAGTGTGAAGACGAGTGGTTAGAGGTCCGGCCTTGTTAAAGAAATCTACGAATTTTTGTTCATTCTCGTTAATTATTTTATCGATGACTACTTCCAATTCTGTTTTTGCGTAACTCGTTAATTCGTTATATCTTATTTTGCCCTTTATTAGTTTTACTTTGTCCCACTTTCCTTCTCCAACATAAACCATGTCCCCCGATTTAACAGTCTCGTCTGGTTTAAGAATGATTTCTAATAGATTTAAGAATTTATTTCCTATTCCCAAAACAACAGGCTCCGCTCTCCTACTTGCGGCCATACCTTTTGGAAGGAAATCCAAGACTATAATATATTCGTCTTTCATACAGAACAACTCCCTGTTTATACAAACTTATTTACTTTTTCAAGAATAAGTGCTTTTTCTTCTTCTGTCAAGTTTTTGTAATCCTTGTCCAGAATAACTCTTACTTCATCTCTGTCTTTAGGTAGCAAGTTCACTATACTTATTACCTGCCTCTCTGTTAATTTTGAAATTTCCTTTAATTTTTCGATTAATTCTATAGCATTTTTTTCGCTAATTTTTGTATATTTTTTGAGATGTTCAAAAGCATTTTTTTGTTCATATCCCAGTTCTATCTCTTTGCTTCTCTCTTTGAGTATTTCTAAAGCTTCAGCATTTGATATCAACCTTTCTTTTAATATCTCTTCCATCTAAATCAACCTGATATGCTCTGGCCTGGAAATTACTTGTTTTTCCTTGTTCCCATCCATTACTTTGATAATATATGATTGTCCTCTTTTATTTGTTATCACGCCTATTTTGCCTGCAAATCTCTTAAAAGGCATTCCTTTGTGGCTTGAAGGCATAGGCCTGATGAGGACCATGTTACCTATTTCAAATTCCTGTAAATACTTGTTTATAGTCAGTCTTTCTCTATTGCCTCTCCTTAAAAGCTTTCTAGTCTTCCTTTTCGGACCCTTGGATTTTATAGGCATTTTTAATCACTTTATTCTATAAACTTCTATATTTAAGATTTTTAACCTTTTCAGATTTCATAAAAATGGCTGTTTGGGTAACTTTTCATGGATTTTTATTACATCTAGTTCAATTTTCTTTACTTTGTTGTCTAATAGATCAGACACGTTAGGTGACGTTCTTCCTTCATCCCCCGTAATGAGTTCTTTTATGTATAAACCGGACTGAGAAGTTATTTTGAGTTGAATCTTTTTATTGTCTAGTTTTTTAAATTTGATATCCTTCACGAGTCTTCTTCTTAGCTTATCAGTTCTTCTTCTTATAACTCTTATAGGGGTATTTTGTGATATAACAGTGTTTTTTAATCTAGCTAATTTGTTGAGATTTTTTATTTCATTATCAAAAGTTACGGTTGCCAGATATGTTTTGTCGTGTTTTACCGTTTTTATGTCTCTAACAACGTTTTTGTTGGTATATCTTAACTCTTTGACCTTCACTTTACTCGATTTATTTATCTCCTTTTCTATTTTTTTCAAATCAAAATATCTTCTTATAGGATTGAGTATTTCTATTACAAACGGTCTCCATCCCACACATCTAACATCTATGTCTTCTCTCCCTTCTCCATGGAAACTTGTATCCGCAGTTTTTGAATGTTTTAATAAAGGTTTAGCTATGATTTCTTGCACGGATGTTTTATAAAATTTTCTTTTCCATTTAGTTTGAGGTATGCCGCGAACTAATTTTTGGTATTTGCCAAAAATATATAATGATCTGACTTGTAACTTAACTGAATTCTTTTGAAAATCATAAAGTATAGTAATATCCGGGGTTTTTCTGTCCATTTCCTTTTTCATGATTTTACATATTTCTTTACCTAATTCTCTATTCACTTCTGTTCTGAATGATTCTATCCATTCCACACCTATTTTGTTCCATAATTCTTGTTCTATCTCTAATAAATCTGAGGGCAAGTTTGTACCGATAAGTAGTGTCTTAAACTCATATTTTTGCAATTGCTTAATAAGTGGTTTTACTTTTTTTTTTAGTATTTTGAAAAGATTGTTGCAAAGAGAACATTTGCTAGGCTCTTTAGTCTTAATTTTGATATTTCTAAATTTAATTCCAGAAAAATTTAATTCATTAATATTAACATTTTCTCCAGAATCCACTAAGAATGCCAGATATCTTCTAATAGTTTCGCCTCTTTGCTCATTAGTTAAGCCTGTAAGCAGAGCACCGAAATTTCTTCCTAAACAATTATCACATACAAACATGTCTTTCATAATTGCTATTGCTTTCTCTTTAATATTCATTTAAATGCCTCTTCTATCTAATTCGTTATTTATTACAGCTATGACAGTTGAAGATAAATAAACATTGGGGCCGACCGATATTTTTTCAACACTAAGTTTATCTAGTAGATTCTTCGTTTTCTCGTCTATTCCGATATGATCGCCTAGAATGCAGCAAAAATTCTCTTTAAATCTAAATTCTCTTATGTCAACACCCGAAGGATCGAGATAAATCAATTGCGTATTTTCGTGCTTGCTACTTATTAACTCTTTGAAATTTCTTTCCATTATAATAACACCCGGTTCTGACTCTACGATGCCTCTTAATTCATTGAATTTGTTAATAGCAATTTTTATATGAGACGCAATGTTTCTTTCGTCAGGAGAAAACCTCTTAATTTTTGACGAATCTAATTCTATTGTTAACGACGGATTAGGTTTACCTTCTAATACTATATACATTTTTGTATTTTTTCTTAAACCATCGGAGATCCAAAAAGCGGAATTTATTGATCTGCAAATTACATCCATTCTGCCGGCTCCTGGCAAATCGTTTAGAGAAAAATTTGCAGTAGTTGCCAATGATGCTTTTAGAATGAATTCTCTCATTAGTTAACCTCAATTTAAGAAATTATATTTTCAATCCAAATTTCTTTGCTAATTTTGCTAACTGGCCTCTTTTTAATCCGCCCATGCCACCTATTTTCTTAATTAATTTTTTGGACTGTTCGAACTGTTTTAAAAGATCCCTCACATCCTTATCAGATGTGCCAGACCCCTTGGCGATTCTCTTGATTCTGGACGCATGTATTATTTCTGGATTTTCCTTTTCTTCATGTGTCATGGAATCGATGATATATTTGAATTTCTTCATTTTCGTTTCTTGCAATTGCATCAAATTTTCAGGAACATTATGTCCTAATCCGGGTATCATTTCCATAACTCCAGATAATGGTCCCATTTTCTCCATACCAACCAGTTGATCATAAAAATCTTTCAGAGTAAATTTCCCAGATAATAGTTTCTCTGCATCTTCTTCTTTGAATTCAGCATCTTTTACCTTTTCAATTAGCGCTTGCAGATCGCCCATTCCAAGTAGTCTTGAAACAAATCTTACAGGATCATAAGATTCTAAATCTTCAATCTTCTCTCCTGTTCCAATGAATTTCACTTTTGCCTTAGTGATAGAACAAGATGATAATGCTCCTCCACCTTTTGCTGTGCCATCTGTTTTTGTGACAATAACGCCAGTAATACCTACTAATTTATGGAATTCTTCTGCTTGCTTCCCGACAGTTCTGCCCAGGTCGGCGGGTATAACGAGTAAAGTCTCGCTTGGCTGAAATATTTTGTATAACTCTTTCAGTTCTTCTGCTAATTCATTGTCCAAAGCGTTTCTACCTGCGGTATCGACAATTACGACATCGTATTTTTCAAATTTTCCTAAACCTTCTTTTACTGCATTATAAGGATTTCTATCGTCATTGATATGAACTGGAACATGAAGTTTATCACCTAGTTGCTGTAATTGTTGTGGTGCGGCAGGTCTGTGGTAATCACATGCTATCATAGCAGGTTTCAGTCCTTGCTTTTGGAAAAATTTTGCAAGTTTAGCCGTGGTAGTTGTTTTACCAGAACCAAAGAGACCCACCATCATAATTCTTTTTTTGCCTAGTAATTCCGTCTTTTCTTTTCCTAGGAGATTAGTTATTTCTTCATAAACTACCTTCATAACGTGTTCTCTTATCGTAAGTCCAGTCGATATTTTTTCCTGGATGCATCTTTTTCTTATAGTGTTGGATAGGTCATAAACAAGTTTTACATCAACGTCTGCTTGCAACAGGATTCTCTGTAAACCTTTTACTATTTCTTCTATAGCTTCTCTGTCAATACTAGATCTAGTCAAAACCTTTTTAATTAAATCGGTTATACCTTTACCAAAATTCAGCATATTTCTCTATGATAAATATAAAGTGGGTTTTTTAAACTTATAGATTTGATTTATGGGATTCGCTTATTTTTATAGGCATATTTCAGCCATAATTTTTTAAAGAATGGTAAAGTTAGAGTGGATATCATAAATCCCAAGGTAGGAACAATAGCATTTATCCAAGGTTTGGATATATTTATTGAATTCAAATACAACCCGATTGCTAAATATGTAAATATTGAAAGCAAAATTCTTCTCGTATAACTCGTTTCCCAAGCTTTATCGTTCTCAACTTTCTTATTTCTTTCTTCTATTTTCTCAACTCTTTCTTCTAGTTCCTTTAAATTAGACATTGAACTCACAATAAATTTTCTGCAATTTTATCAGGGTTGTATTTTTCAAAATTTTCATATTCTTGACCTATACCCAGAAATAATATTGGTTTTTTAAGAACATAGGCCGCCGACAATATGCTGCCACCTCTTTCAACTACGTCTACTTTAGTCAGGATTAAAGCATCAACACCTACAGCTTTATCGTACATTTCGCATTGATTAATAATATCATTTCCTGTTAAACTGTCTAACACGAGAATTTTTAAATCGGATTTATTTACTCTACAAACCTTTTCTAACTGGTCCATCAAGTTTTTATTTACATGTGTTCTTCCAGCGGTATCTGCTAGTACGACATTTATGTTATGCGATTCTGCATGTTTAACTGCATCAAATACAACAGCTGCAGGATCAGCTCCGTATTGATGTTTTATAACTTTTACTCTTAGTTTATTGGCGTGTTCTTCTAATTGTTCTATTGAGGCAGCTCTGAATGAATCACCTGCTGCAAAAACGACTGAATATTTCTTATCTATGAGCCATTTTGCAAATTTAGCTAAGCTAGTTGTTTTTCCGCTACCATTAAACCCAAGAAAAATAAATAGAGTAGGTTTATCTTCACTTCTTTTTTTCTGTATTATTTTTTCTAAATCAATTTCAGGTGTTGTTAAAATCTCTAATAAACTGTTTCTGAAACTATTTTCTATCACTTCCTTTACTTGTGTCCTTTTCGTGTCTTTTCCTAATAAATTATTTTTTAAATCTTCTTTGAATTTATCAATGACACTAACAGCCACATCAGCTTCAAGTAAATTCATTTCAACTTGATTAAAAATGTTATTAACATCGTCTTCTGTTATCTGTCTTTCTGTAACCTTTTTGAATATTCTTTCCGCAACTTCCTTTACTGTCGTTTTTTTTTCTTTAACTTCCGTCTCTTTTTTTTCTTTTTTCGGTTTTGATTTATCCTCTTTTGTAACCATTTTTGTTACAGAAGAAACAACATTGCTGATTTTTTTCTTTAGAAAATCAAACATACTATCTACTTTTTTCAATTATGGCTTTTACTTCAGGTTGGAGTTCGGATAATTCTCCGGCATATTTCATTATCTCATCCTCAAAGACTTCTATTGTAGCTTCTGTTTCCTTTTTATATTCATCAACGGTTTTTTTGGCATCATCTAAGGTTGTATCTGTGACGATATTCCCTCCGATCATCATCAGGATTTTATTATTTTCAGATAATTTTGCAGAAATATATACACCAGAACCTAAAGACAACATTATTTCGTCTTCCTTTGAGTTTTCTATATTTTCCAATGCTTCTAAAGTAGACTGAATTTCTACCATTCTATTTAGGAACATTTCCCTTCTGTTGTTCATAACTTCCATTCTTTTTTGTAACTGTTGATATCTCATAATTTTCTGTTGCATTTCTTTTTGGTCCATGACAATCTATACTCAACAAACATTAAAATACTTTCCGAGAACGATTATTTTAGATGGGTCCAACCAGAATTGAACTGGTCTCTCGGCCTTGTAAGGGCCGCGTCCTAACCGATAGACTATGGACCCGCTATCAAATACTAGTCAGGTATATGTTTAAAACTTTAATTGCTTTTCTAATATTAGTGGTATTGTGTTCAAGAATAAGGAAGAAACATTTAACTATAATCCAGAAAAGTTTAGGGTCAGTATTCAGACTAAAGAGGACAATGTAGAAAAATTCAACGAAATGATAAAGCAAATAGACACAGTTTCCAAATATCTTTCTCATCTATCCAAGAAAGTTGATGATATACTTGTTTTAACTAAATTGCAAGACGAAAAAATAAAAGATTTAGAAAGTAGAATAGGAACATTAACAGCTAGAGAGTTAGAATAATTTTCTATTAATTAATACTTTTAAGTTTAGATATTTCATCTGGTAGGTGATCAATTCCACCAAATTCTTTTACAACAATAGACTTTATTCTTTTTTTAATTTCTAATTTAACAAAAGTTATTGTCATCTCTTTTTCTCCTCCGATGCTTTCGCAGTCATCTTCGATCAATATATCTGGAACAAGTCTTTCAGCAATATCTTTGTAAATTTCTTCTTTTCGGCGATAAAAAATATGTCCTCTAGGAAAACCATATTTTTTTAAAACTAGTTTGTCTTTTTCTACGTCCTCTCCTGTTTGATGAGAACTCAGGTATAGAATTTCTGCTCCCTGCCTTTTCCATGCCTTCAACTTTCTAACAGCATTATCAACAGGGATATATGAAGAATAGTCGTGGACAGATTCGTCATTATTCAAAGCTTGGATTACTCTTTCTTCTCGATTTTTACCTTCTGCGTTTTTATGCATAATTAAAGTGCCATGTAAGAAGATTAAAATTTTCATATAAGCACATTTGTTTTTGAATAGTTATAGCGGGAGGAAGATTTGAACTTCCGACCTCAGGGTTATGAGCCCTGCGAGCACTCCAGGCTGCTCCATCCCGCTATGTCTTAACATATGAACAATTAATCACTTAAAAACCTTTCTTTTTACTAACGAGATATAAACCTTTCTTCCTCTTGATCCTTCTCTAGTTTTTCTTTCTTTTATGATTCCAGAATTTTTTAGATAGTTCAAATGCTTTCTAAAAGCTACATGACTAATATTTCCATAATTTTTTGAGTATATTTCTCTAAGATTTGTTGATGTTATATCATCTTTAGTTTCTAATATATTAATAATATTTTTATCAACACCTTCTACGTTGCCTTTTATTATATTCATTTTTACGGATTTCACTGTAAATAATATATTTTTTACATGATGAATAGTGATTTTTTCAGAATTCTCATCTTCAGCTAATCTACTAGCTTTTCTTAAACACTCCAACCCAACCCTAACATCTCCGCCTCTAGTTATAGCGTGATTGGCGCATAATAAAACTATACCATCTTCTACAGCGCCATCTTTGAAAGCGTCTTTGCATCTTTCATTTAATATACTTTTCATTTCATCTAGCGTATATGATTTAAATGATATTTCTTCTAGATCCAAACTGCTCATAATTCTCGGTTCCAAATTGAGAAAAATATCTTTGTAATTGGAAATAGCAACTATTCCTATAGGATTTTCCACATACTGATTTAATCTTAATAAGTCGTACAAAGCTCCCTCATCTTTCTTTATCAATTGATCTATTTCGTCCAAACAAATAACTACGCCTTTGTTTGTTTTTTTCAATCCATCGACTAGTCTTTCTATTATTTCATCTTTCGATATTCCTCTTCTTTGTACAAATATTCCCAACTCTGTAGTTATTTTCGTCAATAATGCGGAAGAAGTACTGTAATCCCAAGTGTTTATATAGACTGATCTGATTCCAGAATATTCTTCAAATTGTCTGAACACAAATTTTACAGAAGCGGTTTTCCCTATTCCTGGAGGTCCATTTATGAATATGTTTTGTGGTTTTCGTCCTCTGCTTGCTGGTTCCAAATTTTTAGCTATAAATTGTATTTGCGACTCTCTGTGAGGCAATATTTCTGGCATGAACTCCATAGATAGAGCATTTTCATTTTTTATTATTTTAGATTCTTCAAGCGACATAATTAATTGTTGTGAGTAAATTAAGAAATATTAATGTTTTACGTTATTTAATATGAGTCAAAAAACAGTTATTTTGTTATCCTATCACTTTCTACATCTCCAAAAATTTCCCCTTTCTTTTCTGGTCTCAAGGCAGGGAATAATATGACATCTCTTATCGATGCGTTATTCGTTAATGTCATAGCTAGTCTGTCTATTCCTACGGCGACGCCGCAAGTAGGTGGCATCCCGTGTTCAATAGCCCTAATAAAATCTTCATCCATAGGATGCGCTTCTTCGTCACCCTTCTCGCCTCTTTTTAATTCTTCAATGAAATTTCTCTTTAGTTGGATGGGATCATTTATTTCGGAGTAGTTGTTACCGTGCTCTTCTCCGCGGATGAACATTTCAAATCTTTCTGTGAATGAAGGGTCGTCTTTACATTTTCTTGCCAACGGAGAGACTTCTATTGGGTAATCATATATTATCGTTGGCTGTATCAATTTGGATTCAACCAATTCTTCAAAAATTACGCCAATAACATCACCCACCTTTACACCATCCTTTAATTTTATTCCGTTCTTCTTTGTGAAATTTACAAGCTCTTCTAGTGAGCTTCTCATCACATCAATTTTCGCATATTTTTTAATAGCATCAATCAATTTCATTCTGATCCAAGGTGGTTTCAAGTCTATTTTAGTTCCATCATATTCTATCTTGGTAGTGCCAATTGCTTTTTTGGTCGCATATGCTATGACGTTTTCCATCAGCTTCATACCGTCTGTATAATCTGCGAATGCCGTCATAGCCTCTACTTGTAAAAATTCCGGATTGTGCGATGTATCAACGCCTTCATTTCTAAAATCTGGAGAGAATTCAAACACTTTCTCGAATCCACCAACAATAAGTCTTTTCAAATACATCTCATTCGAAATTCTCAGATACATTTTCATGTCTAACGTGTTGTGATAGGTGACGAAAGGTCTTGCGAATGCACCACCATAAATTGGCTGCAATATAGGTGTTTCCACTTCTATATAGCCTTCTTTGGTGAAAAGTTCCCTTATCGCATTGATTATCTTACTTCTAATAATGAAAGTTTTTTTTACCTCAGGATTCATTATTAAATCCAAGTATCTATGCCTGTATCTAGATTCAACGTCTTTCAAGCCAAACCATTCTGATGGTAATGGTCTAAGAGCCTTGCATAAAACATGAAGTTTTTTAGTCCAGATTGTTAGTTCTCCCTTGTGAGTCTTGAATATGAAGCCATCAACCCCTATTATATCTCCGACATCCAGCTTATCCAAAATTTTATATTCTTTGCCTAGCGTATCTACGCTAAGATATGACTGGATTCGGCCTGATGAATCTTCAATGTCAACAAAACACGCCTTTCCATGCAATCTTATGCTTCTAATTCTACCAGCTATTTTCACTTTTGTCTTTTCTTGCTTTTCTCCGGATTTAATCTTGGAATATTTTTCTATGATTTCATTGATCAAGTTAGAACGATCATACCTATATCCGAAAGGATCTATGCCCATTGTTCTTAAATCATCCAATTTTCTCTTCCTTTCATCCATCATTTGATCCAGTGTCGTTTTTTGTTCCATATCATTCATTTACATCGCCTAGAATTTTAAAATATCTTTTATTGATATGCAGAACGTGTTTACGAACGGAGAGCGGATTAAATAAAGTTTAGGATTATTGTATCTTTTGATGTCCACCCATTATTTTCATCTCTTTATAATTCTGAAATAAACGATTTAAATTTAACTTTTTCATCGATTTTTATTCAGATGAGACCATAAAGTAGGGAGCAAATGCTCACCTACTATCTTCGTGCTGCAGTTCTTCTTGCAGAAGATCTTCTCCTTGTCGCTGCCAATTTTTTCACCTCCTTTTTAGAATCAAATACAAACAGTGTAGAAAAAACGCGAAGAAAACCAATGAGAAAAAAATCACTTCTTCATTTTAAATGTCCTGAAGAATACACAAAAAAATCTAGATAAAAAACTCGAAACGCAATCTCTATATTTTGAGATCATCTTTCTCTAATATATAATTTTGTTAAAGTTATATATAAAAATTTCATTACTTTTTCTGAAAAGAGGAATTCTTTATTTGAATAGTTATTAATGCAACAAGAATTATACCTAAGAAAAAGGCGAATATTTTTGCAGACCACAAGTCCATTAGGCCACCAATCACAAAAGCTGAAAGTGCATATGGAATTTTTTGTAACATTGAAAATGTAGATAAAGTTGTTGCTCGGTATCTTGATTCAACACTTTTATTAATGAGGGTTGAGGAAATGTTGTTAAATATCGACTGAAGGCCGGAACGAAGCATAATGGTGAAGCCACCTAAAATCATACCGATAATTGGAGAAACAACCAATGAAATGCCAACTAAAAGACTTACTAAAAATAAACTTATCGTATACCCAAATCGTTTTGTAATTTTAGGTGAAATCTGAGAGGCACCCGCTGATATCAAGTAGATAGTTGATATCAAAACGCCGAGTTGTTTTTCTTTAAATCCAAACTCAACAGCTAATACATCATTCAAAACTTCATATATAATCACAAGAAATATTCCAATCGAAAGTAGAATAATTGTTTGTTTTTTTATTTCTTCGTTGCTGAACAGTTGATGAAAACCCAATTTTGTTTGTTTTAAAAAATTATTGAATGAGAATCTTATTGTATCGATTCTGGGTTCTTTAAGTAAAAATGTTATAAATAAACCAATTATATGTATGATACCGACAGCAATAAATGGAAAACCGGGATTAATTGAATACATGAACCCGCCAATAATTGTTGACAAAGCAAAAGCAACAAGTTGAATAGTAGTGATGTTGGCGATTATTCTATCATAGTTATTTTCTTTCTTCTTTTCTTTCAAGGAATCGTATACTAAAGCTTCCATTGTGCCAGAGTATAACGAACGTCCAGTTGACATTAATATTACAGATATCAATAGGCTTATGAAATTTATTGCAGTTCCCATTATGAAGCTTCCCAACGCTAACAACAAAAATGAAAACACAAGAGTCTTCTTCTTTCCTAATAAATCAGCGACAGCACCTGTAGGTATTTCTGTAGTTACAGAAGTTATTATCATTATAGATTCTATCAATCCTATACCTGCATAATTTGTAAATGAGAGATAATATAAAACCCAAATACCTCCCCAAAATGAGGACATGCTTAAATAGCTAAGAATATAAGCGATTTTGATGTTTTTCATTTTTTTAGTTTGTATTAATAAAATAAAAGTTTATTTCATTGCTCCCAAAAAAATCTAATCTTCCTCTTTTCGAATCCTAAATATTTGACTAGAATAAATCCTATTATCATTCCACCCAAATGGCCATAATTAGATATACCTGGTTCTAAACCAGTTATCCCGTAGACAATTTGTAATAAACCAATTAAAATTATGAATACTATCGCTGGCATAGGTATAATGAGTTGAAAATAAATTGTTTGTCTCGGAAACATTAAGCCATAAGCTGTCATTACACCAAATATTGCACCAGACGCTCCTACCAAAGGTGTATTACTAATACCTGTTAATAAAATATGAAATATACCAGAACTAATTCCCGTGACCATGTAGAATAGAAAAAACTTCTTTTTACCCATAGCATATTCTATCGTAGGACCGAACATGAACAGGCCCCACATGTTTAGTAAAATGTGCTCAATCCCGGCATGAACATACATGAATGTAAGAAATTGCCAAATCATTCCTTTATATAATGCATCGGTAGGTGTTAATGCAAGATAATCTATTGAATTCTTAAATAATATGTTTATTATGAATACTATAAAATTCGCTAAAATTAATTTTCCCGTCACAGTTTTTAGAAGACTCATATTATCAATAATTTGTTTAATTATTAATAAAATAATAATGGGCCGGGCGCGATTCGAACACGCGACCGCTGGTTTTTACGCTCAGTAGCCTTATAAGACCAGTGCTCTTTCTGTTTCGAAAGATAACCAGGCTGAGCTACCGGCCCATCTAAGTTTATTAAGTTTTCCGTTAACAAATATTTAAATGATTATATGAATGTGCTTAAAGAAGAATTGGTTGATCAAATAACGGATACATTGGATCAATACGGCTTTGAAACTTTACAATATGAAGGATGTTTTGATATATTAGCAAAAAAAAATAAATCCTTTGTTATTAAGGCATTAACAAACATAGATTCTCTGAGCGGAGAAACAGCCGCAAATATAAAAACTATCTCGCATTTTCTTTCTGCTTATGCATTAACAGTATGTTTAAGAAATAACCATAATGATTTATCACAAAATATAATATATTCTAGATTTGGTATACCTACAATAAGACCAGAATTATTTGAGAAATTGTTATCAAGTGAACATATACCATCGATTTCTGCATTGAAAGGTAAACATACAGTATCGATAAATACAGAATTGTTGAGGCAAGAGAGATTAAAAAATAGATTGTCTTTAGAATCTCTTGGTAAAATTATAGGCACGTCTAAAAAATCGCTTTATGAGATAGAAAAAAAAAGAGTAAATCCTATATTAGAAACAGTAGAAAAATTGGAGAAAATATTGGGAGTATCGTTGATCCTTCCCTATAAACTTGAAACACCCAAGATAGATCATCAAATAAAGCCTAAAACGGAATTGCAAAAAAAGATCTCTTTGAAGTTTGATGAATTAGAAATAAATAATAGTTGCTTAACATCGACCCCATTTCAAATTATTGGTAAAAGAACAGAGACAATGATAATCGGCGTGTCTGACAATGAAAAAGGTTTTATAGATAAATCGGAAATAATGATTTCCATAGCATCTTTCACTAAAACAGAGAGTTTATTTATTACGAAAAAATCTGAAAATGAAAACATAAACGGTATACCAATTCTTTTGGATTCAGAAATTTTAGACGCTGGCGACTTCAATGATTTTAAACGTATGATACAAGAGAAGAAAAATATTTAAATTTGTATACCCACATACACATATTGAAATCTTCTGTATGATTACAAAAAATAAAAAAATGAACATTGGAGGTGTTTAGATGGTTAATGCAACAATAGGTCAATTAGGTGGACAACCTATTTTGATATTACCGGAAGGTACATTAAGAACGAGAGGAAAAACAGCACAGGAAAATAATATTGCTGCTGCTAAGGCAGTTAGCGACGCTGTTAGAACAACTCTTGGACCTAAAGGTATGGATAAGATGCTTGTAGATTCAATAGGTGATATTGTTATAACAAACGATGGAGTCACGATATTAGAGGAGATGCAAATAGAGCATCCCGCAGCAAAGATGATGGTAGAAGTCGCCAAAACTCAAAATGAAGAGGTAGGCGACGGTACAACCACTGCAGTTGTTATTGCGGGCGAATTATTGAAGAGAGCAGGAGATCTTCTTGAGCAAGATATACACCCTACAGTTATTATTCGTGGATATAATTTAGCGATGAAAAGGGCGATAGAGGTTTTAGAAAAAATATCAAAACCAGTGACAATAGAAGATAAAGAAACTTTGAAGAAAATTGCCCTTACAAGCATGAGTGGAAAGTCAGGATATGGCAATATGGAACATCTGGCTAATTTGGTTGTTGATGCAGTCATGCAAGTAGCTGAAAAGAAAAACGGCAAAGTAGTAATAGACACGGATAATGTTAAGAGAGAGAAGAAACAGGGCGGTTCCTCTGAGAATACGGAATTAATAAAAGGAATATTAATTGATAAGGAAGTAGTTCATCCAGGTATGCCCAAAGAAGTGAAAGATGCTAAAATTGCCTTGGTTGATGCAGCTTTGGAAGTTAAAGAAACAGAAACTGACGCACAGATAAGAATAACAGATCCAATGAAGTTGCAAGAATTCATTGAACAAGAAGAGAAATCATTGAAAAATATGGCAGAGAAAGTATCTTCATCAGGCGCTAATGTACTATTCTGCCAAAAAGGAATTGATGACACAGCTCAACATTATTTAGCTAAGAAAGGAATACTGGCAGCAAGAAGAGTAAAGAAATCTGACATGGAAGCTTTGGCGAAGGCGACAGGCGGAAAGGTTATCACAAACCTTGACGATTTATCAAAAGATGATTTGGGTTACGCAAAATTAGTTGAAGAGCAGAAAGTAGGAGATGAGCAAATGGTGTTTGTCAGAGATTGTAAAAACCCCAAAGCAGTAAGCATTTTAGTCAGAGGTGGGACAGAGCATGTTGTCGATGAGGTAGATAGAGCAATAGAAGACGCCATAGGTTCAGTATCTTCTGCAATAGAAATCGGTAGAATAGTTCCAGGTGGAGGTGCACCTGAGTCAGAAGTTTCGAGAGAATTAAGAAAATATTCTGAAGGATTAAAAGGACGAGAACAATTAGCAGTAAATGCATTTGCTGATGCGATGGAAGTCATTCCAAGAAGTTTGGCAGAAAACGGCGGATTAGACCCTATAGACACACTTGTTTCCTTGAGGGCCGACCACGAAAACAAGAAACAGGAAATGGGTGTTAATGTCTTCGACGGTGGAACAATGGATATGTTGAAAGCAGGTGTTGTTGAACCTTTGAAAATCAAAACACAAGCTCTAAAATCCGCGACAGAAGCAGCAGAAATGATTTTGAGAATAGATGACGTAATATCTGCTTCTAAACTAGATAAAAGTGGCGGAATGCCACCGGGCGGAATGCCAAACATGGGCGGAGGCGAAGATTACTAATTTTTTATCCTTTCCCTCTTTTTTCTTTTGTATATAAGTTTTTTATTATACTATATCAAATAATTTAAAGTAAGGAATCTAATTATAATTTGGTGGAAAGATGAACGAAGACGAAGAATATGAAATTGTCCCAGTTTCTCCATTGAGACAATTGGAAAAAAGAATGGATAAGATTGAAACATTTTCAGCTAACGATCCTAAGTCTATACTAAAAGATATTGTTGACATTATAAGGATGAATCAAACAATAGTAGATGAATTAGTTAGATCAAACGATTCACTAAAATTAGAATTATCTAAATTGCCTGCAAAAATAGACGAGATGACATCTCAACTTAAAGAGCTTGTTATGTTTATTAAAAGTTCTGGTGAAGAGGAAATTGTTTCTATGAATCGAGAGTCAATGAAGCCTATAGTGGACAAACTTGATGAATTAGTTAAAACTAATAGAGTTATGACTGATAGGAATGACTCTGTTGTTGAATTGTTGGATGAAATTAGCAAGAGACTGAAAAAACCAACATTGCAACCAAGATTACCAAGACCTGTTTTGCAGCCAGCTGGCGCAAACCCGATGATGAGGCCAGCAATGAGAAGACCAGGGCAATTGTAATGAGGTAGAAAATGAAAGGAATTTCCGCAGTAGTTGCAACAATTTTACTTTTATTGATAACAATTGCTTTAGCTACAACCGCATATTTCTATATTACTAATTTTCTTAGCGGAAAAACCTCCAAAGTTGTTAGTGTAGTCGCTGATTGTACCAATGGAAAAATTTCATTAATTGTATCAAATGTTGGTCAAACAGATATTGTTAATACAGGCGGCACAGGAGATTTGAAGATATTAGTTGATAATAAACTAAATACTACTGACTTCGAAGAAAATGGAGCTAGCGGTGACGTAACATATACAATACCCGTCAGAGGTGTCGTGGCTCTAGTGAATAAAAATACAGTCTCGTCAAGTAGCCAATACAGAATTGTTGTAGCAACTCCGAACCCTGAGATTTTAACCGTGTTTTGCTAAGTGTAATAGAATGAGAAAAGGACAAGTTCAACCAGTTTCAGTAATCCTTATTATAGTTATATCTCTCGGCGCAATTGCGACTGTATTGCCGTGGGCGAATACTATGATACAAAAAAGAAAGGATTCTAAAAGCGTAGATGACGTTTTCAATTTTTTTATATCTCTTGACAGGTCAATCAGAGAGATAGCCGAAAGTGGTGGTGAAGAAACGATATCCTTGAAAGTGCCGGGCAGATTCACGATTTATCCAGAAACGGTTACTAGTCCTTCAAATAATTCTATAATTTTTGTTTTTGAGAGTAAAATCTCCAACGTGGCTGAAGGCGATTGGGTACCATTAAATAATCCCAATGTCAATTTAACTGCTGTGCTAAGCGTTGATACGCCCTCTGTTGTTTTTGCCAGAGCTGTTGATAGTTCAGATAATTTGGATGTTTATTACAGATTGTGGTATAGAAGACTCGTAGATCCGGTTTCAAATCAGGGATACTGGATAGTATTGAACACGACAGATAATATGGTTAAGGAGACAACAACGGGATTCATGAGAATCCAAAGAATAGGTTCCAAACAGGCTCAAGGTTTAACTATAACCGAAATTAATATTATTGTTTGAGGGTAATGAAAGGACAAACCATTATAGTGGAGTTTATTTTGTTTTTTGTTATATCATTCAGTTTGTTCATAACCATAAGCTTTATTTTTTACAATCAAAATGTTAATTTGAATCAAAAAATAGGAGATTCTTTGTTGGATTCAGTTAACAGCCTGGTTACCACTAACATTATTAGAGGTGTGGGATGCGGGGGGTGTGATAACATAACCATGAAAGAAACCACTCCGGCAAGATTAGGCGGATTTTTCTATATAATTAGTCTTAATAAACAAAATTTGAACAACACAATGTTATCAGAAAAATCGATTTCAAAAACATCCTTAATTTTTAACTTAAATGAAACCTATAATCAGACAGGGCAAACAAAAGGTGAAAATAAAATAGTAGAAATAACAATTAATAATATTAGAAGAACAATCAGCGTGAAATAAATGGATACAAGAGTTGTTTTTAGAAAATTAGTCAGCGGTTATAGAAATTTGAATAAAAAAGAGAGTTATAATACCTATAATCCAATTCCTGTAATAATTTCTGGATCTCCGTCAAAACTTCAAATAGAATCTAATTTAACCCAGCAACCTGTTATGGAAACGTCACTCCAAACTGTTGAGCAAGATCAAAAAACAGAATATATTTTTGATGGTGTTGAAATACCTGAATTTTCCTCGAAGAAAATAACATTCCGTGGTATTAAAGAAGAAGAACAAGAAGGCAAGGCAAGCTTTATCTATCCATTGATACCCGAAAAACCAACAAAAAACGAACCCGTTCTTGCTTATGCTAAGATTAGCTGGAACCAAGAGAAAAATAGATATGAGTATAGTGTAGTCCAACCCCAAATAACACAAGAACTGCAGAGCATACTTGTGAGAATAAAGAGTTTGCTGGAAGAAAAATTAGACGTAGATTTTACAAAAATGAAAGAAACCGAAGTGAAAGATTATTTACATAACCAGATAGAGGTGTTAATGAATTATTTCGGAATAAAAATTTCGGAAGTTGACAAACAAGTCTTATTTTACTATATAGATAGGGATTTTCTTGGTCTTGGGATGATAGAGCCGTTAATGCATGATTCAGAGATAGAGGATATAAGCTGTGATGGTGCAGGCATTCCAGTCTTTGTATTTCACAGAAATCCCAAGATAGGATCCATAGTTACTAATTTAATGATTGAAGATAAAGATGAATTAGATACGTATCTGATCCGTTTAGCTCAGTTGACAGGGCAGGCTGTATCAGTTATAGATCCTTTATTAAATGGAACATTGCCAGATGGTTCTAGAATCCAGGGAACTTTAGGAACAGATATTGCAAAAAGAGGATCTAACTTTACGATCAGAAAATTCACTAAATTCCCATTTACACCAACACATTTCTTAAATTACGGAACGCTGGATATAAAAACTCTAGCATTTTTATGGATGATCGTTGATTATAGCTTTAGCCTTTTAGCATCGGGTGGAACAGCGACAGGTAAGACTAGCTTCCTTAATATGCTATCCTTATTCATCAGACCTGAAATGAAAATAGTCAGCATTGAAGATACAGGAGAGATACAGTTACCGCATCCACACTGGATACCTCATGTCGCAAGAGTGGCTATATCAGATCAAAACAAACAAAGAGGAGATGTGGATTTATTTGATTTATTGAGAGAGAGCTTGAGACAGAGACCAGATTATATTATAGTGGGTGAAGTGAGAGGAAGGGAAGCTTATGTTTTATTCCAACAAATGGCGACAGGACACGCATCTCTGGCAACCATACACGCAGAGAATTTTGATAAATTAGTCGATAGGTTAATAACACCGCCTATCCAACTACCCCCAAGCTTGATAGAAAGTCTGGATGTCTTAGTATTTATGTCGAACTTGAAATACAGAGGTAAATTTGTAAGGAAAATCCAAAGCATTTACGAGATTATAGGTTTTGATTATCAAAAAGGCAGGCCCAAAATAAACAAAGTAATAGAATGGAATTCAGAAACAGACAAGTTCATTATTAAAAATAAAAGCTTATTGCTTCACAAAATAATGAAGAAAACAGGATTGAAAGATGATCAAATAAAAGAGGAACTAAAACGAAGAATGATTGTACTTTATTGGATGAAAGAAAGAAATATAACAGATTATAGAGATGTTGGAAGAATTGTTAACTTATATTACAATTACCCACTTCAAGTTCTTGAAGCAATAAGTGGTGAAATTTGATGTCCTCTTATGTAAGATTTGCTATCAATTTTTTAAGTAAATATGTTCAGCCCCATGTGGATTTTTTTTCTGAATTGAAACTAGACTTGAAAAAAAGTGGTTTAAGAAAAACGGTTGAAGAATATTTATCAACATCTATTTTGACATGTCTGATCCTGTTCGTTGTTGAGGTGCCTGTAATATCATTTATATTCTCCTTATTGGGGATGGGTGTGCTTTTCAGTCTTATAATGTCGGTGACGGTTTCGTTGTGTATAAGCATTGTTTTCTTTATTCTTTTCATCAATTATCCAAAATTTCTGATAAGCGATAAAGCGAAAGAAATAGATAGATCGCTGCCCTTCGCCACTATATATTTATCTACTATTGCAAGTTCCAGACTGCCACCGCATAAAATTTTAGAGATATTTTCTAAATTCAAAGAATACGGTGAAATAAATGGTGAAGTTAAAAAAATGGTGACTGACATGAAGGCTTTCGGATTGAATATTTACGATAGTATGGATAAGGCAGTAGACAGATCTGCCTCAAATGACTTTAAAGAGCTTTTATGGTCCATGTCCTCAACTCTGAAAGCAGGCGGAGATCTAAGTGTTTATCTGACAGAAAAATCTAAAACATTTTTGAGTAATTATAGGAGAAAACTCAATGACTTCTCTCACTCTTTGGCCGTATTTTTAGAGGTATATTTAACAGCAATAGTTCTTGGTACAATATTTTTTACAATATTGACTTCTATAATGTCAGGCCTTGGAGGAATGCCCGTAACGAATATTGTGTTTATTCAATTTTTCCTGATATTTTTGTTTATGCCACTGATATCTTTAGCTTTCATAGTTTTGATAAAAGCATCATCGCCAGGAGGAGAGTGAGTGGTTAAGACAGATCTATCAAGAGAAATGAAGGTATTAATAATATCAATAATCGTTTCTCTGGTAGCAATTTTTATAGGAATATTAAGTGGGGATATAGGAGTTCTGGGAAACATAATAATATTATCTGTTTTTTCTATTGGGCTGCCACAACTGATTTTCAACTATATGAATTATAGAGATCTCAAAGAAATAGAGTTTAGATACCCAGTTTTTTTACGAGATTTGGTGGAGTCAACACGTGCAGGTTTGCCTTTGCACAAAGCGATCATATCTATTAGCAAAACCGATTACGGTCCTCTGAGTAAAGAAGTAAAAAAGATGGCACATCAGCTGTCGTGGAATGTGAATATCGTAAAAGTATTAGAACAATCCAGAGATAGATTAAAAAATAGCGAATCGCTGAATAGAATTATTAGGGTTCTTATAGAAACTTATAAATCAGGCGGATCTGTCGATCAAACATTAGAATCCTTAGCAAACACCCTTTCAACAATCCAAGAAACCCAAAAAGAAAGAAAGAGCATACTAAGTCAGTATGTAGTTGCGATGTATGCCATAACATTCGTCTTTATTGGTATAGTTGTAGGTATAAACAGATTGCTTGTACCTATATTTTCCTCTGCTAATTTAGGCGCTAATCCGATAAGTGGTTCTGTGCCAAATCCTTGTGAAGCATGCGCTTATGGTGGCGGGGCGTCTTGCGCTCCATGTTATATATATTTTAACGTTTGTAATCTGATGGGCATAGACACCTCAGGTATATCATGCTATTATGTCGCCCTGTTTTATTCCATGACAGCAATACAATCTATAACAGGAGGGTTAGTGGCAGGCCAGATAGGAGAAGCATCTCTACGCTCGGGTATTAAGCATAGCGTTATTCTATTCTTGGCATCATCAGGTATATTCTTTATCTTTGTTAGAATGGGTTTGCTTGGTGGTTGATTGAAAGGCCAGCTCACCATAGAGTATCTGATCTCTTTCGGCATTTTTGTCACTCTAATAGGGTACATTTATCTATCATACACAAAAAACATCCCGATTTTTGTCGATGAAGTTAAAAAAGAGGTAACGAGGTCAGAAGCATTTCAGATTTCCGAATTATTGATAAATAATCCAGGCGAACCATCTTCTTGGACTTTCGCTACAGTGAAAAGAATAGGGCTATCAAACAACACTGCCGGAAAACAAAATTTAATAACAATGAATAAGATAAATGAACTATCTAATTTTAATTGTCTTGTCCTCTCTGAATATCAATCATTGCAGAAAAAAATAGCCACAAGCAAACAGGTGTCATTATTCATTTTGGATGTAAACACAACAGATGAAGTTAGAACACCACTTTACACTTGCAAATCTCCTATAATACAAAAAACAGCTATAAACACGACGGTTAGAAGATTGACGGCATACAATGACGGCAATTTGATTAAAGCCGCTGAAATTATAGTTCAGGTGTGATTTATGAAGGGAATAATAAGCATTCTAGAAGTTTTGCTGACAGCCCTAATTCTTATTCTTTCATTCTTGCATTTTTTTCCTCAATATGTTGTCAAAACAAATTGGAAATCTGCATTACTCGAGACAGCAGTCATAGACGCATTGAATACTGTTGACAGAATGAATATGACGTATGAATTTGCGAAAAGCAACACGCAATTCAATCAGTTTATAAATAGTGTTTATTCGCCCAAATATACAGGAACAGCTTTAGTTTCTTG
The DNA here is from genome assembly GCA_018304545.1 of Candidatus Aenigmatarchaeota archaeon. Taxonomy (GTDB): domain Archaea; phylum Aenigmatarchaeota; class Aenigmatarchaeia; order CG10238-14; family CG10238-14; genus JAGVVZ01. The sequence continues at coordinate 165,897 of JAGVVZ010000003.1, read as the reverse complement.
GAAAAATATAGAAGATCTGTCTGAAGGATCAAATACCACAATCCCATATTTTTCTAAAGGTTATAAGGAGACGATGGTCGATGTTGTTAATACAACCACCGGTTATAAAGTTTACAGCTTTACTTTAGGCATGGGATTTGTTTTTTAGAGCAGGCGTGTTTATTATGTCAATATTGAATTTAATTTATATATTAACTTTTCCTGGAGTAATTATACATGAATTTGCTCATCAGATTTTCTGTTATTTTTCGAATGTTAAAGTGCATAAAGTTTGTTATTTCAGATTCGGAAATCCTGCTGGGTATGTAGTCCACGAAGTTCCAAACTCATATATAAAAATGTTATTAATTGATGTCGGTCCGCTTTTTGTCAACACTTTAATATCTATGATAGCTTTCTATTTTGGAATTTTGGAATTTAACTTAATTTTAATATGGCTGGGATTTTCAATAGGAGCCCATTCCTTCCCAAGCTCTGGGGATGCAGATGCTTTATGGAAATATACTAAGAGGTTCATAAGAAAAAACCCATTAATTTTATTTGGCATACCTATTATTTTGTTAATCAGAGTTGTAAATGAGCTAAGAATATTTTATTTAGATTTGGCATACCCGATTTTTTTGTTTTTTATTGTAGCAAGTTATATTATTTAATTGTCAGTCTTCTTTACTAGTTTATTAATTAATTCCGATCAGCAGGAACAAGAATAATAAAATTGATAAAATTATTTATCTCAATCTTATCGTTTCTAAATTTTTAGGAGCAAGAGTTTCAATTCTAAATAATCTATGTAAATTACTTGCTAACTGCAACGGTTTCCCGTTCTCACCGTGATTTGTAATAATTCTTTCTGGTTTTGAGGCCAATCTGTTAATATAGTTAATCAATTCTTTGACATCGGCATGGCCAGATAAACCACCAACTGTCGTCACGTCTAATTCCAGCTTCATTGCGTTGGTTTTGCCATTTGCATTTATAGGAACTTCCTTCCATCCTCTTTGTATTCTTCTACCCATAGTTCCCTCGCCTTGATAACCGACAAATATCAAACTATTTTTCTTATCTTCCCCCAAATTTTGGAGATGGCTCATGATAGGACCACCTTCCATCATACCAGATGTGGAAATGATAACAGCAGGTTTTTCTACCCAAGATTTCTCTCTGTCCGCTTGTGATCCTATTCTTTTAAAAATAGGATTAGTAAATGGATTTTCTCCTTGTAATATTTTCCTTTCCATTAAATTAGAAAGATATTCCGGATAAGTGGCGTGAATGGCAGTGGCGTCCCAAATCATTCCGTCAAGAAATACCGGATATTCAAATTTGTGAGCATCTAATATTGCCATGATTTCTTGTGCTCTCCCGACCGCAAAACTTGGTATTATCGCAACGCCCTTTCTTTCAACGGTTTGGTTTATAACTTTCATTAGTTGTTCTTCTGCATCCATTCTTGATGGCATTATATCATCTTGAGCACCGTATGTAGATTCAACAAATAACGTTTCTATTCTTTGAAAGTTAGTAAAAGCCGGATCAAATAACCTTGTTCTGGTGAATTTTAAATCAGCACTGTATACGATATTATGCAATCCTTGGCCTACATGTAAATGTACTAAACTGGATCCCAACAAATGGCCAGATGGCTGGAAGGTTAATCTGACATCAGGTCCAACATCCGAGACCTCGTTCCAATCTAGAGTGATAGCGTGTTTAACAGCTTCTTTCACTCCCTTTGCGGTGAATAGTGGTTGAGTTGCATTTTTCTGCATAACATCTATATAATCCATAGTTAGCATCGTCACTAGATCAAGAGTTGGAGTAGTGCAATATAATGGTCCATCATACCCGTATTCATAGAGATATGGTATAAAACCGCAATGATCCATGTGCGCGTGACTTAATATTATTGCATCCAGCTCGCTTAAATCAAATTCTTTGGCGTTTATGAACGGATACATATTAGATCCGCTTCCGCCTGTGTTGATACCACAATCCATCAAAACTTTTGATTTTGGCGTTTCAACCAATATACATGATCTACCAACTTCTCTGAATGATCCTAGACAGAAAACTCTTACCCAGTCTCTGTTAGTTGTTTTTTCTGAAAAAATATTCTTCCCTACTTGTTTCAAAAATTTAATTCTCCATTTAACTTCTTCAGTCATCAGTTGTCTGATAGACTTGACAATGTTGGAAGTGATTTCAGGCGATCTTTCTATTTTAGGAACCCATAGAGTATCTTCTTTGATTTTTCTGAAAGTTTCTCCACCTCTACCTATAACCAAACCGGGTTTTCCAGCAGTAACTATAACCAAACTTCTTTCTGGCTCAAATCTTATGTCTTTAATCAATGCTTCTTGTGGAACTATAGCCGTTATTTTTTCTTTGGCTGATTCAGGAGAATCACACATAGAGTTATCCAGTCTGACCTCTATTCTTTTCTTCAGCTCACTAACTAATTCTTTTACCTGTTCGTTGGCGTCCAAAAAGAATATTTTATCTTTAGTGTAAACTACGATTTCACATCCTTCAAGTTCTACTCTATCGATCACATCTTTTGGAAAACTATCTTTTACCTTATCAACAATTTCCATTTCCTTTCACTTTAAATATTAAAGGATCAGTCTACTTTTTTTCAAAATTATCAACAATTTTCTGAACTTCTGATGCATTTAGTAATTTAAATCCTCTTTCATTAATTACTGCTATGTCAATCCCCTTACCGCCAGAACCTATGTCTCTTTCAACAGCAGCTTTTACTGCCCTGGCAGCCATTAATTTGGCTTCTTCTACTGTCGGATTATCTTTATGGATAGCTTCTAAAACACCAAATGCCATTGGTGAACCAGATCCCGTGGAGAAATATTTCTTTTCTTCTAGTTTTGAACCGTCTGGATGAAGAATAAACATTGAGGGACCATATCTGTCAACACCAGCCAATATGATTTGAACCATGTAAGGGAAGAAACTCCACCTACCACCATACAATATATTAGATAATAAACTTGCAGCAGCCTTGATTGTTATTTTTTTATTTTCTCTGAGTTCAAATAACGATGACTCAGCTTTCAGATATCTAACAAGGGCTTGTATATCTCCCACCATTCCAGCTTGTGTCATTGCTATATGTGGCATTATTTCTACTATTTTAATATCATCTTTAGATGCTACCATATAACCTAAAGTAGCCTTTTTCTCAGCTGCTAAGACGATACCGTCTTTGCACACAATTCCTACAGTTGTTGTACCAGTTTTTAATTTTTGTGCTTGTTCCAAAAAACGCACCTAGAATTCTTCAATATTTTAATACGGACGCCATAATTTAAATAGTTAATGGATTTGCTTAATTAACACCAAAACCTACACATGAAATATATTAGCTTTATCTCTATCATCATATTTCCTCATGTTTTTGTACCATTTTTTATAAATCGGCGATATAAAAATATAAGCAAACACTGTTAGTATCGTCAAATAAATCGTGAATAATAGATGAGAATAAAATACGCTGATTTGACTAGTTATTAAATAAGTCATGAAAGATAAGAAGATTGAGAGAAACCATTGTATCACATGTCCTAATGGCATTAAATCAAAAAACCATATACTTTTTGAATACCACCAAACTGTTGATCTTTTAAATTTCTTGGATTCGTAATTAGGATTAAATATAAACCATAAATAATCCCACAAAGGTGTCCATGCAAAGTATATGGACAATGCTATTAGTTCGTTGGTTAACGACCATTCAACTCCCATAAAAAAATGTGCATGCGATATGGCGAATGCAACTAAAAACACAAATATATGATATCCAGTTAGTGGCTTCTCTCCAATGAAACGAGCTATTAATTTGGGATAGTGATTTTTTGTTCTATACCACGTCTGGGATTTTTCGGCCCACCCATATTTGCCTTCGTTTTCTATTTCCAATAGAGCGAACAATAACGCAAGAACAAACCAATAAAGTGCTGTTATGAAAATCATTATTTCACTCTATATAATAAATTTATAAAATCAATAAGCCTTTGCAAAGTAAGTCATTTCACCATCTTTGTTACATATAATGCATTTTACAGGTTCTTTTTTGAACGGTATAACTCTGCTAGTTGCAGTCGTGTCATTCTTTATTTTTTCCTCGCACTGTCTTGATCCACAAAAACCCGCCTTTACGAATCCGCCCGCCACAATCACTTCTTTGAATTCTTGATAATTTTTAGCAATTCTCGTTTCATCCTCGAGGAATTTCTTCACTTTTTTGTAAAGATTTTTTTGAATATCATTTAATAGGCTTTCAACTTCTTTTACGAGTTTCGAAATTTTGACACTTGTTTTTTGAGATGTATCCCTTCTAACTAGCACAACCTCTTTCTTTTTCAGATCTTTAGGACCTATTTCAATTCTTACAGGCACACCTTTTAATTCCCATTCATTGAATTTCCATCCAGGGGTGTATTCGTTCCTGTCGTCTAACTCTACGTTGAGGTTCGCATCTTCTAGTTTCGTCTTTATAGACATCGCTTCTTTGAGAACCTTCTCCTCTTCGTTAAATTTTATTGGTATGACAACTGCATGTGTGGGAGCTATTTTTGGAGGCAATACCAATCCTTTGTCATCCGAGTGTGTCATTATCATGCCGCCTATCAATCTAGTTGATATTCCCCAACTTGTTTGCCATGCGTATTTGTTTTGACCGTCTTTATCTAAGAATTTTATATCAAAAGCCTTAGCAAAGTTCTGTCCCAAATTATGTGAAGTGCCCGCTTGTAATGCCCTTCCATCTGGCATTAGTGCTTCAATAGCAGTAGTGTAAAGGGCGCCAGCAAACTTTTCCATCTCGCTTTTTCTGCCGGCAATTACAGGTATTGCCAAATATTCCTCTGCGATTTTTTTATAAAGTTCAAGTATAGTGATGACTTCTTTGTCGGCCTCTTCTTTAGTCGCGTGGACTGTATGACCCTCTTGCCAGAGAAATTCACTTGTTCTTAAGAAAAGTTTGGTTGCCTTAATCTCAGCCCTCAAGACATTGTTCCATTGGTTCAATAATAATGGCAAGTCTCTCCAGCTTCTTATCCATCTGGCATATGAGTCGTACATAATTGTTTCAGATGTAGGTCTGACCACTAACCTCTCTTCTAGTTTATTGTTCCCAGAATGTGTTACAATAAAAGCTTCTGGTACAAAGCCTTTGAAATGTTCGGCTTCTTTATGTAAGAATTTTTCAGGTATTAGCGAAGGGAAGTATGTGTTTTTATGACCCAGTTTCTTTATCATACCATCAAAGGCTTTCATGATATTTTCCCAAACAGCATAACCCAGTGGTCTAATGACCATAAATCCTTTTATAGCAGCATAGTCAGCCAGTTCAGATTTCAGTACAACTTGATTGTACCACTCTGAAAAATTTTCGGATTTTTTTACTGTGATTCCCAATTGTTCTGACATTTTGCTCACCTAAAACATTTTCACTCCTAATTCCACATCTCTTTCTGGTTTTAATAATACAACATTGCCGTCTTTATCAGGCACACCTAATGTAAGCGCCTCTGACATAAAGTTTGCTATCTGTTTTTTTGGAAAGTTGACTACTGCTATTACCTCTCTTCCTATCAGCTCTTCCTTCTTATATAATTTTGTAATTTGAGCACTTGATCCTTTCATTCCTATTTCTTTCCCGAAATCAATTGTCAACTTATAGGATGGTTTTCTAGCTTCAGGGAAGTCTTCCACTTCTATGATCTTGCCGATTCTAATATCGACTTTCTCAAAATCTTCAAATGTTATTTGTTCTGACATATCATACCACCAATTCTAAGTGGGGCAGCCGAGATTTGAACTCGGGTCGCTAACTCCCAAGGCTAGAATCGTAGACCAAACTGGACCACTGCCCCATGTATTCATTTTCTCATTTAATAAGTCAAAATTATTTTTATTAGAATTAGAACTATATAAAAAGAAGAACTCATTCAACAAGTGGAAGGTATTCACCCATTTTTTTCACTTGAAAAAATATAATATGTAGAACTTATAAGCCTTTTGTTCGGTTGTTATTAGGCTTAGTGACTGGAGTAACGGTTCTAAAATTAGACTAGATAGAATTTTGGAAAAAATAGAAAAAAAGCGCAATTGTTTAATAATTAAAATTCTAATTTATGTGATGACTTCTAAAGCTAAAAAAATTGCTATAATAGGAACACATTTCGTCGGGAAAACTACGGTTTGTGAAAACCTTTTTGATTATCTGAGCAGGGAAGGTCATAATGTCGGAATGCTAACGGAAGTAGTCAGGGATTGCCCATATCCAGTTAATGAAATGGCAACAGTGAAGGCTCAAGATTGGATACTAAATCAACAGAAAAAAATGGAGATAGAGCTAGGGGAGAAACATGACATAATTCTAATGGATAGAGGTGTTATAGATAATTTTGCATATTGGAAAAGAGTGGCAGAAAAAGTAAATTTATCTGAAAAAATCATCGAAGAAAAGGAAAAAGAAGTTTTTGAACATTCTGAAAGCTATAATATGATTATTTTTTTGCAACCCTTTATGGGCAGAATTGCTGATGATAAATTTAGATCGATAGATCCTGTATGGAGAGATGAAATGCATGACAGAATAAGCGAAATTGTTGAGAAATTCAAGGTCAATTACGATGCACCCATTTTTGTTGTTAATGGTTCTAAAAAAGATGTTACAGAAAGAGTGAAAGATTTAATTGCTAACATATTTTAAGAAAAATTACATGGAGAACATTAATTTAGGGCAATACACTTAACTTAAATCATTTAAATTTATTAATCGACATCATATTCATGAAAATTTCTATTTTTTCCGATTTGCATTTTGGGTGCAATTCAAATTCAAAACTGGAAAACGACAGTTTCGATAATGCAGAGGAGGCTGTAGAGAAGAGTCTGCAATCAGATCTTATTTTGATAGCTGGTGATATATTCGATAACAGATTTCCTAAACCCGATGTGTGGGCAAAGGTATTGAAGATATTATCGAAACCAACTATGCAAGAAGATTCCGGCATCAAATTAATTGAGCCGATAAACAAGAATATGAATAAAATTTCTGAAAGAGCCTTAAAAGGGATTCCTGTATTGACTTTGCACGGAACACATGAAAGATTGGGTAAGGACCATAATGCTATAGAAGCATTGGAGTTGACTGGATTTGTTTTTCATTTGCATATGAATGGCTTGGTTTTTGAAAAGAATGGAATTAAAGTGGCAATTCAGGGAATGTCTGGTGTGCCTGAAAGATACGCAAAACAGGTCATGGATAGATGGAATCCACAGCCAATAAAAGACTGCTACAACATCCTCATGTTGCATCAGAGCATTGATCCATATGTTTATTCACCTTTAGAGCCACCATCTCTTAATACATCTAACCTACCTCAGGGTTTTGATTTGATAGTGAACGGTCATATACACAGTTCCATTGTTGACAAAGTCGGCAAGACAAATATTTTGTTGACTGGTAGTACTATAGTAACCCAATTAAAAAAAGAAGAAGCCATCAATCCTAAAGGAATACACAATTTATATTTACCTGAAAATAAATTCGATTTTGTTCCTTTGGATAATACTAGAAGGTTTTTCTATGAGGAGACAGTGGAAGATGAAAAGAAGACGTTTCCAGATCAAATACGCAGAAAACTCAATTCTATCCTACAAAACAATTACAAAAAAATTCCTATAGTGAGATTTAAAATTAAAGGCAAAAGGTTTGATGTTGTTGACAGAGAATTGAAAAAAATAAATGACGAGTATGAGAACAAGATTATACTCAAATTTGTTAAAGAAATAGAATCTGAAGATATTGCAAATAAAATAGAACTGCTTAAGAAAATGAGAAGCGGTGAAAACATTCCTATAGAAGAGCTGGGATTAAAAGTAATGAACGAAATCTTATCTGAGATGAAATTTTCCAAACATTTTGATGCTAACTACGTTTTTGGATTATTGTCTGAAGGGCAAGTTGATAAAACTCTGGATATTTTGACAGGTGATCAGAATACACTTACGTCTTTTACAAGGTGATATTATGAAAATATTTGTTAGTGTTACTGCTGGTGGAGTCATTTTAAATAAAAAAAAGCAAATCTGTTTGGTTAACGATAAGAGTATTAGAATCAGCTCATGGTCATTGCCTAAAGGGAGAATTAAAAAAGGAGAAAGTTTAATAGAAACAGCTAGAAGAGAAATCTATGAAGAAACAGGATTAAAAGATTTATCTTTAATTGAAAAATTAGGTGTAATTAGAAGGCCAAGTAACGTATTCTCCCTTATAGAAAAAGAAATACACATATTTTTATTCAAATCAGTTGAGACAAAACTCAACCCTTTACCAGGAAATATCCTTGGAAACACTAGCGCTCAATGGTTCAGTTTTGATGACGCTATATCTAGGATAACAAGTAACAAGGATAAAGAATTTCTAAGATCAAAACGTAATGAAATTTTTAAAAAAATTAGATAGGATGAGCTATGATAACTCAAATAAAGATGATAAACTGGAAATCGCATTTAGATTCCACGTTAAGTTTTAGTCCAGGAACAAATGTGTTTACAGGGTCTTTAGGTTGCGGGAAAAGTAGTGTTTTAGACGCTATATCATTTGGTTTATTTGGCACGTTTCCTAATTTACAATCAAAAAAAGTAAAATTAGACGATTTAATAATGAGCAGACCGTATGTTAAAAACGAGTCAAATGTAATCATTAATTTTGTTATCGACGACAAGGAATATTCGGTCATGAGAGTTATTGAAAGAGGAAAAGGCACTACTTATTGCGAAATAAAGGAGGAGGAGAAACTTCTCGAAGCTCCCAATACTCAAAGAGTCAATGATATGATAGAAAAAGTCCTGAAAGTTGATTACGAGCTTTTTTGCAGGTCTATTTATTCTGAGCAAAATGGGCTAGACTACTTTCTACGTTTGTCCAAAGGAGAGAGAATGAAAAAGATAGACAACATGTTGATGATTGATAAATTTGAAAAAGCAAGATCATCAGCAGTTTCACTGAAGAATAAGATCGTTGATAGAAAGCTGGGTAAGCAGAGCGTAATAAGTCTAGTAGATATAAAGGATATAGAAAATAAAATTTCGGATATTAAAAAGAATCTAAAAGGGTTGATTGAAAATAAATCTTTTTTATCTAGTGACTATGAGTTTCATACTAAAAAATGCAAGGAATGGGAAGAAAAACTTCATGAATTGGAAGAACTAGATAAAAAATTAAGCGAGCTTAAACAGAATAAAAAATCATTGGAGGCCACGAAGGAAGAGAACCAAAGATCGATATTTGAGATTAGAAAAACACTCAAGGATGTTAATGCAAATGAAATAAAAAGTAAATTAACAGAGTTACAAAGTAAATTAGAAGAAGTTGACAAATTTTTAAACGAAAAAACGAACAATCTGAATAAGTATACAGGACTGGTTTCTGAATATAAAATTAAAATTTACTATCTTGAGAGAGATAGAACTAAAAAGAAAGAGGAAATTGATAAAAAGCAAATTTTGAAAAACGAATTAGGGGAGATAAAGAGGTTGTATGGTGATAACCCTCGAATATTATTTGAGCAAGAAAGAAATAAGATCAATGAAATAGATGAAAGAATAATACAGATAAACTCTTCTCTCAATCAGTTAAATGAATTGATTTTAAAAGTGGAAGAACTAAAAGACGAATGTCCCATATGTAATTCTAAAATAGATACAGATAAGAAACAGCATCTTATAGAAGAGAGACAAAAAACAGTAGATAATCTAAATAAAGAATTAGATGAAAAGAAGAAAATAAAAACCGACGTTTTAAATAGGTTAAACTCCTCGGAAAGGGCTCTTAATACATATAATAAAATACTTCTAGAATTAGAGAGTTTTGAAATTTTGGTTAAAGAATTGTCAGAGATAGAGCAATCTTTACCTGATTTAGCCTCCAAAAAAGAGGATATAGAGAAAAACATGGAGGAAATAAAATTACAAACAAATGAACTTCAGATATTGAGCAAAAACATGAAAAACGAGATGAAGGAGTACGAAATATTGTTTTCTAGAATTTCTGAGCTCCAAGAAAGAGAGAATAAAATTCACGAACTATCTTCGCTGCTTAACACTTTAGAGTCTCAGTTGATAGTCGTTTATAACGGAATAGGTAAAGACAACGTGATAGATACCAGAAGAAGGTATGAAGAACTCATAATGAGGCAATCTGAATTAAAGGAAAAAATCTCGAGTTCAAATCAATTAGTTTTCGAAAAGGAAAAAAGATTAGAAGAGTTGGAAAACGAATTGAATTCAGCTAGGAAACATTATGACGAAATTGCAAAATTGGATAAATTAATTTCAGATATTTCCATTTTTGAAAGAGCCCTAGAAAAAACACAAGTTCAATTGCGAGAAGAGTTCATAGGTACCGTCAATTATACAATGAATCAGATATGGCCAGATGTTTATCCATACACAGATTTTTCGGATATACGTTTGAACATAGAAGAGGGAGATTATGTATTACAACTCAGAGACAGATCTGGTAAATGGATAGATGTGGATGGCATAGCATCCGGTGGTGAGAGAAGCATATCTTCATTAGTTCTTAGAATAGCTTTTTCTTTGATACTAGCTCCGCAATTGAAGTGGCTAATTCTGGATGAACCGACGCATAATCTTGATATGAAAGCAGTGGAAGATTTATCGGAAACACTGAGAAATAAAATTGGAGATTATATACAACAAGTGTTCATAATTACTCACGATAAAACATTAGAAGGCGCGGTGACAGGCGAGCTGTACAGATTAAATAGGGATAAGATGTTGGGTGGAAGCACGACAGTCGAGAGAGTAACAATGATATAAACTTATTATTGCAATCACCAAATAAATTGTAATGACTGAAATTATCTTTGCCATAAAAATTATTCTATCTCTTGTTCTTGGGGCTTTGGTTGGTTTGGAAAGAGAACTTTCAATTAAAATGTCCAACAAAAAAAACTTTGCTGGTTTAAGGACGTTCATGCTCATAACAGTTCTAGGAACTTTCACTGCATACATATCAGATACTTTTAGTCCTGCTTTCTTGCCAGTCATGCTTATAGGAATCGTACTTCTGACCATCGCAGGATATCTAGTGACTTCTTATTTCAACAAAGATTTTGGTATGACTACTGAAATAAGTGTTCTGTTATCATTTTTAATGGGAGTTCTGGTTTATTTCGGACCAGAGAACATCGCGATTGCATTCACAATTTCTATGGCGGTGTTTCTATCTTTGAGAGATAAACTGCATTCTTTTGTTGGCAACATACAACACGAAGAGCTTTTAGACACATTGAAATTTGCCATAATAGCGTTTGTAATTTTACCTTTCCTCCCAAGAGTCTCCTATGACAAGTTCGACGTTTTGAACCCTTATAATATTTGGCTTATGGTCGTTTTTGTATCAGGTATAGGCTTTTTCGGGTACGTTTTAACCAGAATTTTTGGGACCAAGAAGGGAGTGGGTGTTACGGGTTTGCTTGGTGGATTAGTTTCAAGTACAGCCGTGACTACAACAATGTCTAATTTGTCTAAGAAAGAGAAAAACACGAATCCGTTTGTATTCGCTACTATTCTTGCATCATCGGTCATGTTCATAAGAGTTTTTATAGAAGTTTACTTCGTAAACAGAGAATTCTCCGGTTTTTTATTCATACCTTTGTCTATGATGGCTCTTACCGGAATTATAGGATCTCTGATAATATGGCACAAAAAATCAAACATAAATGCTGAGGTAGAGCTTAAGAGCCCATTTACACTGATGCCTGCACTCAAGTTTGGTTTGTTTTATGTATTGATATTGTTTTTATCTAAAATCTCGGTATTATATTTGGGAAATTTGGGTTTATTTACGACCAGCATCATCTCAGGATTTGCAGACGTTGATGCGATAACACTTTCCGTTTCTTCTTCGGTCGGTAAATCAATCAATTATCAAACAGGCATATTTGCCATACTACTCGCCTTGTTATCAAACACTGTTGTTAAATTTTTCATTGCGTACAGTTTTGGATCAAAAGATTTCTCTAAGAAGATTGGAATATTATTTTTACTTTTAATTGTTGTTGGATTTGTAACAACTGTTTTTATTAACAGGTAAAACGAAATATACCAAATTATGGAGAAATCAAGTGGGAACTCAATACTAGAGTATTGGAAAACATACGGAAAAATAATAATCGTTATAATAATCGTAGTTCTGGCTTTGATATTTTTATTTAGTAAATTATGATATTAACTATCAGTTGTCATATAACGGTGAACAGGGAAAAATCTTATATCCCCGCCATTTTCTATATAACTTATAGCATCTCTAGAGAAAGATTTTCCTATTTTCAACCATAATCGAGTATTTTCGTACACACCCGCATCCCAAAGACTTCTTGCTGGTTCTGTACAATATGCAAAACATACGTTTCTGGCCCCTTTTGCTGGTTCTGCTAATGCTGTTGCATGACTTTGGAGCATTTCTAGTGTACCATTATACCATTTTTCAGGATCTCTGGCCCCGAATTCTGCTATTAATTGTAAATTTCCTAATAAGAAATATTTTTCATCACTAAATGATCTTTGGTCAGAGTCTCTGACTATTTGAGCTTCTAATGATTCTGGCGGATATTTTGGTGGAGAGCCTATAACTCTAGTTCCTAAAATAGTTTTTCCAATATCATGAATATATGGTCTTAACCAATTCCATTCTTCAACTATTTTAATTCCGACTTCTTCATGATCTGAATTACCAATTCCAGCATCGTGTGTCATTGCACCATTCGCTACGACATTAACGTCAGGTCTATACCCGGCTTCTATTAACTTCATTGTTAAAAATAGCGAATCATCGACGCATCTAATGAAATGTCCAAAATGATGATAAAATTTACCATTTTGATTACGTTTTAATTCTTTCACTGCATAAAATGTTCTGTAAAATGTAAGATTATCAACACCTAACTCTGCCAATATATCTCTTCTGGAATAATCAGTTGATCTTCCCAAACTAATCAATGCTTGAACTAAAGAGTCTCTTTCATCCGATGGTTCATCTCTTCTTTTTAAATGCTGTTCCTCATCCATACTAAGTGAGATAATTTTTCTAATAGCATTTTCATCATATCTAGAAAAAACAGGGACAGATCGGTCATGCATATTGATGTGAATAATACGTTTATCAGGTCTTACAATAGCATTGTCAAAGGTATAAATATCAAATCCATACGGAGTTGGATGCTTAACTTCTAGTCTATATGCAGCTTCTATTAAATAATCATCCAAAGTAGCCTCCGCTGAGCTTGTAGTTATATCAAATGAATTTATTCTGGGACCGGGATATCTAACAATATTCCCCCCCGACATTTTTATTGCTTCAACAACATCTCTTGCAGTTTGTGGATCTAAAACACCTAGTGATATTTTTTGACCATTTGTGTAAGGAATATGATTTATGCCGTTAAATCCAGCTGATGTATGGGGTGATACAAATACTCTTGCAGTATCTCTATTCATTCCTTGATCTATAAAAATTCCAAATAATCTACTTAGTAGAACAGATTGATCATTGGTACTCATTAAATCACTTCACCACTTTAAAGTAATTTACTATTGAATAGTAATATTTATAAGGACGTTATTTTAGTCCCATAAAAGTAATAACACAGTTTTTTAATAACTAGAAATCTATTTTAGTATTATGCGGTTTTTGTTGGCTGTAATATTATATTTAAGTTTAATTACGGTTGTAAGTGCTCAAAACGAGACTAGTATTGGTTGCATGCTCACGGATGCAGATTGTCCACCTGTTTGTACCGATTGTGCACCAGGATATGTGGGAGGAGGATGCAACAATGGGGGTTTTGATAGAACAACATGTGTTTGTAATAAATCACCTTCATGCGTTCCCTCAACTACTACAACTCTAAAAGCGTGTGTTAGTTGTCCATCGACGTCAATAGGTTGTAGATATGAGGGCAGTTCATGTGAATCTTGTGGTACTTTGATTTGCGAAACAACTGCAACATTATCTACAACAACCACTTTAAAAGGATATTGCGGGTGGTGTGGTTTTACTTGTGCTAGAATTTATCCAGATACTGCTTGTGCTCTAGTGGCATCGCCTTCAGACAAGCAATGCGTTGAAGAAAACGGACAGTGTGTGGCTAGGCCAATCACTACCACGACAATGATCATTCCATCATGCAAAGATTCTGATAATGGTAAGAACTATCATGTTAAAGGAACAACAGCGGGAGTGACTAAATGTGCTGATCAGTCTAATTGTATGATATCCACTTATGTAACAGATATATGTGGCACTAGTGCAAATGTTGGCGGTACGCCGCAAACACAAAACTCTTTGCAAGAATTTTATTGTCAAGACGGATATAGATATGTTGATTTTTATGAATGTCCTAATGGATGTAGAGACGGTGCTTGTTTGTCTCCGACTAGTACTACAATAAAATGTGCTGATATCGCATGTGTCTGGGACCCATGTCCAGATAATCATTTACCAGATGCTAACGGATGTATTAACTGTGCAAGTCCATGTAATAACCCAACAATCACTTCTTGTATTAGTTGTCCTGCTCCTCCTTCTGGGTGTAAATATGAAGGCAGCAGCTGCCAGTCCTGTGGTAAATTAATCTGCGAAACGACAACCACCATTCAATCAGCATGTGGTAACGGTGTTTGTGAAGAAGGCGAAGCTGCGTATTGCCCACCTTGTACTGGCGAAATATGCCCTCTAGCTCCTTGTACGATCGGAAAGTGCCCTCAAGATTGTCCATTAACAACACCGTCGACAACAACTACTCTGCGTTCTGGCATGAACTATAGAAATGCCTATTGGCAATGCTATGACGGTTATTCAGAAGATCAAGGCGATTCTACATCATGCAAATCTAATGAAGTTTGGCGCAAGTATGCCGATGAGTCATGTTCTAAAAGATGTAATGTAAATAACGAAATAAGAGAGTCAAAAATAATCAATGGCGTGGGTATAACAAGTAAAGAGGCAAGATATTCAGATAGTTTCTCAGAAAGAAAGGCCACTTTAACTGTTTATGAAGAGGGCAATCCCCAAACAAGTAGAGAGATTTCGCTAAATGCCGGAGATTCTACAAAAGTGGGTTTGAAAACTCTTAAACTTGAAAACGTGGGTTCAGCCGGAGCACTATTAGTTAATGTAGATGGAATTTCTGCCACTATGGACGTGAGAAGAGACATCGCGAAATGTGGAGTAAACTCCTTCAGAGTGTGGAATGAATGCAGATCGGAAGACACATGCTGCTTTGATACATTTTCTAGATTATGCTATAAGGGCGGGTGCAATTTACCAAATCAATATCAAGTGCCTTGTGATTCATCTGTATGCAAGAGTCAAGAAGAGTGTCCCAGATTAACCTCTCCTCCATCTGACTATTGCAAGGATGGGAGAATGAAAACCATTTATAATGATAAGGGATGTGCTGTCGGCTATGAATGCGAGAAAACACCTGTAAGAAAATGTCCGGAATATGTCATGTGCCCGGATGGAACTAAAAACCCATGTTATGAATCAGGTGATACATGTACTTGTAAAGAATGTGCCTATCATTGCAAGAAAACTTGTAGAGATATAGGAACTGAAAGGGAAGGGTGGTATGATTCTTGTACAGGTAATTTAATCAAATTTGACAAATGTGGTGGAGAGATGGTAGTAACATCGAATGAATGTAAAAGAGAAATAGACGAAAGCGGATTTGTTAAGGTCAATTGTGAGAAGAAATGTCCTCAAAACCCACCTTATTTAAAAGAGAAGTGTTTAAACAACGGTGGCAATATTGTAGTTAGAAAAGATTTTAGCGGTTGCGAGTATGTCGAATGTTCATTTGAAACAAGTAGCACGAGTGCAACCCCGGCTTCTATTGCTCCTATCTCCATGTACCCTGTTCAGTTTGAGTCCCGTTCATGTCCCAACGATGAAGAAATAAAATCGGCTTTAAGAAAATGCGAAGAGGTTGGTGGTAAGAGTTTCATTAATTTTGAAAATAACTGCAAGATTCCTAAATGTATTCATGAAGAGAAGAGAATAGGTTGCTCAGAGATAACTCCGCCTACTAAAGCAATAGGAAAGGAGTGTGAGATGCAGGGGCTAAAAGTGATCAAAGATTTCGATTCTCAAACAGGTTGTCCTGTATTAAAGTGCGGTGAAAAAGAATCTTGTTATAATGATGTTCCTGAAAAGGTTTATAGTGAGTGCAAAGAGAAAGGCGGAGAGTTGATAGTAAAAAAGAACGAGCAGGGATGCGTGGTATTTCATGACTGCCTAACCAGGGGAGATGACAGAAATACTTATGTTGAAAAAGTTGAAAAAGTTCCTGACACATCTGGGTTGTTGTCATTGGCATTGAAGTTGGATGCTCTTAAGATAGAGTTGGATAAGTTATCTAAAGAAACAAACGCAATAGCTGATTATTATGCGTCGATAAAATCCCCTGAGGAAGAAAAATACAGAAGAGTTTCGTCGATGTTTGAGACAGCTAAAGAAAAAGTGGACGAAATAAAATCTAAAATTAAATCAAGGATCGATAAGATGACAATAGATGATGTCGTAGAAATTAAAGGAGATGTTAAGTATATCAAGGAAGTTATGTTAAAAGACATATTATATTTAATGTTAAGCTCTGGCAGCGATGCCAAGGAAATAACTGAAGGCTTGTTGACTGATTGCAAGAATGATGGGAACTGTTTTGAAAGAGCATTCAGGATATGTAAAAAAATTAGTTTTGCTCCAGAAGGCGAAAATGAACCGCAAGTTACAATAGATGGAATTGAAGATAATAAATGTGTAATGAAAGTTACAATGAAAGGCAGTGGCATACCAGATGGTTTTGCGTCAATGACATGCAAATTTGATAATTATGCTTTAGGATTTGAAGATATGAGAAATAAAGAAGATTTCTTATCTTTATGTGACGGTCCACTGGTCAAATTTATGGAAATGAAATATGAATATGGTAAAACTCAGGAGGTTAATAAATGATAACAAGACAAATGAATCCGCAAATACGAAGTAGTTTCAATATACCTTTTTGGTTAAAATTTCTGGTTGGTCTCGCTATAGTTGCTTTTGTCGTTTATGGTGCTATAAGAATTTTAAATGAAGGAAAAACAGAGGTTGGTGTAAAACCTATTAAAACAGAAGAACAGGTGAGCCAGTCGTTGACAGAAGTTAGCACGAACGTGGATGATATTAAATCTAGATTAGGAGAGATTGATAAGGGATTGGGGTAGTATTATTGTTTTAAACTTGAAATCGATTTAGATTTTATGAGGTTTATTCATAATCAACCAGTTTTATTCATAGATGAAATTTCTGCATTAGTTCTCGCTGATCTACATATAGGAATAGAACACGAGCTTTACAAGTCAGGGATTAACATACCCACACAAATCAACAAAATGAGAAACCAGATAGAAAAATTGATAAAGAAGACTGGAGCGAAGAGGCTTGTACTATTGGGAGACATTAAACATGAAGTCCCAGGCATAAGTTTTCAAGAACAAAGAGAGATTCCTGTATTTTTAGAAGAACTTTCAAAAATAGCGAGAATAGATATATGCATAGGAAATCACGATACTTTTTTAAAAAATATAGTTCCCAAAGGCATTAAAATCCATAGTTCAAAAGGTTTCAAAATAAAGAAATATGGTTTCTTGCATGGTCATGCTTGGCCGGCTGAGAGTTTGCTGTCATCTGATTGCATAATAATCAGTCATATACATCCTGCGATTGAATTTAAGGACAAACTAGGATATAGGATTGTTAAACCAATTTGGATTAAATCTAACGTTAGATCTGAAAAAATTTTTGAAAAGTATAAAAAACAAATAAAAGAACTGAAAGTAGTGGTTATACCATCGTTTAACAAACTCATATCAGGAAGTCCGATAAATGTTCAAAATAAAAACACAGGCATGATTGAATTTCTAGGCCCACTCATGAAAAACGATTTTATAGATCTTAAGAAAGCGGAAATATATCTCTTAGACGGCACATTTTTAGGTAAATTCCATGACTTATAAGTCCTAGAAACTCTTAAATCCTTTATTTCTATATCGTAGCTATGACATCGAGCGTTGCACCTGCACGAAAAATCTTATATAGAGTTCCAACTTCTCCATATAGCTTGGCAGCGGAACAAGATCCTGATGTAAGGTATATTTTCAGTAAAGCCAAAGAAATACTATACGGTTTACCAGAACTAATTGTGATGGGAACGAGAAATAGAGTAAAATATGATTTATATGGTTCTTCTCTGGATAGACTAAAAACTTACAGATACACGACACTGCTTGATTTAGTAGGTTTAGAGGATCTTCAGAGTTGGTTAACTAAAGGAAAATCTGTAACGCTTATACCTGAAGCAGAAGAACCTTACTCGACAGCAAGAGAGAATGCACGTGCTAAACTAGTTGAATATATTAAATCCATTTACGGAATTTTTGGTATATGGATATATTCAAAGCCAGGTTTGGTATTCGCAGTAGACGATGATTTTTCTATTACAACAGATGATTTTACAAATGTAGATACAACAATATCAGAAGAATTTCAACCAGGAGGAGCAATAAAAAGCGTAAATGGCGCTAGAACGTCTGATCCAAAGTCTATAGCAGATAAATATTGTCGAGCAGTCGAAATATTTGGGGTAGAAAGAGATTTGAGTAGATATGGTTTAAGTAGGGAACAACAATCTCTACCAGTTTTATTTGAATACAATTTGGCAGCAGGCGTTCTGAATACAAGTACACTGAGAGGAAATAGACTAAAAGTTAATATACATTCTCATCAACTTCAAATTCCAGGGTATTTATTACCTTTCAACGATAATTGGTACTTTGATGGATATCCTGTAGTATGGATTCCAGCAATAGATGGTATTAATGGAAGATCTATGGGCGAATGCGTAAAACTTGCATGTTTGCCTGATTGGCGGCAACGTGATTTTTCCGGGATAAATCTGGTTTTAAATAGTAACTTTAGAGCGTTAAGAGAGCTTGTGTGTGATGATCCATATGGATGGAATAATGAAGGTACAATTGAAATAAAAGTTGAATGAAAATGATTAGTAGAACTAACGGAAAAAAACCAATTGTGGAATATAAAAAAGCTTTAGTGAATGTTCTGGGATATGCACGATTGCCAGACGATGAATCAAGTATAAGATTTCTACTTTTTTATTGCAATGCAGCTATTATGTATTCGTTAGGAATAGGAGAAATTACGAGATCAGAATTTCCACGAAAATTAGATAAATACTATTTGAAACACAGAGGATTGTATCCAGAAGCATATGGAAAACCATCGGAATTTTTTGCATTTATTCTTTCAAGAATGGCAATAGATGGTTGTACATTAAAGCCGAACCAAATATATTCTGATAACAGTGCGAATGGAAGTTCAACATTTCTAACTGGATATAGGAGAGTAAATTATTTATCAAGAATTGCAAAAGGAACTTTAATTCAGGTAGAAGATTTAGAGGAACTACCAGAATTAGAAAGAAATGAGAAATTAGATGAAATAATAGAAAGATCTAAACAAAAAATAAGATATTTATTGGGAGACACGGAACCGGAAAAGGTTTTAGCTTAATTATCTTCCGAATCTAATTTTATTCAATGAAAACAGAACAAAAAGTTCAAGCAGTAATTTTGGATAAAAGTTCAAATAGAATTCTTTTACTGAGACGTTATGATTATTATTATAAAAAGAAGCCGTTTTGGAGACTTGTTAAAGGTGGGGTAGAAAAAAATGAGAGTTCTAGACAGGCTTTAAGAAGAGAAATTAAGGAGGAGACGGGCTTAAAAAAAATTATAATTTCCAAAAAAATTCATGAGTATATTTATTTTGATCCTAGAAACATTAAAATGAAAGTCAGATGCTATATTGTTTTTGCTGACAAAAATGACAAAATAATTCCAGATAAAAAAGAAGGTATTGTCGGTTTTAAATGGGTTAGTCTTAAATTGGCTTACAGACTGTTGAAATATAAAGATGAAAAAGATACAATAAAAAAATTATTAAATCACTTTCCATTTAGCAAGCAATGATTTTTCATCATCCTGTAATTTATCCCATATCTCTTTTATTAAATTCAAATTATGTGATGTCATAACTGAAATTAGTATGTCACCTTCATTTATTTGTCTTCCAATAGTTGGTTCGTCTATGGATATGGCGGCTTTATCTCCCGTTCTAATCATATCCACATTCTTGCCGTCTTTTTGTATTTGTTTAACTTTTCCAACATCCTTTCCATTTTCTAAACTCATCGGTGTTCCAACTTTCAAAACACCTTCAGTGACCTCTGCGCCAAAAATAGCTGGTTTATGTTTTCTGAAAACAAGACCAGGAATTATCCTTACTCTGCACGGTCTAATAACAGATTCTAATTTCTCTGATTTTTCTCTTTCTGTTTTATCATAAACCCATTTTTTGTAGTCTTCGATTATCCGGTATATGATATTACTTTTGAATATTGGTATTTTGCCTTCTCTTACTAAAATTTCTGCCTCGGGTTGCAAATCAACATTAAAACACAAAATAGTTTTTCTGATTTCACTGCTGCCAGCCGTAAGTTCTATAACATCTTGTTTATTGACATTTCCAATCTCTGCCTTTTTAATTGGTATTTCATTATCATTTAAAATTTTTATTAGAGCTTCCAAACTGCCTAGCGTGTCAGCTTTAGCAATAACACCATCGACATCTTTCTTGAAATCGACAATTTGTACTTCTTTTTGAACCATTTCTTTAGCTCTTCCTAAGTCTTTTTCAGAGGAAACGAAAATTATGGGACTCCCTGAAATTACATTTTCTAAATCCGGAGCAGAAATCTTTATCCCCGCCGCAGCATGAACTTCTTTCACACTGTCAAACTTCTTCTCTACTCTTAATTCTTTTAATGCAGGTGGTCGGAGTAAGGCCTTGATTTTGGTTATCAGTGGTTTTTGCCCACCAATTACAATATAATTACCGACTTCTACTCTTCCGTCATAGACAATAACGTCGATTGTTGTCCCCAATCCTTTTACTTCCTTAACTTCGAGAACTGTGCCTCTTCCGTCTTTTGACAACGTCAACCTATCCTTTAAAAATCTCTGTGCTAATCCAGCTAGGGTCATAAGTAATTCTGCAATACCTTCTCCAGTTCTTCCTGAACATGGCACGATAGCGACTTGCTTCTTAAAGTCTGAAATTCTATCGAATCTTTCTGATTCAAATTCTCTTTCTGCAAGTTGAGATACGACATTATATAATTGTCTTTCAGTTTCATCTTGTATCTTCGGATTTTGTTTCTGAAAGCTTTCCAAAAAGCATGACGTTTTGTTCTGATGCCATCCGTGAATTAAGTCGATTTTAGTTGCAGCTACTACAAAGGGCGTTTTAAATTGTTTTAGATAATTAAGGCTTTCATTTGTTTGTGGTTGAAATCCCTCATTGATGTCTATTACAAGAATTGCAAGGTCAGCCACAGATCCACCCCTTCTTCTTAGTGTAGTGAATGCTTCATGACCAGGTGTATCTACAAACAACAAACCCGGGATAGTTATGTCAATGTTGAATTTTTCTAGTAAGTTGCCGCATATTTTTTTGACGTTTTCTATGGGTACAAAGCTTGCCCCTATATGCTGCGTTATTTTCCCAGGTTCGCTGAGATTTACAGCACTACCTCTAATTGAATCTAATAAACTAGTTTTCCCATGGTCGACATTTTCGGTTAGCTTCGATATTGACTAATGTCCGAGGACCGACACAATGGGTTGTCTTATTGCCATATCAGTCACTTTACACTTTAATATTTTTAAAATATCAAATATATTAGTGGTAGATATGACTATAACTATGCATGATATTAAACCAATTGGCCTATGCGTCAGCACGCTTGAACTTTTTGACACTAGGAAATTTTTATTGAATTATTGCGACGGACAACTCATCAAAGGGGACGACAAAAATTTAGTTAATAGAATAAACGAATTTAGAAAAGAATTGTCTAGATCACAACTAAAATTTTTGGAGGGATACAAAGCTATAGTTGCTAGTAACATAGACAAGATTATTGCTTTAGTTGAGGCAAGATATGGAAAGACATACTCTCCTGATGTAGGTGTTGTTAAAAAGTCTGGAAGGAAAATGATTGACATGATATTGAACGCTCAAGGTTTTGAAATGATATCCTCGTTGGAGAACGAATTCAAAACAAATATAATGCAACCCACGCACAGACTTTTTATTGATGAGATGAGGAAATCACATGTGAATATAATTTAGAATAAGTGTTTTATGATGTCTTTTTTAACTTATTTTCTAGGATTCGTATTTTATTTGATTTTCGCTCACCTTTTGAGTTACAAAATTCTAAAAAATAAAATATTGAAAAGCAGAAAATGGGATCTTAACATTTGTTGCGGGAAAACAAATGGAGGCGGAATTAACGCAGATATTAAGAAGCATAAAAATCTCCCTAATTTCATTTTAATTAAGAATATATACAAACTCCCGTTTAAAAATAAACAATTTAATTATGTTTTGTGCTCCCACACGATTGAACATGTTGATGATCCGATACAATTCTATAAAGAACTTAAACGAGTAGGAAAAAATGTAGTTTTGGTCATACCCCCGCTATGGGATATTTGTGCAGCTTTTGATATAACAGTTCATAAATGGTTATTTTTAACTTTTAAAAAGAAACACGCAGAACTCCCTAGATTTATTCCACTACCATTTGCTAACGCATTCCACAAAGTATTTGGACAGAAAATTTCAACATAGTTCATTATGTTAATGATAAATTTCTTGAATATAATATTATTTCATGAAACTTAAAGATAAAGTCGCAATTATTACTGGTTCTAGTAGAGGCATCGGCAAAGCAACAGCCTTGCTGTTTGCAAAAGAAGGGTGCAAAGTAGTTGTAAACTATAAATCCAGAAAAGAAGACGCTGAGAATGTTTCTAAACAAATAGGTAAAGACAATTGTATTGTGGTTCAGGCTGATGTATCTCGAGAAGAAGATGTAAAAAAATTAATTAAAGAAACTGTAGATAAATTTAGGAAGATTGATATCTTAGTCAATAACGCAGGTGAAATTATTAGGCCAGGTGATTGGAAATCTGATATAGATACATGGAAAAAAACAATTGACGCTAACCTCACTAGTGCTTGGTTAATGACGAAGGAAGTAGCGCCTATCATACAAAAACAGGGGGCGATAGTAAATTTGACTTCTACCGTAGGATTATTAGGATCCCAATATGTTCTTGCATATTCGTGTGCAAAAAACTCTATCGTGGCGCTCACAAAATCATTTGCGAAAGAATTAGCTCCACACATTCGGGTCAACGCAGTTGCTCCAAGTAATGTATTGACTGATATGACCAAAAGCGCCGGAGAAGAATTAATTGAACGAATGAAGCAAAATACTCTCTTAAAAAGGCTTGCGGAACCTGAAGAATTAGCTAAAGCCATTCTTTTTCTAGCATCAGATGATGCGAGTTATATTACTGGAGAAGTATTAGTCGTAGATGGAGGATATTCTTTAAAATAATCAAATCACTCCAACAACTTTCAAAACAAAAATTAGCAACAAAGTGAAAGGTATTACATATTTCACCAGATTAATCACTATGATATACTCTACAAAGTGATCGATGTAATATCCTATTTTTTTCAGGCCGAGCTCGAATCTTATATTCATTTCAGTCAACAATGATTTAGGATTCCAGTACCATCCTATGATGTATGCCACTATCGCTCCTGATAATAATGTCAACAATGTTCCAAAATAGAAATCCATTATTTCTAACAAATTGATTTTCATTAAATTGGTGTATGACAAAGAAACTAAAACACTTATTGGCAATATTAAGAAAAATATTAATAAGCTAGCCTTTTCTTTTTTAAAATTATACTCATCAACTAAATTTGAAACCAAAGTTTCCATCATGGATATTGCGGATGTAATTCCAGCCAAAAATAAAAGAGCAAAAAATATTGATCCTAGGACGAAACCAAAACGTATTTCCTCAAAAACTTTTACTAAGACAACAAAAGCAAGATGGGGCCCCTCGGATATAGGAAGGCTGAACGAATAGATGGTAGAAAATATTATTAGTCCTCCTATTAATGCTATGAGCGTATCAGAGAATACTATTAGGTTTGTGAGATGTGGTATGTCCTCTTTTTTATTAAGATAACTTCCATATGTAATCATTATTCCATAACCAACACCAATTGAAAACAACGCCTGTCCGAAAGCGTGTAACCACACCTTTAAATCAAAAATCTTTGAATAGTCTGGAGTGAAATAATTCTTTATTCCCTCCAATGATTTTGGAAAAGACAGTGTTTTGATTATCAGCAGGAGTAGTAATATGAAAAGGATAGGTAATATGATTTTTGACACTTTTTCTACTCCATCTTTTATGCTATTCTTGCATACTAGCAACACAAGTGTCAAACTAACGATTGTCGCTAATAACGGTAGGTGACTAGAAGAAAAATCTTGAAATTCTAAAAATTGTCCTAAAGAAGCATTGATAAAGTAAGTTAACGTCCATCCAACAACAACTATATAATAACTTAAAATGAAGAATATGGTTATAGTAGGTATCCATCTTAGCATTTTCATTTTTGGGTTTATTTTTTTAAAAGCTGTTACCATCGATTCTCTAAATCTTCTACCTGTTGATAATTCTATAAGCAATAAAGGAATTCCAAAAAATGCCACAGCAATTATATAAGGTATTAAAAATGCTCCGCCGCCATTTAAACTTAGAACGTAAGGGAATCTCCATATATTCCCTATGCCTATAGACGAGCCGAGAGCCGCAGCAATGAATCCCAGCCTACTACCCCATTCTTCTCGATCCATAATTATAATATCATTTTTTGGATAAAGATGTTGCTGTTAGTTAGGCATTTATTCTTTAGATTTATTCATAACTCATGTATAAAAGAGCAGAACCAACTACACCTGAAGAAAGATATGGAAAACTAGTTAATTTTCTTTGGACAACAGAAAAAGGTGTTTATCCTCTTGAAATACTTCCAACACTAGTAGATCTTGCTAATCAAGGTATTAAGTATCCAAAAGTACTTGCTATAACAGCTTCTGGTCAAATTTTAGATTGGGTAGCATCACTATACGGAAGAGTTGGAAGAGTTGATTTTGTTGATTTTAAACCAGGTCAAAATCTATATGTCGCATATAAACTAGCAAATGTTTGTAGATGCAGAACCCCCCAAGAATTTTTTGGACGTTTATTAAATGCAGATACTGATGGTGTTGTGAGAGATTTGAATCATGCAATGATGTTTTTTCCTGAACTTCTTAGATATCCAGAAACGTATGGCATAGATGTTAGAGAAGTAGCAAACTTTTTTGTATGTAGAAAAGATGCAAGAGGTAAAGATAGATTTTCACAAGAATTTTTAACTCCATACAATTTAAGGCACTTCTTTCTAGAATATGAACCGTGGTACAGATCTTTAAGAGACACAGCAATGAGAGGAGTTTTTCATTTTTACTGTGATAAAATAGAGGGTTTATCACCCGCAACTGAAGAAAAATATCACGTGGTTTATTTGTCTGACACTCATGCGTGGGCCGACAGAGGAAAACTAGCTCGCAATTTATCAAAATTAGTTGCTCCTGGTGGTTGGTTTCAAAGTGCGTTTTTCGGTTCAGATTGTGTAGGATTTATTGAATATGGAAGACGAGACGAAGAATTTAGAAGAGTTGTTGAACAGTTAGGTGAATTTGACACGTATTTTCCGTTTAATCGTAGAACAGAAAGAGTAAAAAGTCAGGTAAGAAAAATGCTAAGATTAAATGAAAAACAATGGTCGGAATTGAAAGATGAAGTCCTAGGTGCTTTTCCAGAGAAACAACAAGTTCCTTTTGCAGGCCAAAGAAAATATTAATTCTTCAACTCATCGTGATATATTGTTGATCCCATTCGGAGTTTCAATTTATACTTTCTAACCAATTCCATTATAATATTGTCTAGCTCGTCACGATAAGATTTGTTTTTAGAATAGTAAAATTGCTTGAGAATAGAAATATCCAAGCCTTTCAATTCTTTTTTTAAGCGTTCTAAAATATACTTGCTTAAGTTGATATGCTCAACATAAATTTCTTTATTACCTGTTTTCGTTATAGCTTTGAATAGACTGTCTAATTCTTCTTTTTTGGCTACAAAGTGGGGTAATAATGGACCAACAAAAACATACGTTTTTAACCCGGTTTGATTTAATTTCTGAAGAACTTCCAGTCTTACACTTGCCGCAGGTGCAAATTTTTCGAAATATCTTGATATGTCATCGTTAGTCGTAGTTATGGTCATGCCGATTTCAGCATGTCTGAATTTACTCAGCAGATCGACATCTCTTAACACCAGATTGGATTTAGTCAAAATGCTAATAGTTCCTTCAAATCCATATTCCAGTAAAATTTCTAAACATTTTCTTGTAATTTTGTACTTTGCTTCAAGTCCTTGATAAGGATCTGTAACAGAACTGAATAAAACACTTTTGTTTCTTCCCTTATTTTTTAATTTCCTAAGTTCATTTCTAAGAAGCTCAGGGGCATTAATTTTCGCATATACATATTCTCCCCAATCATTAATTTGTTTGCTAACAAATCTTCCCATGAAGCTTGCATAGCAATATGTGCAACCAAATCTACATCCAACATAAGGATTGATTACATAATCTGTATCAGGTAGCTTGGATAAAGTAAGAATTGATTTTGTCTGTATTTCTTTTACTTCCATTGATATCTATCGATTAAATGCAATAAATTTATTCTTCCTGCACTCTCGGTGCTAAAATGAAATTAATTTCTACCTTATCTAAATCTTTGAAGCTTAATTTCATTGGATAGTCCTTAGACCACATAGCTATTACTTCATTTGTAAGTTTTGATGCTTTCATCATTTTTTTTAAATAGTCAATTGGATATCTTGCTCTAGCACCTTCCTTTGTTTGTAAGTCCAGTAGCGATTCTTCATCCTTTTTTAGCGTCAATTCTGTCGAACTCACATCGCCAGAAGCTTTGATGATAAAGAATTCTTTATTCGCTTCAAAAACTACAGAATCAGATACAACTTCTGCATCATCAATTCCATTCTTTAGAACATCTGCCTTTAATTTAGCTTTCACTTTGAAATCTAGTTGATCTATGGGTGGGATTTCATCTTGAGATATATCAAGTAAAGGAACAGTGAATTTTCTAGTTGAAGATCCCTTCATAACAATATCTAGTTTGTTGTCCTTGAGTTCCATTGAAATCTTGTCGTCACCAGTGGCCCTTTTCAGGACAGACACAAAATTTGTGACATTCACAGGAATTAGCTTTTCATCTTGAACTTCAAATTGTTCGAAAGCAGTTGGAGGAAGTTTAAATTCTACAACAGCTACCATTGCTCTGTCAGCTGCAACTAAACTCAATCCGTTTTTATTTACTTTAAAAATACCTTCGTCGATAAGTTCGCCGATTGTTGATATAGAATCTTTTAATAAATTCGTGTCAGATATTGTTGCTTTGAACATTAATTAACACCCCACTTGTTATACAATTCTTCTACTTTTTTATAAAGATTTATATCCAAGCCAGTAAGATTTTGAATTACATTCGCTTTGATATCTATTCCTAAATCTGTTGGTATTGTTGCTCCAAAAACAGCAACTAAATGATTGACGTTTACCTTATCTAGAATAGATGGCAGATCAACAAATACCTTTACTTTGTCTGTGCCATCATCCACGACAATTGTATCGTCCTTTTTATCAACTACAATACCCATAATTTTCACTCTAAAATCAGTTTCCGGATTTATTTCAACTATTTTTCTTAAAGGATAATGATTTTTATTAGGCATTAAAAAATAATTAAGATTTCATACTTTAATATAATTTCCCTTTTCTATAAAAGAGAAATTTATTTTATTTGCAATTTGGCATTTTTAGGATTGTTGACATGATATCAGTTAGCTTTTTATTTTTAATTCTTGATAAACAACCGGTTGATTATGTTAGATCTAGCACTAAAAAACATTCTGAGGCAGAAAACAAGGACAATACTGACGATAATAGGGATAACTATAGGTATAGCAGCTATTATAACTCTTGGCTCTATTTCGGAAGGTTTAACTCAAACAATTAACAGCGACCTAGAATTTTTGAGCGGATTTATTACTGTAACTTCAAAAGATGCTAGCACGTTCTTTGTTGGTTACCTTGGGTCTGAAATAACACAAGATGAAGCTAATGAACTTTTAGATGTATCAGGAGTAAAAGACGTAGTACCATTTAATTTGGCTACAGGTCCGATCATACCGTTTCATGGCCCTGAATATATTGTTTATGGTTTTGATCCTGATAAGAACGAATATTTTGAAGGGAAGGATATTGATCTTGAATCTGGGAGAAGATTAGAATCATCAGATGAGTTTGTAACTGTGATAGGTTTTAATTATGCAGAGACTAGACATATCACCCTAAGTGACTTTATCGAATTAGAAGATGAAGAGTTTGAAGTGGTAGGTATTTTAGAAAAAACTGAGAGTGACACAGATGATATTATCTTTTTACCTTTGGATACGATGAACGATGTGTATGATTTTGATACTTATAGGGCCGTTTATGTTATTCCTGATGATGTTTCAAAAATGGATTCAATAGCAGAGACAATAAATGAAGAGTTTACTGATCTTTCTGCTAGGACAACGGCAGACATAGCAAAGCAAGCTTCCGGCATAATAAATAACGTCCGGTTTTTCACAGTTGGCATAGCTGCCATATCAGCAATAGTTGGTGGATTAGGTGTTATGAACACGATGATAATGTCAGTTCTTGAGAGGAGACAAGAAATAGGAATATTGAAAGCACTGGGAGCGACAAACAAATTTGTCATGAGATTGATTTTGATCGAATCATCTTTGATTAGTTTGGTTGGTGGTATTTTTGGAGTCATGGTTGGATTTGTATCAACCTTTTTAATGAAGACCGTTAGCCAAGGTACGGCTATTGCAATTATAACACCTAATCTAATCATATATTCTTTGATTTTTGCCATTAGTTTAGGAGTGATAGGGGGATTATATCCGTCTAAAAAAGCTGCTGATTTAAGTCCTATAGAGGCGCTGAGATATGAATGAAGTTATTAGAACTGAAAACCTGTTGAAAGTGTACAATGAAGGAATGAGTAATGAAGTTATAGCATTAGATAGGGTCAATATTAAAATAAAAAAAGGAGACTTTGTTGCAATAACAGGACCTTCTGGAAGTGGGAAAAGTACATTATTACACATGTTGGGTGTTCTTGATAAGCCGACTTCAGGTAAAGTGATAATAGATGATATTGATGTTTCTGAATTATCTGATGATGAAAAAACCGAAATAAGAAGAGAAAAAATAGGATTTGTTTTTCAGCAGTTTAATCTAATCCCGTTATTGACGGCTATCGAGAATGTTGAAATGCCTATTCAGTTATCTGGAAAAGACAAAACAAAATCGTCAAGCAGAGCATTGGAATTGTTGAAAATCGTAAATTTGGAGAATAGACGAGATCATTTTCCAAACCAATTAAGCGGTGGTCAACAACAAAGAGTCGCCATAGCAAGATCACTCGCAAACGATCCTAATATAATATTAGCAGACGAACCAACGGGAAATCTAGATTCCAAGACAAGTCAAGAAATCGTAAAACTATTAAAGGATTTAAATCTTAAAGGATATACAATTGTGGTTGTCACGCATGATGCTTCAATTGCAAAATTTGCAAGCAAAAAAGTATATATGAGAGACGGCAAGGTGGATAATCATGAAAAGTAAAATAATGATATTAATAATGGCACTGCTTATTCCTATAGTTTTAGCAGAAGATTTTGCCTTACTTAATATCGAAACTTCGTTTACAGATCCATATCCAGTAGAACCAGGTAAGAATTTGGTTTTGTCATTGTCATTATCGAACAACGGCAATAAAGCCGCAAAAGATATTAGTGTCGAACTTCTTCCCCCGGAGCAGTTTGTTTTACTAGAAAGTTCTACAGAAAAAATTAACGAACTACAATCAGGCAAAACGAAAATAATCGAATATAACTTGTTTGTAAACAGCTCGGCAGTTTCTGCGGTCTACCAAATACCTTTGAGAATTAGTTATGATACAACAATTAATTTAACGAAAAATATTAATATAAGAGTTCAAGGAGTGCCTGATTTCAAACTTATTTCAGTTAAAAGCGATGAGTTCAACCCAGGTGAAACTGAGGATATAAGAGCAGCTATACAGAATTTAGGAACGGGTAAAGCCAAAAGAACAGTAGCCACGTTTAAATCGTCATCACAAGAAATATCTCCCGTATTGTCGGGTGGAATAGTTTATATAGGAGATGTTGATTCAAACGAAAATAAATTGATAGAATTCAACCTTCATGCCAGCTCTGATGCTGAGTATGGTGTTTATCCTGGAATTATTAACATCACCTATGAAGACGAGTCAGGTAATGTTATATCTGATAAATTTGATATTGGTGTTTTGATTAACGGTAAACCTGATTTGTATATTTTAAAAACAGAAGCAGATATAGTGGAACAAAAGTTAACTATAGAAATTAACAATCTCGGAACAGCAGAAGCAGATGCTATTAAAAGCGAATTGATTATCAATAACAAGACATTCGATGTAGATTATGTTACCAAAATTAAAATAGACAAGAGCGCATCATTTAAATTTAAAATACCGCAGACAGAATCTGCGATATTGAAGCTGAGCTATAAAGGACCTGATAACATCCAATATGCCAAAGAAGAAGTAGTGGTTTGGGATAAACCCAAATCAAATGGATTCAATTGGACTATGATTATTGTCGTTGGAATAATAATTTATCTTATGTGGAAACTTGACATTGTCAAGAGAGTTTTAAAGCTAAACAAGGTTAAGTCAAGATAAAAAATAAAATATATTTCTATTTCAAGGTGCTAAGGATACTTTTCGCCTTTAACAGTGTTTCAGTTGGCGCTATCAACTTCATCATGCCCATTTCAAAGACAACTAATATACCTAAAACAACAAGAACCTCTAAAATTCCAGCGAGTCTGTGTCTCTCAATACCAGTTTTTTCCGAGAGTTCTGATATAGTAACCCCAGGCTTTCCTTGACTCTTTTCCTTGAAAATTGTTTTCAAAACTTGATTGACGGCATTATTTTTAATCAACACATCAATTATTCGTGCGGACATATAGCCCTCCCATCTCTTTTATCTGGTACCTAAAATTTAAATAGTTTTGGTGTTTATATTTGTACTACTCTTGGTACCAATAAGAAACGATTATAATGAAAAATTTTATAACGGATTTGTACCAGACTTTTTAGATTCTCGCAATAATTTTCATTAGAAATTTATGATAATTTTATATAAAAAAATTCCCATAATATAGAGTATCAGGATAGTATTGTTTACTATTCTTATAAAAGAGATAAGGTGAAAAAATTGGCAGCTAGAGCAGCAGCTAAGAAAAAGAAAGCTAGAAGATAAGACTAACTTAATAAATTATTTATTTTTTTTGTTTTTTTCTGAACGTTTATGATAATAACCTTAGTTCTAGACTATTATTGCATAAATATTAAAAGTATAACATTCCTAGATTAATTCTATTTGGTGTCACAATGAGAAGATATCTAGTGAAAGTGCTTGAGAATATTACCGCAACCCCGACAGTTAATTTAATTCGATTTAAGTTTAATGAAAGTGATGAATTTGAATTTAAAGCTGGACAGTTCATTTCTGTTTTTGTAGATAAAGATAATAGTAAAATAGTAAAACCGTACTCTATTTCAAGTTCTCCAAAAGAAAAGAAGTATATTGAACTCTGTATAAAAAGAGTTCAGGGTGGATATGCATCTAATTTTCTATGTGACATAAAACCAGGAACAGAATTAATGATATTTGGACCAAATGGTCATTTCAATTTACATGAACCTATTGATAGTGATGTTATATTTGTTGCTACAGGATCGGGTATATCTCCATTCAGGTCCATGATAGAAGCATTGCTTGATATGAATTTGAGTTATGACGTGTGGCTATTCTTTGGTGTTAGGAATGAAGAGGAAATAATATACAAAAAAGAGTTTGAAGAGTTGACGAAAAAACACAAAAACTTTCACTGCATAATTACCTTATCACGACCTTCTTCATTATGGAAAGGAGAAAAGGGACATGTGCAAGAAGCTATTAAGAAATATGTAACAGATGCTAAAAATAAACATATTTACATTTGCGGTATCAAAGAAATGGTTTTGGATGTTATTAAATTGGCTGACCAAATAGGTTTTGATAAAGATAATACTCATAAAGAGGAATACGTCTGATATTTCAAATATTCTTTGAGATGAATTCATCAACAGTTAAAAATTCTATTTCAGGTCTCGTATTTTTCAGATCTTTAAAAGTGAAATTGTTTATTTCTATGGAATTTGATGCGCAGCAATCTTTTATAACGGTGATTTTATAATTCTTGTCATAAGCATCAGAAACGGCACTTCTTACGCAAAGGTTCGTCATTATACCGGCTATTATTAGTTCGTCTGCTTTCATTTCTTTTAAAATGTTATCTAGGCTTGTGTTATAAAACGGACTAATTTTATTTTTGGTAATTAAAATTTCATCATTTTCTTTCTCAACAAACAATTCCACATTCTTTGAATTCTCTGCAAAAAACGTTTTTGAGTCGATTTCTATATGTCGAGTAAAAATAAGAGGTATATTATGAGACCTACAAATATCACTCAGCTTTTTGATGTTTCTTTTTAGTTTTGATAGATTACCCAAATAATATTCCGAATTAGTGTCAGTCCACTCGTTTTCTAGATCAACCAGGAGGCAGACTTTGGACATAAATTAATATTCCCTCCATTTGTGCTTGCATTTCGTGCAGCATAGAAACATTGTTGGCGGTTCATCTGCGGCTCTTGTTTGTTGCATATACCAGTAAGCACCTTTGTTATCACATTTAGGACAAACCATTTTTTTGTCAATCGGATATTGTTCCAAAGTTGTGTCTTCTAGTATAATATTTATTTTGTCATTTCTAGTTTCAATTTTTTCTAAAATATTTGTAGCATGAACATTTTTATCTCTCGAAACATACCCGCATTTTCTGCACACATTTTTTAGTTTACCATCTCTCTTTTCTGATATCATCAGATTGCTACATTTATCGCAAAATATCATTAGAACAACCTCGCTAATAGCTCTGTGAGCAGCAGCTTTGGCCAGCCCAGATAAGGTACAACAAAAATAGTTTTTCCATGGATCTTATACGGTGTCCAGCCATCAGCCACGGGGTTATGATCGCCCTTCGTGACTATTTTATCACTGATTTTAACTATTCTATGAACTATCGGAATTTTTTGACCTTTTATATTATAGACAATAACATCTCCTACATTTAGTTCGCTCTCTTCAATTCCTTTAATGACTAACACATCTCCCTTTCTAAAACCGTTGTTTATCGGCCACGAATTTATCTGGTCCTCAGTGAAGTTGTAATTTTCTTGTAAAAACTTGTAATGGTTGAGTGGTGTAAGAGCATCATGTGTCATTGATTCCGAAACTACAGCTACTACTGGTAGACTTGTTCCTAAAATCAGACCTATTAGTAAATTGAGCAAATATGCTGCCAATATTCCAAATATTATATATTTTATATTTTCTATCAGTTCTTTTTTTTTCAAGGCCTTCCACCACTTTCTCCCTTTATTAGCGCGGATGCTATCAGATGAGCCACACGCAAGGGTTCAGGTATTAAACTTCTTGTACAACTCAACTCTATTATTCGTTCTACGTCGGTTTTGACTAAACCACTAAATTGGTAGTAAAGGTTTTTATTGTTTTCTATTCTGTAAACATTAATTTTTCCAGCACTTTTAATGAGGTTCCATCTTTTTTTAAAATCTTTGAATTTAGCAAGAGCCAATTTTATGTTATCTAAATTGGGTTTTTTACGGTTTATTGCTATTACAGGCAAATTAGTTTCTTTACACAGCCGTTTTATGTCAATAATATTGAAGCCTGCGATAGTGATGCCTTTTAGCATTATTACCCTCAACTGTTCTTTATGCTTTGTTTTATTCACCACGTCTACCAGAGTTTCTGTCGCGTTTAACCCGTCTATTTCAACTTCTGTTTTCAATATACCGTCAAGAAAGTTTCCTCCGCGATAAACAACTCCTACAACAATAGCATTCCCTTTACTTCTAGGTGTGAAAGGACCGTCATCAAACCCCACTATTCGTATTTCTGATTTTATTGTTCTCATCCTTATTATTCTCGATTTAATTAAGAAATTGTTGTCTAATTATACCTATTAAAGTCATCACAGAAAAAGGCCAATATGTTTATATCCTTTAAAAAATCAATGTTTTTATGACTAAACCAAGGTATTTTCTACCTAGAACACAACAAAATGATGCTATAAGACGTGCTTCTGAAAGTGTATTAGGCGTTGAATTCTGTTATCCTGATGAGGTTAGATGGGGAGAAAATGATTATGTTCAAATTGTTTTTACTTTACCTAATGGTGGAGCAGGATATATGCCTAGGAAATTTGTAAGCTCAAATCCAGGAGAAAGAATTCCAGCATTATCAAATGTTGGTGGATTTTTGGCTTTGGTTGTGGT
Organism: Candidatus Aenigmatarchaeota archaeon; assembly: GCA_018304545.1. Classification (GTDB taxonomy): domain Archaea; phylum Aenigmatarchaeota; class Aenigmatarchaeia; order CG10238-14; family CG10238-14; genus JAGVVZ01. Next base: position 131,107 of record JAGVVZ010000003.1, on the reverse strand, counting down.
AGAAAGACGTTATATACAAGTCACAAATGAGCAATGAAAAGTTTACTTGGCGATAACTTTATTAAACACTTAAATTCTTATCTTATTAGTTTATTTTAATCTAGGTGAATTAGTTGGTTAAGAAAATATTCCCAGAGACCATGGCAAGACTGTACAATAGAGTGTTTGTCTGCAGAAGATGTAAACACAAGATAAGGGCTGATCCAGCCAAAGTTAGAGCCGGGAAGATTAAGTGCAGAAGTTGCAACTCGAGAGCTTTGAGGCCTAAACGCAAAGAAAAGAAAGCTTAGAGGTTTTAAAATGGAAAGTAAACTAATAAAAGAATGGGTCAGCAAAGGATTGAGTATATCCAGAGATTTTGATCTTTTCTCAAAAAGAGACTTTGCCCTTGTTGCTAAAATGAAAGGCCAGGATCCAATCGTTGAGTATGAATGTCCTAAATGCAAGTTCTATGAAGTAAAAAATATCGAGTTAAAGAGAAACAAATCCGGGAAAAAATTTCTTGAGCCAAAATTCAATTGCTCTAAATGTAATGAGAAAATAGTTGTAGAAAAATTGAAGAAAAAATAATTGGTAATACAATACAAATTCTCTTTAATCTCAACTTCGGCTAATATTCTAAGTGATTCTATGTTTTCCTTTAGAAATTCTAATTTGTGCCCTTCTTGTGGTAGCCTGGTTTGGAGACATAAATCATCCTGTCCCGTTTTAAAGAGAGTCCTTTCTAATTTACAAATAAAAAGTCTCATAACTTCGAATGAAATTTTCGGATCCAGCCCACCTTCTGTTCTTGTCGGGGAAGATCAATATCCCAAAATAAATGCAGGTGTTTTATTGCCACCTGAAACAGGAAACACAGCAATTTTTGATGCGCCCAAAACTTGGTATCAAAACAAAATGGGTTTAGAAGATATTTTTCAATACAGAGTATCTCTGGTAAATGCTAAAAAAAGATTTGAAACTACGTCAGCAAAAAATCCTGATAGACATTTGTCTATGATTCAAGAGATAGCGGCATCATCTTTATCTTTAGATACTGAAGTAGTTCTAAAAAACAAACCCCGTATAGCATTGTATTTTGATCCACATGCCCCGCCTCACGGCCCGACAGGATTGATAGAAAAGGCTAGAATAACAGAAAATCCTAAGATAGAGAGAAAAGTCGATTATATAATTTCAGACGCAGATCTTAAGGCAACTAAGGCTGTCATAAGCTTATATAAGGACGGATATGACGTTTATCAAATCTCTAAAATTTTATCTGTTGGTTTACTGGGAATGAAAATACAAAGAAAATTAGTTCCAACAAAATGGTCGATAACAGCAACAGATTCCATTATAATCAATAACTTACTGAAAGAAGTTAGGCAAAATAATCTTATAAATGAGCTCAGAATATACGAAGGCAATTATTTAGGCAATTATTTTGAGATCATCTTGGTGCCAACACAATGGATGTTTGAACAGATAGAGATGGCCGTTGCTGGTGGTCCTTGGACTAAAGAAAAATCTGAACCAATAATAACGGCTGATCATGAGTTTTACTGGGGTAGGAAAACTTATGCAACGAATGTTGCTGGTGGTTATTATGCTGCTGAAATAGCAGTTTTAGATTATTTGAATTCTATAAAGAGGCAAGCTGGTATATTGATTGTTAGAGAAATCAGGCCAGAATATTATGCTCCAATAGGTGTATGGAAAGTTAGAGAAATTGTAAGAGACGCACTAAGGAACAAGCCTATTGTGTGTGATGATATTAACCAGGTGATCAGAAGAATAGATTCGATGTTCATTACAAAAAGTAATACATGGAAAAAACATAGCAAAATATTGGATTCAATGTTTCACCAAAAGAAAATAAACCAATTTATAAAATAAAAAGAAAATAAAAAATCTATAATTTAATTATACTTCTTCCTCTTCTTCCGTTTCTTCTTCGTCAGAGTCTTCAGATTCGTCTCCCGTTTCTTCTTCGTCGCCAACAGGTTCGCTTGCTGATCCTTCACCAGCCTTTTCACCTATTGCGAATTTGTTACTAACCTGCTTTATTTCTATCTTGCATTTTTCACCCTTTTGCGTGTTAGCAACAAAAATAACGAAATTTTTTACTCTTGCTATACCGTCGCCTTTAGAACCAACTTCTTGTATTTCTACGTCGTATTTTTCGCCGACTTTTACTGGTTTTTCAAAATTGTCATCTCTATTGAAATCGTTTCTTGGTCTAAAGCCGCCTCCAAATCTTCCTCCTCTGTCATCTCTTCTGCGGAAATCTCTTCCACCAGATCTTCTTTCCATATATTTAACCTCCTTAATAAGTTATTTCAAAAGATGCTCAATCAAATTTTTTGAGTATATAATTCAAAAGAATAAGATGTTTCTTTAAAGCCTGCACCCCATACGAATTAACTTATTTTTAATTAAAATTTTGTATCTTAAATAGTTATTCATAAGAGTTTAAATAGTTATTTCTATTTAGTAGTGAACTATGTCCGATCGATCCTATAGTAGAACATATACATGCAGGCATGAAGCATTCAACATTTTATTGACTTTAAGTAGAATTTTGCCTTTGTTAAGAGCGTATGGTGCAGTTACTGCAGGTGCTAATGGTTCGAATCATCAACACCTAATAACGGGCGATGTTTTTTATGGAGTAAATGCACCGTTTAGAATTTATGCATATCACGGATCGGATAAAAGACGTATGACAGAAGATTCGCTGTGGTGTAAAGTTATTGTCGAAATGGGAAAAGAACAAGGAAAATACGAAATAACAATTGAACTAACAGGTCCTGAATTTGAAGCGAGTGATACTTACATAGAAAGATCTTTAATTGGTCATTTTCCAAATTTGAAATTAGTCAAAAAATAGTTCAGTGTTCATTCATAAAGTTACAGAAGAAAATATAAATTTGATATTCAATTTCTGATTATGTTTAGATATGTGGCTATAATCTACATTGTAGAATCGGGCTACGAATTCAGAATAATAAACACAGATCCACGATACAACGAGAGTTTTGCTGATTATGAATTGGATAATGGTGTTGCATTTTTAGCCGGTGATAATGATATTTTATTGAGTTATGTTCTAAGTGCACAAATAAGAGATTATGAAGGAAAATTGTTGAGGAAAATGGGAAGAAAAATATTATTGGAAGAAATAAGAAAACAAAAAGCCCCCTACAACTAACCAACGTAACTCATCGTTCTGTCTTCTGTTCCTTTCGCTTCTGTCAATAACTTTCTTTTATGTCTTGAATCGAATTTTGTATAAAATTCTATTATTTTATTATCGATACTCGCTTTGAAATCTTTCATTGCTTTTTCAAAATGCTTCATTGTAACTTCATTGACTTTTTTATTTTCTCTTAATGCCATCATAGCCGCTTCTCTTGCTAGTGATTCCAGATCAGCACCCGAATATCCCTCGGTTTCTTTTGCTAATCTTTTTATATCCACACCTTTTAACGGTATGTTTTTTGTTTTCAATTCAAGTATCTTTAATCTGGTTTTTTCATCTGGTGGCGGAACCAATATTAATCTGTCAAATCTTCCCGGCCTTAGTAAAGCTGTGTCAAGCATATCAGGTCTGTTCGTTGCTGCAATAACAACAACATCTTTTAAATCTTCCAATCCTGACATCTCAGATAATAACTGCGCAACTATTCTCTCTGTTGCATCTTCACCCCTGCCTGTACTTCTTCTGGGAACTAAAGCATCTATTTCATCAAAGAAAATTATTGTTGGTGCAACTTGTTTAGCTCTTTTGAATAATTCTCTAACTTTTCTTTCACTCTCGCCAAACCACATTGAATGCAATTCAGGTCCTTTAACAGAAATGAAGTTAGCATTACTCTCCGATGCAATGGCTTTCGCTAAATTTGTTTTGCCACATCCCGGAGGACCGTAAAGTAATATGCCTTTAGGCGGTGTTATTCCCAACTTTGCAAAGTTTTCGCTCATTGTCAAAGGCCATTCTATAGCCTCTTTCAATGATTGTTTGACATCTTCCAAACCTCCTATGTCACTCCATTTGACATCAGGTATTTCTATTAGAACCTCTCTCATTGCAGAAGGTTCGACCATCTTCATAGCTTCTTGAAAATCTTTTTTTGTAACAATTAATTTTTCTAGAATATCCTTAGGTAGCTCTTCTTGTTCTTTCCATTTGATTTTGGGTAGTATTCTTCTTAATGCAGACATGGCAGTTTCTTTGACCAACGCTTCCATATCAGCCCCAACAAAACCATAGGTGATTTCTGCAACCTGATCTAAATTAACATCTTTTTCCATTGGCATATTTCTGGTGTGTATATCTAAAATTTCTTTTCTACCTCTTTTATCAGGTACGGGTATTTCAATTTCCCTATCAAATCTCCCAGGTCTTCTCAATGCAGGGTCTAAAGCATTCGGTCTGTTAGTTGCCGCGATAACAACTACTTTGCCACGTTTCTTTAATCCATCCATTAGCGTAAGCAGCTGTGAGACAGTTCTTTTCTCAACTTCGCCCACAACCTCTTCTCTCTTAGGCGCCATTGCATCAATTTCATCAATAAATATAATTGACGGTGCACTCTTCTCAGCTTCTTCGAATATCTTTCTCAGATTCTGTTCTGTACCGCCATACCATCTCGAAAATACCTCCGGTCCACTAATAGAATAGAAATTTGCTCCAGTTTCGTTGGCAACTGCTCTCGCTAATAAAGTTTTTCCTGTGCCAGGTGGTCCGTGGAGTAAAATACCCTTCGGGGGTTCTATACCTAATCTGGCAAATAGTTCGGGATGTCTCAACGGCAACTCGATCATTTCTCTTACTTTATGGATTGCTGGGTGAATGCCACCGACATCTTCATATGTAACTGTAGGTATCTTTCTCTTTTCCAATTCAAACCCTTTGGGTAAGTGAGTCAATATTTCAATTTCTGTCGCATCTGTTATCCTTACAATACCTTTCGGGTTTGTGCTTGTAACAACAAATCTTGTTTCTCCTGTTGGTGAGAAAAAGAAATCTTCGAAATCAAAACCAAAATACTCTTGGAATATGCTAGGAGCCCTGTCGCTTCTTCTAACTACAGGACTAGGTACTATGATATCTCCTTGAGAAACAGGTCTGTAGTAAATATTCTGTTTGATGATGTTTGGATGAACTTGAATAAAAACATTTTTTTGTGCCGGCGCTAACGTGATATTTCTGGCTTCCTTTACGTCTGCTTTCCTGATTTTGACATTTTCGCTGACACCTGCGCCGCAATTTCTCCTAACAAGACCGTCCATTCTTATTACATTTAATCCTGCGTCAGATGGATACGATCTTATTGCAATCGCACCTACTTTCCTCGAACCTTCTAATTCTACAACATCTCCTTCTTTCACGCCTATTTTTTGCATGGTGTTAGCATCTACTCTAACAATGCCTCTGCCAAATTCTTCTCTGGCTGTTAGTTCACCAATTCTTAATTCAGCATCTTTATCGCTATCTTTTATTTCACTCATCCAACCACTCCCTTAGTAATTTAGATTGTTTTTCATTAAGCAAAACGTCAAACTCATTCCAGTTTATTTTATCCTCCCATTCCTCTAAGAATTCTTTCATTCTCTCCATATGCTCCTTCATTATTATGAACATGGATTGATCCACTCTAATATTTGGAATTTCATCCAATAAACCTTCTCTTCTATATTCATATTTTTTGTCTTCTTTCCTTATTATTTGTTTCCATCCATATAGTTCTCTGAAAAATTTGTTTCGTTCGTAGTTGCCATCAAATTCTTTGCATTTGACACTAAATGTTATCATTATCGCTCGCTCTCTCATGAATATCATTTAGTGTTTAATTGATCTAAAATATATTACTAAAAACTTATAAAACTTACTGTTTTAAGGATCTAGTGTATTTAGAATAGATTTATTTTCTGATAAATAGTGTCTGTCCGCCTATTTTCTTAAAGAAGTTAAGTTGTAATCCGGGTTCTAATTTGATATTCAGTCTTATTCCTTCGGTTGAGTTTTTAGGTGATTTTCCGAGTACATGTTCGAGCATTAAAATTCCATCAAGTGCAGGTCCACCAGAATTTGGTGATAAACGTATGAGAATGAAAGCGCGACCTCCTTCAGGTCCTTTAGTAAGTTCTTGAGATGTCACGCTGCTCCACGAGTCAAAAGATAACAATGACTTAGCTGTCCAAGTTCCATTGCCTAGAATATTTCCATTTTTATCCTTATGCAGAAATCTGCCACTACCAGTAATTGTTTTGGATTCAATAACAAAAGTTCCGTTACCGGTCACTTCAATTTTTTCCCCATTAGAGGCCATAGCAACTGCTGATTCGTTTGCCTTTCCAATGTTATATTGATATTCTCGTGGCGGGTGTTTTGCTAATACTAGAGATGTAAATAAAAGAATTATCGAAAACATCGTAATAATTAACAGAATTTTTTCTTTCATATTGGATTTATTATACACAAAAATATTTATTTATACACAAAAAAATACGGATTTTATATAATATAGAAATTTTCTAGACTATTAATCTTTACATAATTTGTAAATGTTTATAAAGTTTAGAAACAAACAGAGATATAAAATATCATTAGAATAAAAAGTGATACTATTAGATATAAAACAAAAAATTCAAAGAAAAAGAATTATGATAAATTTATCTTATACGGAATTCTGATTTTTGCTATTTTGATAATTATCGCTACTGGATTTTCGGTGTATAAACTATTTCTATTATCAAAAAAGCAGATTAAAACCACCGTTACATCAACAACAAAAATGACATCTTATGATAAAGAGCTTGCAACAAAATTAATGGATAAGAACCATGATGGTAAATGTGATATTTGTGGTATGTCTGCGGAGATGTGCATATCATCAGGTCAATTACAATGTAATATGGGCTCTCAAAAAACAACTATGGGTATTCTGGGTTCTCAACATATACATGCAGATTGGAGAATTTACATTAATGGTATAAAGCTAGATTTGTCTGATAAATCACATATGGATAGAATGAAGAAAAATATGTCTGTTAGTAGTTTTATTCATGTAGATTCTGGATCACCACAACCAGAAAAAACAGGTGATGTACTACACATGCATGCGACAGGTATACCTTTATGGGTATTCTTTGATAGCATTGAAATGAAATTTAACAAAACATGTATTATGCTAGATAATACAGATAGTTTTTGCAGTGATAATAAAAGCGTACCGAAATTTTATGTGAATAGAAAACTGAACAATGAATATGAAAACTACATATTCAAAGACTTGGATAAAATTTTAATTTCATATAGTAATGAAACAAATCTAAATCAACAATTAAATTCAATAACTGATTTTGCGAAAAATCATTAAAGGTGATATAATGAATGTAGAAGACTTTGCATACGTCGTTGATACAAGGAAAAATTTTGAAGAAACCGTTGTTTCAGTGTTAAGGAGTATTGAGAAGAAGGGATGGTCCATATTTAACATCTATGATTTGAAAGAACGATTAGCAGCAAAAGGATTTGAACATGAAAGGATGAAAATAATAGAAATATGTTCTGCCAAATATGCTGACAGATTTCTAAAGAAAAATAAGTTAGTATCGCTATGTATGCCATGCAAAATAAATGTTTTAGAATATGAGGATTCTGTTAGAATAGTTGGAATGAGACCCTCGATAATGGTTCAATTTTTTGAGGAAATAAGCGAAAGTGAAAGCAAGGAAGTGGAATCTGAATTAAAAGAAATTATAGATGGCGCGAAGTAGATTACGAATATAGGTCAGTTATCAGTTTTTCAAAAGGCATTTGTTCTCGGATGATGCCAATAGATAATCCGTAATTTCTAGCTTCATTAAGTTTGTTCATCTCTTGATCACTGAATTCAAATATTTTATTCCTGAATATTACTACCATTTTCTCATTTTTACAAATGTGAATATACCAGCTTTGTTTTATCGAGTTTTTTGCTTTGTTGATAAATTCACTTCTTTTCTTATCCGACAATTCAATTTCATGAAAGTGTAAAACACCCCTGTCTCCTTCATTTTCCAAAGCAGATTTTTTCGTATTAACTATATTAACCAAATTTAACAGTTTTTTATCCTCTAAACTTTCTTCAATTACGACACCTTTCCAATTCATGAACTATAGAAGCAAAACCTTTCTTTAAATAATTATTGATCTTCGTTGTAGATTGGTGACTGCTATACAGATCAATATACAATATAAACTAGGATTCGATAATAATATTGATTGAATGAGAGTTATAGGAATAGTTTCAGGTAAAGGCGGTGTCGGCAAGACGACATCTGCAATCAATTTGGGTGCTGTGCTTAGCAGCAGATTCAACAAGAATGTGACAGTCGTTGATTGTAATATCACAACACCTCATTTGGGATTGTCCCTGGGTCTGGTCCATGATTCTGTAAATACTTTAAATGAGTCGTTGAAAGATAAGAGAAATACACAGGATATAGAACATAATTACAGTTCCAGTTTTAGCATCGTTCCTTCATCATTGACTCTTCAGGACTTAAAGTCCTTGGATTTAGATAGATTGAATGATGTTGTCAGAGAATTGAAGAATAAGGATATAGTGCTATTGGATATTGCACCTGGCTTGGGCAGGGAAGCAATTAGTGCTATTAAAGCCTGCGATCAACTCGTCTTTATCTCCACGCCTTATCTTGTTTCATTATCCGACATTCTAAGAACTAAACAAGTGGCAAAGGAATTGAACAAAGAAATAATAGGGGTTGTTGTGAACATGAAACATGAGAAACATTCTGAACTAACAGAAAGCCAGATAGAAAATTTTACTCAATTACCCGTTCTAGGCACGATAAATTACGATAAAGATATTCTAGCTAGTTTGATATCAAAGCAACCGTTGGTATTTTACAATGAAAGATCAAAAACAGCAAAGGAGTATACGAAAATAGCCGGTCATTTATTAGGTATGAGTTACAGAACAAGAGAGAATATGCTCGCAAAACTCATTAATTTTATATCTGGTAAATTCTAGAAATTTTTAAAGATACCTTTTTTGAAATTTATTATACAAATGACGAAAATATCTGTTACTATTCCTGCTTATAACAAAGCGGAAGTCGTATCAAAGACAATAGAGGAGACACAAAACGTTTTTCGTAAAAATAAGTCCGATTTTGAAATAATTGTAATGGATGACGGTTCTAATGACAACACTTATGAAGAGGCCTTGAAGACGGCTAGAAAATATGATAATGTAATTGTAAAAAGAACAGAAAAAAACAATGGCAAAGGTCATGCTTTAAGAGAGGCGTTCAAATATACAACAGGTGACCTGATATTGTTTCTTGATGCTGATCTAGATATTCACCCGCGGCAGTTCAATGTTTTTATGCAGCATCTGAATGATCATGAAGCAGATGTTGTAATAGGATCTAAGAGACACGTACAGTCAAGGATAATATTTCCTCTAAGAAGAAGAATTTTCAGCCAGATGTATCATATATTCACAAAACTTTTTTTCAAGCTACCAGTTGGAGATACTCAGAGTGGTATGAAACTCTTCAAAAGAGAAGTATTAAAAAAAATTTTCCCGAAAGTTTTAGTTAAAAGATGGGCATTTGATGTCGAATTGTTGCTCAACGCAAATATTCGGAAATTTAAGATAGTTGAAGCACCGATTGATCTTAACTTTCGTCGTTTTGGTAGTGCTATTGGTCTGAAAGCAATTTATAATATGTTTTTGGATACATTAGCAATCGCTTACAGATTAAAAATATTGAGATATTATACGAGGAAAATAAATGAAGAAATCTAAATTTTCTATAATAGTTGTATACCAGAAGAAAAACAAGTTTGCAGAGGAGTGTATAGAGCATTGTCTGAAATTAGATTGTCCAAGCTTTGAAATAATTGCAATATCCAACGAAAATGATAATTGGGATAAGAGAGTGAAGATTCATGCAGTGGGCGATATACCGCCTTCAGAGAAAAGAGATATCGGTGCAAAGATAGCTAAGGGAGAAATCCTTGCCTTTATTGATGACGATGCTTATCCAAAAAAAGACTGGTTAAAAAAAGCAGAAAAATATTTCGGGAGTGAAGAAGTAGCTGCTATTGGTGGTCCCGGAGTTACTCCACATTCAGATAATATTTTGCAAAAGGCAGGTGGATACATTTATTCGTCTTGGTTTGGTGCCAGTCCATCTATGAGATATAGATATATCCAGTCTAAAGAAAGGGAAGTAGATGATTATGCCACCTGTAATTTCATTGTAAGAAAGAATATTTTCAAAAAAATTGGCGGGTTCGATACAAAATATTGGCCAGGCGAAGATACTAAATTTTGTCTGGATTTAACAAAAAAATTAAACAAAAAAATTATCTATGCGCCTGATGTGGTTGTATATCATCATAGAAGACCTCTTTTCAGAAAGCACTTGAAACAGATAAAAAGCTATGGGATGCACAGAGGTTTGTTCGCTAAAAAATTTCCAGAAACATCTTTCCGTCTTGTTTATTTCTTACCATCATTATTTGTTCTGGGACTCGTTTTTGGTTGGGTTTCTTATTTTATGCATCCGTTTTTATTCAAAGCATATGCTGTCGTAGTTTCTCTATATTTTTTAACCATATTTATTAATTCTGTTTTTTCGAAGAATGTTATGTTGATACCATTTGTTTTTACTGGAACCTTTCTGACCCATCTATGGTATGGCATTGCGTTTATCCACGGTATTCTTAATAAGGATTTAAGCAGGGTTAGAAGGATTTTATAGGTGGGAGTCAATAAAATGAAAAGGACTATCAGAGTTAGGACAACCAATTAATTGGTAACTTTTATTTCTCCCTTCAATCTATTTTCTTCAAGAAAAATTTCTTATAACACCGTTATTTTTATATAAAACAGAAAACAAATAATGTGATATGAAAGTAGCTATATCTTATCCTCCGATACCTACATCAAAAGGTGTTCCTTTATTATCCCAGAACAGACAGTTCCAATATTTCAATGCTCCTACATTCATTTATCCAATGATTCCGGCAGCAGCCGCTACGTTGCTACATGCTAAAGGACATGATGTTATTTGGGATGATGCTGTATCTGAACAGAAAGATTATAAGAAATGGCTGAGGCAGATGTCGAAAAGGAATTTGGATTTAATAGCGATTGAAACAAAAACGCCAACCGTAAAATGGTATTGGAAAGTTATCGATGATATAAAAGAAATTAGTCCTGAAACTACAGCAGTAATATATGGTGATCATGTCACAGCAATGCCAGAAGAATCTTTGCATAATTCTAACGTAGATTATGTTCTCACAGGCGGAGATTATGATCTGCTAATAAATAATTTAGTTGAATATTTAGAAGGAAAGAGCCAATTAGGATCAGGCGTTTATTGGAGAGAGAACGGCGGAATAAAGAATACAGGTAAATTTGAAACTAAGTTTATTGATTTGAATGCTTTGCCAATGATTGATCGCGAGCTAACTAAATGGAAATTATATTCTGTTTATAACGGGAACTATAAAGTCACTCCCGGCACTTACACGATGTTTGGGAGGGACTGCTGGTATAGGGCAGGCGGCGGCTGCACATTTTGTTCGTGGACAACAACATATCCAACGTTTAAATGTGTCAGTCCAGAAAGAGCTCTAGATGAAGTAGAACATATAGCAAGTTTGGGAATAAGAGAAATATTTGATGATACAGGTACATTCCCGGTCGGTCCGTGGTTAAAAAAATTTTGTGAAGGTATGATTGAGCGAGGATTGAATAAAGAGCTTTATATGGGATGCAACATGAGATTTGGTGTTCTTTCACAAGAGGAATATAATTTGATGAAAAAGGCTAACTTTCGTTTCGTCCTTTATGGTTTAGAATCTGCTAATCAAAAGTCAATTAACATGCTTAATAAAGGTGTAAACTCGCAACAACAGGTTGTATCATGTAGAAAAGCATCAATTGCAGGACTGGATCCTCATCTTACTGTGATGTTTGGTTATCCTTGGGAAACCAGGCAAGACGCAATGAATACTGTCAAAATGGTCAGGCTGATGATGAGAAAGGCATATGCAAAAACATTACAAGCAACGATCATGATTCCATATCCAGGCACTTCATTATTTAGACAAGCTAAAGAAAACGGTTGGTTACTGACAGAAGACTGGGATAGATATGATATGCGCGAGCCGGTGTTGAAGACGCCGTATATGAAAAGAGAGGAAGTAATGCAATGTGTGCAGGCTTTATATAATGTTGCATTCCATCCAGAGTTAATTTATAGAAAATTAACATCGATTAGAAATACAGATGATTTGAGATTCATAATGAGAGCTGCTAAAGGAGTTTTTGGTCATTTGAAAGATTTTAATCCCAAACAATTAGCAATTTAATTTTTCTTGAATTAATTTATTCATGGATTTTACTGATAAAGTATGCCTGATTACTGGAGCTAGTTCTGGAATCGGCAAAGCAATAGCAATTGAGTTAGCGGAGAGAGACGTTATTCTTATTCTGATTTCCAGATCAAAGGAAAAACTGGAGAAAATAAGAAAAGAAATTAAGAATAAGAACACTTCAATTTATCCGTGCGATGTAGTAGATAATGAGAAGATATCATCTATCATTTCTTCTGTAACAAACAAGTTTGGAAAGATAGACATACTGATTAACTGTGCAGGATTTGGTATTTATGAACCATTCATCAAGCAAAAAGATGACGATGTAAGAAGACTGATGGAGGTTAACTATTTTGGCATAGTGAATACTTGCAGGCAAGTGGTTCCTATCATGATAAGACAAGGTTACGGTCACATAGTTAATGTTTCGTCAATGGTTGGCAGAATAGGTTTTGCCGGATATAGTGGATACTGCGCTTCCAAATTTGCTGTATCAGGATTTACTGAAAGTTTGAATGAAGAATTATATGATACAGGAGTGAAAGTGCATTTGATTTGTCCGTCTGGAACTAATACTAACTTCTTTGATCATCCGTCATTTAAAAATCATTATCATAGAAGATTTCCAAAAAAACTTACTGATCCAAAAACAGTTGCTAATGCCATTATAGATGCAATTGAAAAAAATAAGTTCGAGGTTAATATAGGTTTTCTGGAATCAGTTTTCTTGAAAGGAAAATATGTTTTTCCTAACTTGTTTAGATGGATTCAAAGAGTTATACGGAGAAGGAGAGGTTACAAATAAACACTATATTGTTTCTTTAGCCCATTCGAGCAATTTTCTTACGCCTGTATCCGGATTTGTTTTCGGTTTCCATCCCGTTTCTTTTTCTACTTTCCTTATATCAGAAACATATACTTTCTGATCAGCTGGTCTCCAGTCAGAGAATGAATGTTTTGGACTCAAACCCCATTTTTTCATCAAATCCAGCAGTTCTAATAATGAGATCGTGTTTTCATGTCCGCCACCAATATTGTATACCTGTCCTCTGGTTTTGTTTATTTTTTTCAAGCATATATCGAATAATTCTACAAAATCGCTTATGAACAATACGTCTCTCACTTGTTTACCATCACCGAATATTGTTATAGGTTTATTGTTCATTGCTGAAATTAAGAAATGTGCCAGCCATCCTTGATCTTCATTCCCATTTTGTCTGAATCCGTAAATGCAAGACATTCTAAACACAACCGTTTTTAGACCATATATTCTGGAGTAATCTCTTGTATATATGTCGCCACTATATTTCGAGCTTCCATATGGAGTATGCTCTTCAGCATCTGTCGGAAAATCTTCGGGTATGCCGTGTTTGAATTTTTCATCAGAGAATTCATATCTACTTTTCTTTTCTATTAATGGGATTTTATTTACATTATCGCCGTAAACTTTGTTCGTGGAAGTGAAAATTATTATTGGATCGTTCTTTGATAGTCTTGCAGCCTCTAACACGTTGAAAGTTCCCAAAGCGTTAATTTCAAAATCTTTCTGCGGGTTAATGACGGAAGTGGTCACAGCTGTTTGGCCAGCCGTATGCAATATGACGTCTATATTTTTTTCCTCCAGTACTTTGCTTATATCGTTGATATGTCTCACATCACCTGATTCCATTTCAAGTTTTTTGTATTTATCAACTAGATAAGAAAGATTTTTTTCAGATCCTTTTCTTAGAAAATTATCTAATATTATGACTTCATCTCCGTGTTGGAGAAAGAAATCAGCTAAATTACAACCAATGAAACCCAGACCACCAGTAATCAATATTTTTTTCATGATGATTATTTGGACCTTTTCTAATTTAACTTTTTATTTCACAATATTTTTTAACATGAAGCAGCCTATTGTATCTGTAATTATTCCTACCATAAATTCTGGAAAAACTGTTAGTATGTGTCTGAATTCGATAAAAAATCAAACATACCCTTCAAACAAAATTGAAATAATAGTTGTAGATAAATACAGCACAGATAACACTATTAAAATGGCCAGAAAATATACGAATAAAATTTTTTCAAAGGGTCCCGAAAGGCAAATACAAAGAAATTTTGGTGTGCAGAAGTCTAAAGGGGAATATATACTATTCTTGGATTGCGATATGACTTTATCTAAAAATGTTATTGAGGAATGTTGCAAAAAAATTTTAAATGATAAAAAGTTAGTTGGACTCAATATTCCTGAAAGAATAATTGGGAAGGGATTATTTGGAAAGGTAAGAAATTTTGAAAGAAGTTTTTACGATAATACATCTGTGGATGCAGTCAGGTTTATGAGAAAAGATATTTTCTTGAAAGTGGGTGGTTTTGATTCTGAAATGTACGCCGCTGAAGACTGGGATTTAGATAGAAAAATCAGAAAGTTTGGAAATATAGGTATAATAACTTCGTCTTTATCTCATCACGAAGAAAGTGTTACTTTACAGAAATATCTAAAAAAGAAATTGTACTATATAAAAAACATGAATCAGGTCTATGTTAAAAAATATCAGAATGATGAGAGAGCCAAAATGCAGACGGATTTCAAATACAGATTTTTTTTTGTTTTTGTTGAAAATGGTAAATGGAGAAAACTTTTGATGCATCCAATTCTTGCTGCGTTGATGTTTGGACTGAGATTTTTTATTGGTGGAATGTTTTTCTTGTCAAAATTGAATGTTTTTAGAAATGTAGATTTTCCGTATAAATCTAAAGTTGGGAATAATGAAAATAGGAATAATGTTGGATAAAATAGTTCAAGGCGGTGTCCCCAAAGCTTGTTTGGAAGAAGCGAGATGCCTGCGGAGAATGGGAGATGATTCAGAGCTATTGGTGATAACAAGAGAAGACGAAGGAGAATATAGATATGAGGACTTGAGAAAAGGTACGAAAGTCAATTATATTTCTGATGCATTTCCTAAAGTATTTCAAAAATCTTTCAAATTTCCTGGATTCACATTTTTTTCAAGTTTCCATGTCATTAGTCCGTTTTTAATAAACGATAAGAATTACACGGATTGCGACGTCTTAGTTTCTCATGGCACATATACATGTTTTACTGCGAAGAAACTTTGTAAGAAATTCTCTATTAATTACGTGCCTTTTGTATGGGATCCTATATCTTTCATATTGCCTCAGGTGTATTCTGATACAAACCTTAAATATGCACTCCCGTTTTTCAAGCCCTTAGGCAAATATTTAGATGGAAATATTCTTCAAAATTGTGAGTTTGTAATAACACCTTCAACGGTCCACAAAAAAACACTTGAAAGTATGTCCGGCAAAGACACATTTGTTGTGCATCCGGGTTGCTACTCCTCTCCAAAAATCCCCAAAAGAAGAGGTAACTTTATTTTATCTGTCACTAAATGGGGGGTTAATAAGAAGCCGGATATACTCATCGATATTTGCAAAAATATGGATGAAAAAATGAAAATAATAGTTGCCGGTTTCTGGTTGGGTAATTCCAGAGAGGAGTTCGAGAAAAAAGTGAAAAAGGAAAATCTGGAAAAATATATAGAAATCCGAGGACCAGCTGATAAGCAAATGTTGAAGCATCTTTATTCAAACGCTCGTGTCTTGATGCATCCGCTTTTTGAAGCCTTTGGCATGATGTGTTTAGAGGCAGCAGCATACGGTTGCCCTTTCATAATACCTGAAAAATCCGGAGTTATGGATTTGTTTGAACACGAGAAGTCAGCATTTTCACCACAGGAAAATAATGTAGAATCTTTTATAGAGTATACAAATAAATTAGTTAAAAATGAAAGATATGCATGGAGAATAGGAAAAAGGGCATGGAATATAGCAAACAAAAATACATGGGAAGATCATACGAGAAAACTAAAAAATATATTAGATAATAACTTGTAATTGCGTGTTTTACATGAATTTTACCAAGATAATGGAAAGAATTGAGAACAGTAACATGTTAAAACAGGATATAATAAATTTGTTAATTATTTTTCTATTGCCTCTGATAATAGTTTTTATTTGGTTTCGTAGCGGACTGTTACTAGCTTACACAGATCTAGGATTGATAATGTACGATCCTCAGAAATGGTTTGATATTGTGAGATATGTGTGGTTTGATCTTCAAAGCACGGGACATTTCTTTCCTCAGCTTATGTTTATTCCTATCGGAGGCTTAATGACTGTTTTGTATAATATAGGATTTTCTCCCGTTTCCGTTCAGGAAACAATTTTTTACTTTTCTTTTTTAATGAACGGTTTATCTATGTATTATCTTTCGTCCACCGTGATAAAGGATAAGGATAAATCATGGATTTCTTTGTTGGCCGCTTTATTTTATATGTTTAATCCTTATGTGCTTTTTAATGTGTGGATTAAATTCAATTCCACGATTTGGTCTTTGTCTCTGATACCGCTTCTATTGGCATTATATATAAACACTCTCGAAAAGAGAAGCGTCAAATATGCTTTATTATTTGGTCTGACTACATTACTTTTTTCCAGTTCTTTTCCAAATCCGGCATTTGATTTCATGATAGCTTTTATTCTCTTCTTGTATTTTATCGTTCACATATTTTGGAATATCAATGATCCTAAGGAAGTTTACAGTTCAATAAAATTGTCCGTATTGATAGTCTTGATATCTGTCGCTTTGAATTTTTGGTGGCTTTTTCCTTGGTTATTCTCCTTTAAATCGTCTTATGAATCCCAATTAGTCACAGTACCGTCCTATGACAATTATGAAATTTTGAGCAAACTCTATGATCTGGGATTCATTGTAAGACTGCTTAGAAAAGACATGTTGAATTGGTTGTTTCCATACTCTACAAATTTAATTTTCATAGGATTTTTGATACCTATAATATCTTTTATTTCAGTCATAACGAATTATAAGAGCAGACATATTTTTTTCTTTACTTTTTTGGTCATTATAGGACTTTTCATAGGCAAGGGTATACAGCAGCCATTCGGCGAATTTTCTAAGTGGTTATTTCAGAATATACCAGGATTCATAATTTTCAGAAACCCATTTGAGAAAGCAGGAATACTCGTAACGTTAGGCTATTCTCTTCTGTTTAGCACGGGAACAATATTATTGTATAGAACAATAAAGGAAAACAACAGCTTGTTGTTGAATAAAAAATTAAGCAAATGGATCGCGAAATTTTTTGTTTTGTTGTCATGTATTTTGATTTTAGTCGTTTACGTATGGCCCATGTGGACAGGCGAATTGTTTATCCGAGATCCACAGGGCGTTGACAAAAGCAACTTGTATGTTGAAGTGCCAAAATATTATGAAGAGGCAAACAATTATATAAACTCCAAAGAAGATGAATTCAGAATTTTGGTTTTGCCTTTAAGCGGAGGAGACAGTGCATATTATAATTGGGAACACGGCTATTCTGGCAAGGAGCCGAGTTTCCTATTTTTTGATAAACCCACAGTGTCTATGCGCACGTATAACAATCTTGTAGACGATATCACAATAAGAAAAATCCCTGATTTGATAACAAAACCGACAAATATAAAATTGTGGAAAATTTTCTCTATTCTCAATATAAAATACGTGATCGTAAACTATGACACAAACGATTTTTTGTTAACTACCAATTCACCAGACTTTTTTGCGAGAAGAATGAAATACGAGACTATAATAGATCTTAACAAAACAAATAAAATAGGCGCTGAAGACCTTTCAGAATACTGGGTGGCTGAGGGTGCAGGAGATATATTTATTCATTTTCAAGAGAAATCGGAAGAGAAAGAAATTTTTCTTAAAATAGATTCAAGAATAAAGAAAGGTGGGTTTGAGGGCGGAGTTAAGTATACTTTACCTGAACCGATTGATTTTTCCAAACAAGAATATTTAACGTTCAAACTAAAAATCAAAGATACTACAGGAATTGGTCAAGTGCGGGTCAAAATATTTGACATCAATGATAACTGGTATCTTTGGG
Source organism: Candidatus Aenigmatarchaeota archaeon (assembly GCA_018304545.1). GTDB lineage: Archaea > Aenigmatarchaeota > Aenigmatarchaeia > CG10238-14 > CG10238-14 > JAGVVZ01. The sequence goes on along the minus strand of JAGVVZ010000003.1, from coordinate 112,750 downwards.
ATCCATCTCCTCCAAAGAAAGATGAATGGCAGGACACATTTGTTTTGTTAGAAAACCCCGACTTCACTTCCAAAGAAAAACTGGATTTATCACAAATACGTAAAATATACATTTCTTTCGTTTCCGATCTTGATGTACACATTAATACTGAATGGTGGATAGATGGACTAATGGTATTTTATCCCAGTCTCGAACCTAGACCATATATAAAAAATGAATTAGTTTTTGGGAACCTGAAAATTTTCGAACTAGAGGACAAATACTTTTTAGATAAATTCTATACAGCAAACGAAATGACTATTGCCAGTGATTTAGGTATGATGCTCGGCGTCATCGAATCTAGCGGCTTTACTCCAGGGAAAAATCTGGTATTCGTTGAAAATCAACTGACAGAATCCATGAGAGAAAACTTAAGAAAGATAGACATAACAAGTTTATCTAAACCATCAGTTGAATTTGAAAGAATAGATCCAGTTACATATAGTGTTAACATACAAGATGCTGAAAGCCCATACTTTCTAGTTTTCAGTGAGACTTATCATCCTTCATGGGATGCATATATAAATGGAGAGAAGATTGAGAAACATTTCATAGTGAATGGCTATGCAAACGCATGGTATATTGACAAGCCAGGATCTTACGAAATTAAAATTGAATTCTGGCTTCAAAAATTATTTTATTATTGTGTTATAATTTCTCTTGTTTCATCTATTATTTGCATATCATATTTCTTGTGGATATTAAAAAATGACAGAAAAAGTGAATCATTTTCATGGCAAACAAAATATTAGAAACGCAGAAAAATATTTTCAGGAAAATATACTCCTGTCAAGAATATAATCTCGAAATATGGAGGGAATATCTAATTCAGGCAATACTTCGATTGCTGAGAATGGAAAAGGGAGATGTATATTTAGACATAGGCTGTGGCTCCGGTTATAACATAATAGAAGCAGCAAAGAAAGACATATTCTCAGTGGGTATAGATCTTTCTGGAGAAGGTATTAAAAAGGCTAAAGAGTTTTCAAGACGCGTGATTGATAGGAATGTGTATTATATCATATCTAACGCCGAATGTTTACCATTTAAATCTCAAACATTTTCTAAAATAAGCAATGTGCAAGTTTTAGAACATATAGAGAATGATACTCAAGCTATGGGTGAAATGATAAGAATATCTAAACACAAATGCAGAATATTTCTTTCTACCATAAACTCAATAAAAAACATATTGTTGCCTCTGAAACCACTATTTTATATCCATGAAAAAAAAGCGGGTCATGTGAGAGGTTACATGCACGAAGATATTATAAAATATTTCAGAGAGAAAAATTTCAGATTTGTTGATCTTTTGTATTACACGCATGCGATAAAATTAATACAAGACGTACTCTGTTCCTTTTTTCCTAGTTTAAAGAGACAAAAGTCAAAATTATGGAGGAAAATCACAGCCTTGGATTATGGATTTAAAAATTTAAGAACGGGATGGACGGTTGCTGTTGTTGTTGAAAAGAATTAATTTGTTTAATTGCATTAACTAAAGAAGATGATTTTTGATGGACGTTGCTTTGATAAATAATTTTCCACCAGGAACAGGTGTTGGTAGATATGCTTTTTCCGTGTTCAGAGAATTGAGAAAGATGAAGAATATGGATTGTAAAATGCTTTGTCCTTATCCTTTAAATTTAGATGGTATTGATAAAAATGAAAAAGATGATATAATTTTTTTAACTAAAAGCAAATCATTTTTTATCAACAGGTTATCCACATACTTTTATACACATTTAAAAATACCCAAAAATTTTGATGTATATCATGCGAATCAGGCATTGGGTATATTCGGCAAGCAGTTACATCCGTCTGTGATTTCTGTATATGATGTAATACCTCTGAAAAGAAGAGAGAAATTACCTAAAGAGGCAGGTCTGCAAAGCGTGATGATGAGAAATATCTACAGTCATTTCGTAAAGCAGAGTATCTACTCGATAAAATATGCTGATCAGGTGATATGTTTGGCCAAAATGGTTCAGGACGAGACTGTGAGCTTAGCAGGTGTGGATAGAGAGAAGACACACGTGATAAATGAAGGTTTGGATCACAACCTGTTTAAACCAAGAGACAAGGAAAAAATTAGAAAAAAACTGGGTTTAGATGCAGATAAAAAAATTATATTGCATGTCGGCAATGAAAGAGATCCCAGAAAAAATATTGAAACTTTATTAAAAGCGTATCATAAAGTTCAGAAAGATTTGGATAACACACTCCTAGTAAGGATTGGATTCAAAACGAACGAAGTGGCTAAAATAATAGATAAACTGAATTTAAATGTTCAATATTTTACCAGCATAAGTGATGAAATGCTCTCATGGGTTTACAACTCTGCTGATGTATGTGTGTTGTCGTCATTGGAGGAGGGAACGGCTTGGACACCAGTTGAGGCAATGGCATCTGGCTGTCCGTCGGTTGTTAGTAATGCGCCCGGTCACAAAGATATAGCCGGTGAATCGCCTATTTATGTAGATATTATGGATGTGGATGGTTATGCTAATGCAATTAAGAGATTATTGACTGATAAAAAACTCAGAGACGAGTTGATCCCTAAAGGAACAAAATGGAGCAAAACATATTCTTGGGACAAATGTGCAAAGAAGATCGTAGGTGTTTATAAAAAGGCTACACAATAAAATAGGTGTCTCATGTCAAAAAAAGTATTCATAATAGGTTTGGATGGTGCTGATTTTCAGTTGATGAACGAGTTCAGAAAAGACCTTCCAAATATAAATAAAATAATCAACAATGGCATGTTCTCGATTCTTCGAAGTTCAATACCCAATGCCAGCACGGTTGCATGGGCATCTTTTCTCACAGGTAAAAACCCAGGAAAGCACGGCATCGTTGATTTTGTAACGAGAGATTCGCCTACCGATCTTGGCACTCCTGTAAATTCTATATCATTAGAAGGTCCAAGTATGTGGAAAATTTTAAGCCAGAAAGAGAAGAAGTGTATAGTTTTTGGCGTTCCTTTGACATATCCACCTGAAGGAGTAAATGGCATTTTAATAGGTGGTTTTCCTCTTCCCCATGACGCAGACGATTATATCTATCCGAGGGAACTTGTGAAAGAATTTATAAGCAAAGGATGGAATTTTGCTGATTTACCTACGGCTTCTTACTCGAGAGATAAGCTTCCGGAATTTTTGAAGGAATTACATAAGAGAATCGAAGAAAAAACACAAGCCTGTTTGCATTTGTTAGAAAAACATGATTGGGATTTGTTTGTCGTTCATTATTTTGAAACAGACAAAGTACAACACGAGTTTCTTAATTACAAATACAGAGGGATAGTGGATGAAAATTCTTTCAAAAAATACAAAGATGTTGTAAAAAATTTCTACATATCAATGGACAGAGTTATAGGCAGATTGTTAGAGAAGATAGATCTAAAAGAGACGAATGTTTTCATCGTTTCCGATCATGGCTTTTCTCCCAATGAGAATTTAATATTTCTTGATGCATGGCTTTTGAAAAAAGGATACATAAAACTGAAAGATAACTTTTTCACAAAAATGAAATATTTCTTATTTAAACTGGGTTTGACGCCGATCAACATCTTCAGGTATTTGCCAGTGAAACTAAAGTCCAAAATGCTTGAAGTGGAGGATGAGAAATATTATTCTGAGAAAGATTCAAAGAAAACTAACATAATAGGCAAGCTGTTAGGTCTGTCAGATAAGATATTTCTAAACAAGGTGAGTGATGTTGAGTGGAGCAAGACCAGGGCATATTGTTATGGTAGCACGGGCATCGCCAACATATTTCTTAATCTTGAAATGATGAATGAAAATTCCGAAATAAATCCGAAAAGCATGGGTAAAGAAATCGAGGAGATAAATGTATTTGATGAGATTTATATAAAGAAGGAAATTTATAGCGGTGATCATTGTAAGCAATTGCCAGATATAGCTGCCTTTCAATCAAGCTTCAAGGGGCTGACGTATAATCATCCAACTATATTTTTGTCAAATAAGATTGTCATCAAAAATTATTTGGCTCCGGACAGAGCCACACATAATATGAACGGAATCTTTATTGTTGCTGGTCCTGATATAGAGAAAACTAAAGAGAGGATAAATGCTGATATTATTGACATATTTCCCACTGTCCTGAATCTCTTTGGCGTGCCAATACCTACGGATGTTGACGGAAAAGTTTTATCAAAAATCATCAAAACAAAGTCGAAAGTTACTTATGCCGAATACAAAGAAGACAAGAGGAAGGATTACAAAGCATCGGAGAAGGACAAGAAAGATATGCTTGAAAGATTGAAACGCATGGGTTATCTTTAATGAATATAGATAATGCAAAACTGATAAAAAAAATTCTAGAGGAATTTGATAATAATATAAAACACATAAAAAATATCCACTATCCCACGCATATCCTTATTTCTTTAATATTTACTAAAGAGAAAAGACAGCCTAAAATATTGGATGCTGGATGCGGACGCAATGTCAAGATGTCATTGCCTCTGCTTAAAGAAGGTTTCCAAGTATTCAGTTTGGATTATTCTTCATCTGTTGTCAAAATGGCATTTAATAAAATAAAAAATCATGAAAATTCTTTTAGAATAAAGGCAGATGCCCACAACCTTCCATTCAAGAGAGATTCATTTGATTTAATATTGAGCAATGAAACTATAGAGTATTTGTCTTCACCACAGAAATTTTTGAGCGAAGCAAATAGAGTTATGAAAGAAAGCGGTTATTTCATGTTAAGCACTCCTAACAGGCATGGCTTTCAGAGATTTTCTATATATATGTTTGGCGTTGTTCACCGAATGCTTTCTAGTATTGGTGTAATTCCAAAGAGAAGATTACAGTTCTACGATAGACCTAATATGTTTACGTGGAACGAGTTAAGGAAAGATGTTAACTCTAACGATTTTAAGATGAAATATTATATCGGTGAGATTGGCATATTAAGAATACTTGATCCAATACTAATTCAAATCGGTCTGCCTTCTTTGAGTGTTGGGACAAATAGACTTCTATTAATTTTAGATCTTCAAATCGGTAAACTCTTATCAAAAAAAATGGTTTCTGGATGGAGTGTTATTCTAATAAAATAGATTATTTGCTACGATTGTGATATACTAGTTATATATTTTTCAAAAATTTGTCAACTTTCTTTCTATAAGGTTCATAATCCGTTGCTTTGTATTTTTTAGAATCTGAGTTTATAATACTTAAAAATACAGAGTTTTTAGAGACACCTAGAAACAGGTGTGGAAAATTTGGTGGTATTACGATTCTATCCCCATTTTTAAGAATTACAATTTTTTCTTTCTTGGTTTTTGGATTTAGCACATAGCATTTAATGCTTCCTGAAAGAATTTTTTTCTCTTCTGGATATGGGTGAAAATGCCCTCCTCTTGGAGCACCTTTTTTATAACCCTCAATGCTGGATATTTCCTTTCCATTCTCTTCTATAGTAAATATCTGTCCTCGTGCATCTTCATGAACTAACTCAATTTTTAATTTAGTGTTTTCGTTCAAAATAATCTACCATTATTTTTCAAATATCTATATAAATAATTCAAAACTAATAAAAAACTTATTATTTAGATCTGTTCTTCAACTATTTTTCTTAACACAGGATGTGATATTGGTTTGTATGGTTTTCCAAATTTCAGAGCGAGAAGTACATTTAAATCACCCAAACCCTCTTCCATATACGGAACTCCAGCCGGGATATGTATCATTTCTCCTTGATCATATGTTTCTATAGTTACTTCATCTGTTGCGGGATCTTTAATAACATGATGTGCTATTCTACCTAAACCAACATATTTTGTTAACTCATCTAGGTGAGAATGTCCTGCCCTTTTTGTACCTTTAGAATAACCTTCAGCAGTTAATAAGTCCGCATATGAACCTAGTTTATCATCTAGATACTGGAATACATATAACGGTCCTCTCTTATCAACTCTTCCCAATATTTTAAATGGGCCCATCTCTAATTCAAAGTTAGAAACATCTAATAATTTTAGATAATAGTTTGTCGCAGTTAATATCAGGGTTGTATAATTCATTAATCAAACATAATTTTTAAACTTTAAAAGAATTTTTTTATATAAAGTAGATAGAAAATTTACTAATTTTTATCTTCTTAAATTCCAAGGATATTCTTCTGATTTAGCATTTTTCAACCAATATTCTATTTCTTTCTTATACCAGTCATACGTTCTCTTCAAACCTTCTTTTATACCAACTTTTGGTTCATAGTCCAAGATTTGTTCAGCCTTTACCATGTCAGGGTTTCTTCTTGTTGTTCCGCCTGCAGGTAATTCAACATATTTAGGATTTAATTTTCTACCACATATCTCTTCCAAATGTCTAATAATATCATTTACTGTCGATTCTTTCTGATTTCCTAGATTGAAAATCTGGTTTTTTGCTTTGTCTTTTGTTAGGTATAAAATAAGTTGGTCTATCCCATCGTCAATATAACAGAAGCTTCTAGTTTGTGACCCATCTCCCTGAATTGTAAATTCTTCATTTAGAACGATTCTTTTAATAAATTCTGGAACTATATGTTTCCATCCGAGTCTTGGTCCATATACATTATGTGGTCTGAATATTGTGTAGTCAAATCCTTTCTTTTTTGCGAAATGAATTGTTAACATCTCACTGATAATTTTAGTTGAAGAATAAGAAAATCTCGGATTAGCGGGATCAGGTATTATTAGTGGATGCGTTTCTGGTGTTGGAAAATATTGTGGTGTGCTGTAAGCCTCGGACGAAGATGCAACAAGCAGATGTTTTATTTTATTTTCTACGACCGATTTTACAATATTTAGTGTTCCTGTTACTCCCACATCTAGAACCAAATCAGGATAATCATAAAAGTTTTGAGTGCCTTGAATTGCTGCTAAATGAATTACTATATCCTTATCTTTTGTAGATTTTTTTATAATGTCAAAATTTCTGACGTCAGCTTCTACTAGTTCGACTTTATCTAGAATAGATTCTATATTTCTTTTGCTAGAACGGAAAGAATTGTCCAATATAGTTAGATTTGCGCCTAGCTTAACAAGCCTCTCGCATAGGTGTGATCCTATAAAACCCGTGCCACCAGTTACTAGAATGTTTTTTCCTATTAATTTCCTCATAAAAATCACTTATTTCTAGGTTCTTTTATCTGGACAACTCAACTAAATTATTTATTACATAATCCTGCTCTTCATTAGTCATCTTAGGTCCTATCGGAATGTTAATTAATTTAGACCACGCATCAAATGTTATAGGTAAATATTCCTCATGAAAACCAAATTTTTCTTTGAATAAGGGTTGTGCATGGATTGGAGGGAAGGATAATCTCGTGTCAATTCCATGTTCTTTCAGTTTCTGAACAATTTGGTCTCTCATCTTTCTGTCAACAGATATAGTATACATATACCACGCATGTCGTGTCACATAATCAGGCACATATGGAGTTTGAATATGTTTATTATCAGCGAATGCCTCGTTATATCTTCTGACAATTTTTTCCTTTGCCTTTAAAACATTATCAAGATTTCTCAATTGTACTATACCCAAAGCTGCTTGCATCTCAGTCATTCTATAATTGTTTCCCAACATGACATGATGATATCTCCACTCCTGCCCGTGGCTTCTGATCTTTCTCATTTTCACTGCTAGTTCATCATCCTCTGTCGTTACCATTCCGCCTTCTCCCGTCGTTACATTTTTATTTGGGAAAAAACTGAAACAATGAATCGGCGCAATACATCCTATTTTCTTTTTCTTATATGTTGCACCGAGGCTTTCTGCACTGTCAGCAATTACTGGTAAAGAATGTTTCTCTGCCACTTCTAGTATTTCATCATAATCTATTGGCATGCCATTCATATCGACAGGAATAATTGCCTTTGTTTTTTTCGTTATCAGTTTTTCAATATCCTTCCCAGTAACATTATAAGTTTTGGGATTGCATTCTGCTAGCACGGGTGTAGCATGCTGAAACAAGGCAACGCTAGCAGTAGAAATAAATGTTAGTGAAGGCAGAATAACTTCATCGCCGGGTCCTATTCCCAGAGCCATCAAACAGACATGCAAAGCTGACGTGCCATTATTAACAGCTATGGCATGCTTCGCATCTACCGTTCTTTTAAAATCATTCTCGAACTCTTCAACCTTCTTTCCTTGGCTTATCCATCCAGATTTGACAACATCATAAACGGCCTTAGCTTCTTCTTCTCCGATAAATGCATTCGCCAGGGGAACATTCATTTGATCACTTATAATTTTGAATTGCAAATTATATATTCTCATTTGTTGTTTTTCATCCAACCATGTCCGATTCTGAATACTTCAACTCCTTCTTCGTTCAAATTTTCTACTCCTTTAAGATTGTGCCAACAGTCCACGATAAGCAACGGTCTTTTTGTTTTTTCTAAAATTTCTTTTACGTCTATATTCATGAGTTTCTTGTGATTGGTCAGAAGCATCACGATGTTTGCATCATTGATAGAGTCTTCAAATCTTTCATGCGTATCTTTATCGAAAACTCTCTTAACTAAAGGATCGTAGAGACCTACATTCATGTTATCAATCTTATCCTTTAGTTTGTTGTATATGCTAATAGCTGGCGATCCTCTGACATCATCCGTTTCAGGATGCCCCTTGAATGCAAGGCCCAAAAATGAAATTTTGTCCACTTTGTTATTATTTCTTTCTATGAAATCCGAGACGATGTCCGCTATCCTCAACGTTGCATAGTTGTTCATTTTTATGCCGTGCTCTATGATCGGTATTTCAACATTTTTCTGAAGGGCGTGATATCTTAATATCTCAGGATCTTTAGTCAGGCATGGTCCGTCCGCGCCCAGTCCCGGAGTAAATATTTTCGTTCTTTCATACGCATTATTCACAGCATTGACAACCTCATGAGCATCTATATTGTTTTTCTCGCATATCATTCCCAACTCATTAGCCAATGCGATATTTGTTGCTCTATACAAATTGTCTGTTATTTTGCATATCTCAGCAACTTTTGTGCAAGAGACCTTTATTACACTCCCACCAAGTTTCTCCAAAACAGACGCAGCCCTGTTCGTGCTTTCTTGATTTATCCCTCCAACTATTTTGGGCAGATTGTATATCTCATAAAGAGCCATCCCTTCAATGGTTCTCTCAGGAGAATATGCCAAATAAAAATCTTTACCTGGTTCTAGGCCAGATAGTTCTTTTAATTTAGGTGCGACATATTCTTCTGTGGTCCCAGGAACTACAGTTGATTTGAAAATTATTAGCTGCTCTTTCTTCAGGTTTTTGCCTATCGATTCTATGCAGGAGTTGATTGAGTTGTAGTCGGGAGTTCTGTCATTTTTCAGAGGCGTACCGACAGTAACTAAAATTTTTGACGTATTATTCATCAATTCTTTTTCATCGGTAGTGAATTTTATTCTGTCTTTGAATCTTTCAAAAGTTTCATTAAGCCCGGGTTCGTGTATATTTACCCTGTATGTTTTTTTTAAATTTCTTATTTTCTCCTTATCCACGTCGCATCCTATGACATCGAATCCTACGCTTGCCAAAGCCGCTGTGAACGGCAAGCCTATGTAACCTAAACCAAAAATACCAACTGTGTTTTCAGAAATATTGGTTATAGACATTTACCTCATAGGATGATTATATTTGTGATCGGAATAATTAAAAATTTCTCTAGAGTTTCTTATATAATCTATAAAAATGACTGATATGCCGATGACCAAGCAATAATAAGCGTAAACAGAAATAACATTTGCATAGCTCTCAAATCCTTGCGAGAATATAAGGCCGCTGAGCAGTAATAAGAGCAGTGCTGATATCAAAGGAATTTTTGGATTCAGCCTTAGTTTAAATGATATTGGAATGTATAATAGCAGTATGAAGAACATGAAATCGTTGAATTTTAAAAAATTGAACAACACAACAAGCAAAGCCAGATACGGCACGAGCCCGAAGATAATAACATGCTGATTCCACTGTCCCATATCTATTTTCTTTATCGTTAATTTAGGCAAGTTGAATCTTATATCGAAAATATTTCTTCTGTATTTGAGTCTTATCTTGTAAATTATGATTTCACTTCTCAAATTTTTAGCGAACAGCATCAAATCTTCAAAATTCATTACAAAACTTAAAACACCGAAAATTCCAGAAAACAACAACAATCTTTCCTTCAAACCCGGAAAATCGAAACTGTTTATTTTGTTGTATATGTAAAAGAAAATTGTTGAGAAAATCAAAAGAAGAAATATATTCAGGAACACGTCTTTTATTATATCCTTCAATATCATCACTCACTTTTTATTTTTATTTTGATAATAACTCACTATGAAAAGGTTCAATTATGATTATGTTTCTTATTTATTATTTTTTTCAATTTCTATACTGATTTTGTGGAATTTACTACTTCCAGGTTATGTGCTGACTCTGGATATGGTTTTCTCGGATAAATCACAGCTCCGTAATTACATTTCTGCATTTCAAGATCCTAATCCATCAATACTTTTGCATACAGCAATCTTCATTTCCTCATTGTTGATGCCAATGTGGATAATTCAAAAAATCATTCTATTTTCCATTATCTTCTTCAGCGGTGTTTTTGCATACAACTTATGTCCTTCTGATAACAAGATCGGTAAATTTTTTGCAGGGTTAATATACATGATAAATCCATTCATTTTTGTAAGATTTTTAGCAGGCCACTTGCTTCTTCTCATCGGCTATGCCTTTCTGCCTCTGCTTGTAAACACATTCATGAGATTTTTCGAAAAACCGACGACAGAGAGAATTATCAAGACAACACTTATCCTCACTCTTGCTAGTATATTCCGTCATTTCATACCGGTGATATTCGGCATATTCTTCTTGTTTTTTATTGTTCACTTATTCAGGAAGAACATCTCAAAATTTCTGAAACCATTCGGTATAGTTCTAATGCTTTATTTTTTAATTAACTCTTACTGGATTCTTTCGTGGGTTATAAATAAGGATGCTTATATGATCACTTTTCAGAGATGGGTCGGACCGGAGGATCTTGACATATTCAAATCCAAGTCATCACTCGACTTCAATACATTTTTCAACCTCGCATCAATGCATGGTTTTTGGAGGCAGGGATATGATTATGCTAAAATTCACATAAACTTATGGTATTTATTATTTTTCCTCATATTGTTCCTATCCGTGCATGGATTCCTCATTCTCAATAAGAACAAAAAATATAGTGCATATGCTAAAATTCTGGTCGCATCTGCTATAATATCTTTAATTTTAGCTACAGGAACGACGCATCCTATTTTCTCCAAAATGTTTAATTTCTTTTTTGAAAATATACCGTTCTTCAAAGGTTATCGCGAGCCACAAAAATTCATAGCTATTTTGTGTCTGTTCTATTCGTTCTTTGGTGGTGTCGGACTCGGGGATTTTGTAAAACAATTCCAAAAATCAAAAAACAAATCTAGATATTTTTTGGCAGCCTTTGTGGTATTATCTCTTCTTACGCCTATCGTATATTCTTATACAATGTTCTTTGGTTTTTATGGCCAATTAGAATCTGTAAAATATCCAAAAACATGGTATGATGTTGACGAATATCTCAGAGAAGACAAAGAGGATTTCAATATTCTCTTCTTGCCATGGCATGCATACATGGATTTTAAATTTAGTTCCAGACAGAGACTTGCTAACCCAGCAGCAGATTTCTTCTCAAAACCCGTGATACAAGGGGATAATATAGAAGCAGGCGGTATTTATTCCAGATCTCTGAATCCCATATCCAAGTATATTGAATACATGCTGTTCAGTCGTGATAGAATAAAAAATTTCGGAAAAACAGTTTCCGTTCTGAATGTTAAATACATAATATTAGCAAAAGACACCGACTGGATGCAGTACGGATTTTTAAAAAATCAAACCGATCTTGAATTGGTTGTCGATAATGAAGACGTACTGGTTTTCAAGAATAAGCATAATACATCCAAGATTTATGAAACAGATAAAATTTTGACAAAGGATGATTGGAGCAAGCTAATTAATGACGACTCTTTGTTGAACATAAAATCTGTGAAGTCGGACAAACTGCTATTCAATTATATTATTAAAGAAAAACCCAGTAAGAAGTATTTGATATTCACAGAGGTTCTATCAAATATCTGGAGTTACGATAATCAAAAACCAAAAGCGTATTTAGACACTTTAAATTTGTTTGATTCATCGGACGATAACGTGATTAGATATAAAGAATTTAGTTATTTCCTGATTAGATATATTATCTCAGCAACAACATTTTTGATTTTGATCATTGTTTTGATCAAACCGAAACTGAAAAAAATAAAGAGACCTTTTATATAACAATGTCAATACATTACAATATATGAAAAATAAAAGACAACATACGTCAATAACTATTCCTAAAATTCTGTTTGAAAAAATCCAAAAAAGGATTGAGAACACCGGCTTCACATCAGTTTCCGATTATGTGACTTATGTGATGAGAGAAGTCACTGCTAGTTTGGAGGAGGAGGAAAAGAAAGGGCAGGTTTTTTCTAAAAAGGAAGAGGAAAAAGTGAAGCAGAGATTGAAGGCACTAGGATACATAAAATAAGTTGATCATATGGGAGCAGAATTGTTAGTCATAGGAATTGATGCAGCCACGTGGGCTATTATAGACAGGCATCTAGATAAACTGAAAACTTTCAAAATGTTAAAGACGCATAAAGAATACAAGTCAAAAGTATTGACATTGGACCAGAAACCCTATAGTGCTCCTTGCTGGGTATCAATATTCAGCGGGAAGACAGAAGAAGAGCATAGACATCATGAATTTGTTGTTGATAATGAGATACAAACCAGAGATGATATAAAAGTAGATTTCATTTGGGATATATTAAAAAGAACGGGCAAAAAAGTGAAGGCATTGAACGTGCCTTTCATAGTTCCACCATATAATTTTAATATTAATTTTGAAGCTCCCGGATTAGGCATACCAAGCAACAGAGAAGAATGGGATGCCGAGATTGCGGAAGTAACTAACAGAGCTATAGAAACATTGAGGAATGAAAATTTAGATTTATTCGTTGTCTGCTATGTGAGTTTAGATAAGCTTCAACATTTCCATTGGGGTGAGAAAATCGTTGAAGAATATTATGAAAAGATAGATGAAACTATTGATAAACTAATAAGCTTTGGTAAAAAACTGATAATAATTTCTGATCATGGTTTTTGTGCATTTGGTGAAGCTAAAATCCAGACTTTGCCCAGAATAACAAAAGACGGAACTGAACTAAAAGGAGATCATCACGAAAACGCAGTTCTTATTACAAAAAATATCAAGACAGAAATTAACAACCTGAGAGACGTTTTTAAGGCTATCAAAGAGGTGTTTAAATGAATCACTTAGAGAAACTTGAAAATCTTAGTATATACATAATAAGGGAAGCTTACAAACAGTTCAAGAATATAGCTTTATTATGGTCTATTGGCAAAGATTCGACTACGACTTTGTGGTTGTGCAGAAAAGCGTTCTATGGCAAGATTCCTTTTCCCGTAATTCATATTGACACTGGATTCAAATTTCCTGAGATGTATGAGTTCAGGGATGAGTGGACTAAAAAACTTGGAATCAATTTGATCGTAGGCAAAAACGAAGAAGCCCTGAACAATGGTATTACATGCTGCATGGACGATCAGATGACGTGTTGCAAACATCTTAAAACAGAATCACTGAAGAAGGTTATAGAGAAAAACAAATTTAAGGCATTGATAGTTGGGATAAGAAGAGATGAACACGGAGTGAGAGCGAAGGAAAGATATTTTTCTCCCAGAGATGAAGAATTTAGATGGAATTATAAAAACCAACCTGCAGAACTTTGGGATCAGTTTAAATCGAAAGGAGAGGAAGATAATCACATAAGAATCCATCCACTTTTACACTGGACCGAGCTTGATATATGGGAGTATATAAGGCAGGAAAATATTCCAATAAACAAACTTTATTTTGCGAAGAACGGCAGAAGATACAGAAGTTTGGGATGCACGAGAGCCACAGTTCCTGTAAATTCGGATGCTGACACACTTGATAAAATAATAGAAGAACTGAAAACAACAAAGACAGCAGAAAGAAGTGGAAGAGCACAAGATAAAGAGAAGGCATACATCATGCAAAAGCTGAGATCATTGGGATATATGTGAGTGTATTATTTAGGTGATTATGTGGAAAGAGAAGACATGAAAATTGTTATAGTAGGGCATGTGGATCACGGCAAGTCTAGTTTGATAGGCAGACTATTTTTTGATACAGACTCGCTGCCTGCAGAGAAGAAGAGAGAGATAGAAAGTATTTGCAAAGATCAAGGCAAAGATGTGGAATTCTCTTTTGTAATGGATCATCTTGAAGAAGAAAGAGATCAAGGGATAACAATTGATACTACTCAGACATTTTTTAAAACTAAAAAAAGAGACTATGTAATAATTGATGCGCCAGGTCACAAAGAATTTCTGAAAAATATGATGACCGGTGCTAGCCAAGCAGAAGCTGCCATATTGATAATAGACGCAAATCAAGGAATAGAAGAACAGACGAGGAGACACGCTTACGTTCTCAGTTTCTTGGGTTTGAATCAAATAATAGTAGTCATAAACAAAATGGATATGATAAATTATGATGAGGAAAAGTTCAACAAATTGAAAAAAGAAATTTCGGAATTTCTAAAAAAAATTGATATAATCCCGTCTTATGTGATTCCGATATCCGCCAAAATGGGCGATAATGTAGCAAGGAAATCTGACAACATGAAATGGTGCAATGCAAAAACCATACTGGAGGCTTTGGATACATTTAAAAAACAAAAAATCCCGTCAGAAAAACCTTTGAGGCTTCCCGTTCAAGATGTATACAAAATAGATGACAAAAGAATCATTGTGGGAAGGATAGAGAGCGGTGAAATATCCGTTGGTGATAGAATATTATTTGTTCCATCAAGAAAAGAAACTGAAGTGAGATCCATTGAAGTTTTTGAAAAGGAGAAAAGAATGGCAGAAGCCGGAGAGTGCATTGGCATAACAACAAAAGATCAACTTTTCGTTGAAAGAGGAGAGGTTATATCCAAGATCGATAATGTGCAGAAGCCAGTCAATGAATTCAAGGCACAAATATTTTGGATGTCCAATGAGCCATTTAATATAAGCAATGATATAATTCTTCGCTGTTCCACACAGGAAGTTAAATGTTCGATAAGAGAAATCCTGAGAAAGATAAATACATCTACTCTAGAGATGATTGACGATAAAAATACGTTAAGAGAAACGGAAGCGGGAGAAGTTGTCATAAGAACGAAAAATCCCGTGGTTGTAGAGAAGTTCAAAGATATACCAGAGCTTGGGAGATTTGTCCTTGTTAAAAATAATAATACCATAGCAGGCGGTATCATAGATGAAGTTTTAAACTAAAAAGTTGCTAAGAGGAAATAGCAGACAATGAAAAGTATCAGATTTTCTACAACAGTCAGAATAGCAGTTTGCTTAAACTTTGCCAGTGCGCTGTAATACGATATAGCTATAGTGAAGTAACCTAGTAATAACCCTAAAATGGTTATAATTTTGAACATGAATAATCCTGGCATGTATCGCGGAGCAAACGTTTCAAGAAACATTTTAGAAAATAGTAACACGAATATTATTCCCACGAAAGTTAGCAGGGAATATATTATTAGAGCTCTCTTCAAGCCTTTTTTTATTTCTGAATTTTTATTTTCACCCTTTAATCTAGAGATTTGAGGGAATAGTACAGCGCTGATAGTTGATGGTATTATAGAACCGGCGAAATAGAACATGAACGCAAAAGAGAAATAACCTATTAGTTCTTGAGGAAAGAATATGCTCAGAACTGGGGTTATGCTCAAGCCCAAACTATATGGAATATATATTATATATATGGGCAGAGAGTATCCGATGAATATTTTCTTTACGTCATATTTTGCTTTTCTTTCAAACAATTTTTGTTTTAATATGAATGGCAGATAGATAAGACTGCCAAGCAAGCTTGATAGCCCGTATATAAAAACAACACCAACAGGTCCGGTTTTATATGCAGCAACGACTCCAAAAACACCAAACGTCAGTGAGGATATAATGGTAGATATCGAAAACAAAGAAAAATTCTCATAACCGATGGCAATCGATCTCAGGAACAGGAAGAATGAGCAAAAAACAACAAATATGCCGACTTGGATTAGTGGTTCTAGCGTATTATTATGATAAAAAACATCGGCAATCTGGTTTTTGAAAACAAACAACGTCAAAATCAGAATAACAAATGATATTAATCGAAGATTAATAAACCAAAGTACCAGAGACCCTATTCTTGATTTTTTATTTTTTTTGTACTCCGCTATAAATTTGGGAAAAGTGTGCATCATTCCGAGATCCAATAGCCCAGGCAGCAAAGTAAATAGATAGAGGGTGGTCTTGTAGCTCCCGAATAAACTTGGTTCGAGCATCCCGGAAATTATGATATTGTTCAGGAAAAGAACGCCGTTGGATATGGTGTTTGCAATCAGAACGAACATGCTGTTTTTGAGAAACGTTTTGTCTTTCATGATGTTTTTTATTAGCTCCTTTACCATCATTGATATTATGATAATTTGCAATTAAAGATTGTCAAGGCAGTTCCTATATTATAGAAAGAAAATTTACATGCAAATATTTTTATAGTACGGGTCCTATTCTATATTATTGACATCCGTAATATGTTGAGTGAGATCAATGACTTATTTCAGTCCTAAAAGGAATAAAGATAGCATGAAGAACAGATTAACTTCTGTTTCTGTCACACTTGCGATAATCATTCTCTTAATGATTGCCGGGCCCGTAATGAGCGTTATTGTGAATGTAAGTACAGATTCTTCGTATTATAGGAATGGTATTCAAACAGTTACGTTTACTGCGGATGTCGATTTGGAAACTGATGAAAGAGTACCTGTGAAAAATTTCACGGTCGCGATTACGGGTCCAAGCAATAAAACATGTACATTTACACCAGCAGGTGCTGTGCTAGATGGCTGTGCAAATATAACTATTACTCCTATAAACACTGTCGGTTATGGATACGGCTATTCTAACTTTGGTTATGGATACGGCTATGGTACTGCAGGTTATGGAACTGTTAACCAAACATTCGGATATGATTTCGGATACGGCTATACGTCAGGATATGATTCGTCGGGTGACGGAGGCGAACTGAGATTTAATGTGACATGGAACATAACTGCAGATAATGCCGTCGAAGGTAATTATACAGCAGAGTTGAATGCGCTTGCCGAAAGTCTTTCAACATTCAGAATATATATGGATCAGTCTCCGGCTTCATTTGTAATTGACCAGACCGCTCCATCAATTTTAAGTTTCTCTGTCTCACCGAGCAGTCCATTATTGTTGCAGAGCGTTTCTATATCTGCAAGTGTTTCAGATTCATTATCAGGAGTGAATACAAAAACAGTTAAAGTCACTAAACCTAGTGGTAGCTCAACATCAGCAAGCTTCTCAAGTCCTTATACATATACAGGCACGTCAGTGACAGGTAATTATCACGTTGAAATATTGGCAATCGATGTTGCAGGTAATGAAGCTAATTTAACAACTACAAATGCGTTTAGCGTTGATACAGGTACATCAACAGGAACGACAGGTGGCGGAAGCGCATCAGCAGGCGCGACGGGCTTAGGCACGACAGCTGTTAGCGCATCTTATGTTTCATTAGTATCTAATGTCAAATCAGGTAAAGCAACAACAATCTCATTCAGTGATCAAGCAACAAAAGATACTGGTGTCAGTGAGATTGAAATATTAACGACGAAAGATGCGCAAACAGTTCAAATTAAAGTAACAAAAGTCAGCGAACCAACAGGAATATCTATTAAAGTTGGCGGAAAAGTATTCGGATATTTGGAGATTAAATCGAGTGGTATAGATGATTCTTCTCTAAGCAAAGTGAAAATTAAATTCCAAGTTCCAAGAACATGGCTTGCAGAAAATGGAGTATCAGCAGATCAAGTAGCATTGAGCAGATATGCAGACAATGTATGGAACGAATTATCAACATCAAAATTGAGCGAAGATAATGAATATGTTTACTTTGAAAGTGAGTCGCCGGGTCTATCCGTATTTGCAGTTACAACTAAAGCTGCTGTGACAATACCAACTCAACCAGTTCCAACAACAACAGTTCCAACCGCACCAACTCAACCAGTTCCAACAACAACAGTTAAGAAATCATTAGAATTGCCGCCAATCATAAGGAAGTCAGGCAAGACATGGGCCACGCTGCTCTTAGGAATCTTGCTAGTAGTTTTATTAGTATTGATTGCAAAAACATTTCATACAAAACAGCAAAAACCGATGGTTTACAACACCACACTTTAAATCATTCAATTTCTTTTTTTCTTCATGACATATGTTAAAGCAAGCAAAGAGCTATCATTATTGTTTCAATGTTTAGTCGGCGTGTTCATCGTTTTCACAATAACTTTTCTTACAGCATATTTCAGCGAAGAGAAGAGAGTAGTTGTTGAAATAAACAGCATAGGGGAAGCGCACATCGAATTGCTAATACTAATAATAATTTGGGTTATGCTTCTGCATTTTGTTTATGTTAACATTATTGATTACTTGAAAGTGAGAACGAAAGAAGAACGCACATTGCAATTTCACTGATTTTTTATAGAAAACATTTTTATTCTAGGAATACAAAATTAATGTATTACTCTCATTTAGGTTCGTAATAATGGATAAAAAAATTAGTGCATTGTTTTTACTAACAACATTGTTTGGAATTCTCTTATCCTTTAATTACGTTGCTGCGCCGACATGCTTTGATCACAACGGAAATCAGGCTAATTGTGGATCTGCCGCAGGTTGTGTTTGGTCACCAGCAGATACGGATCCTTTCTGTGACGATCCTGTTGGATGTTGCATCAATGGTGGTTTTACAGGTGGATGCTGGAGTTTGGATGGAAACCAAGTAGGATGCGAAGCAGATGCGAGTTGCCAATGGAAACCAAACGATAAAAATCAAAACCCGTGGTGTTGGAATAACGCTGGTTGTTGCGAGAAGAAGGGATGCTGGAATTTTGATGGTACTAATGAAACAAATTGCGAGTCACAGTTGAGCGGTCTTTGCGATTGGCAAACAGGATTTTTCTGTCCCAATCCTCTAGGATGTTGCTCTCAGAAGTATTGCACCCAAATTACAACAGAGGCAGGATGTGATTTAGCCCAAAGTAGTTTTGGTATGCCATGCGAATGGTCCGGATCAACGTGTCAAGATCAAGGTTTTACTGCATTTAATGATGATGACTCATGTCTAGAAGTGGGCGGACAGTGGAATTCAACTTCTCAAATGTGCTCGTTTACTGGTTCTGATTCTGGTGGCGGAGGTGGAGGATTCTTTACAGGTGGTTTTAATGCCGGATTCTTCCAAGCGTGTTGGTTTGCCGATAATTCACCTACAATTTGTGGAAATGTAACAGGTTGCGTTTATTGTAATTCTACATTTGTTGCTCAAGATGGTCATTTCTGCGAAAACAAACAGATTGGTTGGTGCGAAGGGCATGATCCATCAGCAGCCGGCTTTGAAGCGCAAGGCTTTGCTAATGATACAATGGAATGTACTGATATAAGACTAGAAAGAACATGCAACTGTGGTCCTCTTCAAAATTGCAAATGGAACGGCACTGCCTGTACCACTGGTGTATTGACACAATCAGAAAAAACAACTTGCCAACCACCAGTCTCATTTTGCGATGACGCTCAAAATCAAACAGCATGTTCTCAATTGAAAGATTTGTATTTCATGCCATGCAATTGGAATTCAAACGAGAATGAATGTCAATTTGATATGGGATCTGTATTCGAGTCGGGCACGACAGGAAACTTCTTTGATATAAAAGATTCAGATTCATGTATTGCAGGCGGTGGTACTTGGAAAGAAGAAACTTATATTGAAAACGGAATCACACAAAACGAGGGATGGTGCGAGTTTGGTTTTGGTGTAGGCTATGAAGATTGTGATGATGCATGTTGGGCGTGCGAACATGATGAGAATGGCAACCAATGGCCCAACGGAACAGCAGCACAGCAAGCTTGCGAGAATTCTGAATTGGGTTACTGCAATTTCCAATCTGATCCGTTTTCATTTAACGGCTATGGTTGGTGTAATTATGCTCAAGACTTTTATTACGGTGGAGGCAGCTGCGATAATGATTGTAAAAGTTGCAGTTTCATGAATGATCCTGAAACAAAATGCGGTGAAAACGCAAACTGTAAATGGGTTACAGACGTTTTGAATCCTGAGATTGGATGGTGTGATGATATTAACAAAAAGACATGTTCGGACAGTTGCTTTAACTGCTATGATCCGTCATCTTGTGCAGCCAGCGATTCAACATGCCAATGGGACAATTCTAATTTCTTCTGCAAGCCAGAAGGATTCACTGGAGAGATATGCTTTGATGGAACAGATAATGATAATGATGGTAATACAGACTGCTCAGATGGTGACTGTACTTTCGATCAATTTTGTGGTGGTGCATCATTTGGAAGTTGTCAGCAATATTCAAATAATCAGACACTTTGCACTGCTACGTCAACACCATTAGGCAATTGTATTTGGGTTGAAACAGAATGGGGTGAAGAATTTTGTGGTATGCCTGGAGAGAATTGCTGGACATTTGATGCTCAAGTAGGTTGTCAAGGAGCCACTGGTTGTGCTTGGAAGAACGTTACTCAACTAGGTGGTCAGCCATTTTGTGAAATTAACAAGACAAGGGAAGAACCTTGTTTCTCGCTATTTAATCAAACTTCATGTGCCGCAAATCCTCTCTGTACATGGACTGTTGAGCAAGGATTTGGTGGCTTTATTCAACAATTCTGTGAATCCAAGATATTCGGCAATTGTGTTGTACATGATGACAACGAAACAGCTTGTGGGGAGAACCCAACATGTGTTTGGATAGAAGATGAATTTTCACCAGATGGCGGATGGTGTGATCCTATTTGCTTTAGTCGTGACATAACAAATGCAGAATGTTCTGCAAATGCTAATTGTACATTACAAGAAACTCACTGTGAACCAACAATTATTATGGGTGATTGTCCTAATCGTGACGGCAACAAGACAGCTTGTGATGCCGCTTTCACATGTCAATGGTTCCCAGATCCAAACGGTCCTGGCGTAGGCATCAATCAGGGATGGTGCAATGACAAAGGAACGATGAAAATGTTTGAAAAAATAGATCCAAGTCCGCCTGCCATGTTGGGAGATGATCAATGTCCTGAGAGCGGTAAAGAAGAGGAAGTTGATATTTGTGGATATGGAATGAAAGATATGGGCGATGCATACGGATTCGGTCTTGGAGTGGTTAGCTTCAGAGATTCTGCTATCTGCAATGGTATGTTTACTCAGTCTGGTGTTACGGGTACCGGGAGGAACACAACAAAAATGAATGTATTCTTGGATACAGATGGAGTTAATACAAATGGTTGTAATGTCACTGATGATTTAGGCAATACTCATCTTGGATTTGAGTTTAGGTTAAGATACGTGGGTGAATGGGCCGATAGTGAATTGAAAGAGACAAGATCATTCAGTTTATGCTCTAATCAAACATGGGTTCAGACAAATATTGCTGCAACAGGTTTCAGACAATTAATGTGTGGCGAGATCAATGGACCGATGATAGCAGTTGATAAGGAAGATCTCGGAAAATTCTCTACATTATATAATAAGACCAAAACAATGAGAGTATTTGGAACAATGGCAGATGCTGTTCATAATTTAACAGTTCCTTCTGATGCTGTGGGCCCGTCTTTCTACACACCAGGTTCCGTAGACTTCAAATTTGAATGCTGTACGTGTCCAGGTGCTGATTTGGATGATGATGGTATCACATCAGATAAAGATCCAGATTGCAAGTTCGTTAAGCAGTTCGGTTATGTGCCGACAGAAGACTGCATTAATGATAAAGATGATGACGGAGATGGTGCTGTAGATTGTGACGATGTCCAATGTGATCCTAAACCAGAATGCGGAGGCACGATGAACTTTCTTGCAGACGCAGATGACAATACATCTCCAAAGATGACTTATACTCAGATTGATGTCTATACTGACGGCGCTTTCCTCGTATTCAATACAGATGAACCTGCCAACGGTACTGTCCAATTCTTCAAGTCAGATAGTACATGCAGCAATACTACATCTGCCAATGGCTACAGAGCGCTTAATGACTTGGGTATGCCGGGTTACACCTTTGATGATTACAAACCATTCCATGCAGCTGCTGCGGATAATTTCGAGGGCAACCCGAACGCGTTAGGATATAATTTAGCTAATGCAACATCTTACTTCTATAAGCTGAGAGTTTGCGATCCTTCAAATAATTGTGCTGTCAGTGCATGTTCGAACTTCACGACAGATGATTTTGAGAACGACTTCTTGTTCAAGATGGAAGTAGATGAAGGATTCAGTGTAGACATACCGGATCTAGGGATGGATAATTCTGACTTTTCCACAGCTACGAAAACCAATGCCACGACAGGAAAGAGTATTAATATTACAGTCAACTGTCCTGCAACAGGATATAATATCACCTTCGTTGGTGCAGATTTGATGAAAGCAAAAACATTAGAACTAGAGAATGCATTCACTTGCGATTCAACCAACAAGCTTCTCGGTGTTAATTCAACCAAATGGCAGAAAATGCTCTATGATTTAGGTGTAGATTCCGTAGTGCTTACGTTCGGAACAACAGCAAGCAAGATAGAGAAATGCGATGATCAAGGCAGCAATTGCGTAGATGTTTCATCATATGCTACGTGCGTTTTTGGCGCGTCATCAACAACATGCACGATTCCAATATCACTAGGCTTCTCTACGTATAAAGTGAGTTCTACTTCAGCCACTACCACCACAGTTGCTAGCACAAGCAGTAGTGGCGGTGGAGGGGGCGGTGGAGGTGCTACAGCAAAAGCAGTCGCGGTGAGAAAGGTTAGTACAGTATTCTCTGAAGTTTCTCCGGATAAAGTAAATAAATGGACTGTCACTACAAAAGGTGTTGGTCTTGTGGAGATGCATCTTGAAGTCAAGAATAAAGCTAACACAGTTAGAATGACTGTTGAGAGGTTGGATAACAAACCAGTTTCTATAACAAGAGAGACTACTGGTAAAGTGTACCAATATATGGAAATTACGAAGACAGGGCTGACTGATGATAATTTAAACATGGCCAAATTAAAATTTGCTGTTAACAAATCATGGCTGACAGCTAATAATGTTGATCCGATGAAGGTTGTGCTGAATAGATATGCTGACGGTGAATGGCAGAAATTGAAGACAACAATACTGTCGGCTGTTAACGATACATATGAATATGAGGCAGAGTCTCCTGGGTTATCTACGTTTGTCATAACGTCAGACGAAACTGCAGCGACAACTACGACATTGATGTCATTGCCCACAACAACTGTTATGCCAGTTGTCACGACATCAACTACTGTGAGAAGAACGATCCCCACATTGCCAGAGATTAAATTGCCAGAATCATTGCCAAAGCCTCAGCTTACAGTATCCCAGATGAAATGGATGATTGCCATAGGCGCTGTTCTAATTATAGTAGGTCTTATTATATGGAGACTTGTTGCAATGAATACCGCCGAAGTCCCAAAAAAGAAGAAATGAGTTTTCTGTTTGTTTGAAATGTTATAGTAGAATTGAAAAGAAAGTCAAAGAATGTTTACGATAAGTTATACTAAAAATTATGACTTAGTAATAAGATCTATCATTTTAGCCTGTATAAAAAAGAAGAATCTGGGAGAGAACCTCGTTTAGATCTAAATATTTTTGCCCTTTCCATTGCGGATTGAATAGTTCTATAGACATCTGTATCTGGTTGACAAGATTTCAACTGTCCTGCTAAAGTTTCATAATGTCCGTCTTCTGGTTTATATTCCGGATCTCTTAGTATTCTTTCTGCCAAACTTAGTCCACTCCTTTTTCCATAACCCATCTTCATCACTCTAATAAACCATATTTTATAATATTTTTGTGAAGCAAACTTTAAATTTCTGACACTAAAAATGCTACTTTCTATTTGAAAGAAATCATTGCAATTACAACTAAAGAGTTACAAATTTGCAGTGAATTATAAATGATTTTCTTTCTATATAATTACCATGAAAAAGATTTTTGATGCTTTTATATTGGCACTGATATTAGTTCCTATTCTTGTTCCAGTTTCCTTTGCTTTAGAGACAGTTTCCTTGTCATCATCTATGGATGCGAGAGTTGAGTTGGCAGATCAAAACAAAAATTTTGGAGACAGTGTTAATTTGAATGTGAGATCTGATGTGGATAATGATATGAGATCATTCTTATATTTCAATATCTCGTCCTTGCAGTTGAACGCTGAAATCAAAGGGGCTTGGCTCATGTTATTTATGAAAGATGCTCCAGGCGTTTCGAGAACATACGAAGTTCAGCAAGTTAATGCAGCATGGGTGGAAGGTAATGGAGGATCAGACAATAATCCTGCAGGTGAAATGACTTGGAATAACCAGCCAGGTGTTATGGGTAGCGTGGTGACAAATAATACAGGGACCACGAACAATGTCTGGTTGTCGTGGAACGTAACAGATCATGTAATGATAATGCACAACGGCAGTGCTAATTACGGATGGAGAGTCAAAGATATGGATGAAAATTCAACTGTTGGCAGAGAGGCAATATTCAATTCCAGGGAAGCATCTAATATGTCGTTGACTCCTAAACTGGTTGTCGCATATGTAAACAAGACAGTGGTTTTACCTGCCATGGTTGATTGCAGGCCAAATCCTTTGAGTGTTGGCAGTCAAATAGAATGGATAAATTGTTTTATTGAGATGAACGAGGGTAGCGTAAATGATATCAACATGTCAACAATTTCATTGGCAGTTGTTGACAAGTCAGATGTGTCATATCCCGATCTGTCATTCTCTCATATAGGCGATTATGATTTAGACAGCATAGAGGATTTGCAGATCAGATTCAACAGAGGAGAAATGGATGAAAAATATTTCACAGATATTATGGGTGAAGAGACATTCACATTCTTATTAAATGTGTCCGGTGGCATTTCCCCAAGCCTATTGTTTGACGGCATAACAAACTTCACTGTAATCAAGCCACCTGAAAAATTGTTTGGGAAATATATGATCAACAGCACTTCATCATCTAAAGGCGTGATCCATAAAATACCTCATTTGGATTTAAACGATTTTAATCATAAAAAAACAGGACTAGATGGTTATTTCTTCAGCTTAGGAGATCCGAAATATGCTGGCATGACCAGAGTTGTGATAACGGGGCAAATGGATGTGGAGAAAATTGTAATGAAAGGCGGAGAAGAAATAGTATTAATGAAGAAACAGCCTGTTGTCGTAACAGCTGTAATGAACAATTATGACGATTGCTCTGCCAGAAACAACAAGATATATTGCGAAGGAAGCGGATGGGTCATGATATCGAACAAGAAGACGGGAGAAGCTCCCATGAAGCATAACTTAGACAAGATGGTTGTTGCTGTAAACGGCAAGAAGGCAAGCGTCCAAGGTGGGGACTTTTGGAACGATGTGTTTAGCGTAACAGACATCCCAATTAAGAACAAAAAGATCGTTTAGTCGTTTCTTTATAGTCGTGACATATTTTTTCATTTTCGTTTGAATTCGGTATAAATAGTATTTCCCAGTAAGTTATAACATATACACATCTTAGGTAGATTGAAATACAACAA
The DNA here is from genome assembly GCA_018304545.1 of Candidatus Aenigmatarchaeota archaeon. Classification (GTDB taxonomy): domain Archaea; phylum Aenigmatarchaeota; class Aenigmatarchaeia; order CG10238-14; family CG10238-14; genus JAGVVZ01. Next base: position 86,880 of record JAGVVZ010000003.1, on the reverse strand, counting down.
AGACATTATCATCCATTACTCATAGTCTCTAATGCTCTTAGCTGGCTTGTAACAGCTGCTTTAGCTTTTCAAGTGTATTTTGGCGGATCTGCAAGTGCTAGACCGACATCTTATTCTGTGGGCAGTCCTACATCTTCTCCCACTTCTACAAGAACTAACACACCAAACCCTTCAAATACACCTCCTCCAACTTATACATCATCACCATCCGCTTCTGCAACACCTGCTCAGGCATATGTTAAGGTTCAAAAAGTTCATGATTCCAATGGAAATGGTAGATGGGACGAGGGAGAACAACTTGTTCCCGGATGGGAAATTGAAGTTGACGGAGGTAGTAGATATAGTACAGGTAGTGATGGCGTAGCGTTTATTCCTTTAGCTCAAGGTGATCATAGAATTTGTGAAGTTCAAGGAGGCCCTAACTGGAGATCTATTGGTAAAACTTGTTATGATGTAACGATTGGAGCTGCAGATATCGGAAAATTATATCAGGCAATAATAACATTTTATAATCAACAAGTTCGTCCAACAGTTACCAGAGCGTTCTATACTAGGACGCCAACTCCAACCTCCACAGTAGTAGTCACAACGACAGTAAGAGTAGGATGCGATCCTTTGGGTAGTTGGTACGAGAAACGTGGTCCGAATGGAGAAGTTGTTGAAAAGTTTTGGCTACCTCAAGAGGCATGTCCTATAACAGACACGCCAGCTCCACCGCCAGAACCACCATGTACTCAAAACTGTGATCAACCACCACCAAAAAAAACAGATCAACCGCCACCACCCGCAACGAACCCGCCACCAGCATCAACACCATCAAAACCAGATGATTAGATGATTAATAAAAAAATTATTCAGTTAAGCATGGTATTGTTAACAATTTTAATTAGTGTGAACATTGCATTAGCAGATGATACATGTTCTTTCTGTCCGTCACCTCTAGTTGAAAATAAGCTATATGCGGCTACAGGTGATAACGGCAGAATATATGTGTTCGACGGTTCTTCATGGTCCGTTTCTCATGACAGTGACGAAACAAAAATATGGGCATTAACAACTTTCAATAATAACATATACGCAGGCACGGCACTAGAAGGTAGAGTCTTAAAGTTCGACGGTTCTTCATGGTCTACTGTTTTTGACAGTGCACAAACATATACAGAAACGTTATGCCCGTTCAACAGCAAAGTTTATGCTGGTATCGATCCAACTGCTACCATATATTCCTCTACTGACGGTTCTTCTTGGTCGTTAAGCCAGTCTTTGTCTGAAGCTTACATACTTTCCATGGCTGTATTCAACGGGAAGTTATATGCCGGTACTGGTTACAACGGAATGATTTTCGTATTTGACGGCTCTTCCTGGACTTTAGCCGCAGATTTGGCTGAATCATGGATATTCTCATTGGAAGTTTACAACGGCAAATTATATGCAACTACGGGTGATGACGGAAGAGTTTACTCGTCATCTGACGGCTCTTCATGGGTTTTAGAAGCAGATTTTCCTGAGCAGAGATTATATTCATCTGAAGTTTATAGTGGCAAATTATATGTGGGCGGATTCCCAGGCGGAACTGTAAGAGTATTCGACGGTTCTTCATGGACTCTGTCAACAGATACGGCTGAAGACAATATTGCCGTATTAAAGACATTCCAGGGCAAATTATATGCAGGCACTTCAATTAACGGCAGAATATATGTATTCGACGGTTCTTCATGGACTCTGTCAACAGACACACCCGAAAAAAAAATCTATGCATTGACAACCGGATGTGCTTCGCCACCCCCGACAACAACTACAAGCACTACAACAACTTCAACTACAACCACATCTACCACAACAACTCTACCACCAACAACCACAACCAGCACTAGCACGACAACAACTCTACCACCAACCACCACATCTACCAGTACCACTACAACCAGTACAACAACCACTACAATTCCTTGTGTTCCATCTTGTCAAGGCGGTGGGGATGTAATGTGTTGGGATGATCCAGATGCTTTACGAACATTGTGCATAGGCAATCGACCTGTACAGACGGAATTTAAGTGCGACTATAAAGACAGAAAAGGGACATGGGAATGCGTAGATTCTGATACAAGAATGAGATCAGGCACGGATTATTATGTCAATTCTACTTCATGTATATGCGTCAGTCAATCTCATTCTCAAACTGAAAATTGTCTGCCGGGAACTCAATGCGAGGATGGCGAGTGTGTTCTTGCTTGCGACGGATTCATTAATTTAGAGATAGATGATGACAGAGTATGCCCGAGAGATAGGATTGCTTTGAGGGCTCACGGTATGATCAATTGCGATAGAAAACTTGTTTCGTTCAGATTGGAAAGTTGCGATGGACAAGAACTGACGAGATGTATATTAAGAAATGGTGGATGCGAGAGGAGAATATTATCACCAAAGACAATAGGCCCGACAGAGATATACGCATGCATAGACAAAAATATGGATTCAGATTTCTTGGACGAAGGTGAACAGGATTTCAAATCTTTGAATATTGATTGCAACGAATGCCCGTCGAACTCGAGATGCAGGGTGGCAGGATGCAATTTCTGCGCCAAATGTGGAGGATTTTGCAATAGCAATGTCAATCAGTTTGAGGCAGACAGGTGCTTGAATCCATGGGAGACGTGTGATAGAACATGCACGGTTGGCCAGTGCGGTGCAACTAATTGTACGGCGCCTTCACCATATTTGATGCCAGGATATCATATAGGATCATTTACACCCAAAATTTGTAGAAGATAAATCAAATTTTATAGTATTGTTTATTGTTTTTATGCAACATATTATTCAGAATAAATTCTTATCAGATCGTCAATGCATGTAACTCCTCGAGATCTGCATATATCAATCAGTAAGTGCTGTCTATCATATGCTTCCAGCACGCCCCCAAGTCCAGTCTCGCCATAACTTTTGTGAGGCGTGTGATGGATGATATCTCGAGGATCTGTCACTTCATACGCTTCGAGATCATATCCGTGTTTTCTGGCGACATATGACCCAGTTCGCCACATTCTTCCGGCGTTAAGATGAGTTTTTGCATATCTTTATTGTTCAGAAATTATATTTAACTTTATCTGAACCTAAAAATTTTCCTCAAAGTGTCGAGGATACGTGTATATATTTTGCGATTATTCTGTAATAAATTTCCTCTTAAAACGAATATTTTTTCCTATAAAATAGAAATATTCTTTCTTTTTCCTATCAGAATCATTATATAGTAGATATAAACTTATTTACTCTATAATAGAAATTCTTTTCTTATAATAAGATAAAATTATTCTTATTTGGTAATTATTTGATTTATCTGAACCAGAAATAAAATTAATGCAAAATAGAATGATGTTATGCGGACAAGCACCTCCATTTTAATTTTTAGCTTTTTCTTTCTTTTTTTAGCTGCGTCTGCCAACGCAGCATCAGTGTCTTTTGATGTATTCGGTACGGACGGGACAATAAACTCCCTTAATTCATCCAACGCCAACATAACTGCTTATACACCTAAGAAAAGCACATTCAGCGGGTTTTTCTATAACATCACCTCGTCCTCATTCGCGGCTAACGCCACCTATATCAGCACCGGTACGCAATTAACTCCAAAGGTTTTCAGGTACAAGGTTGCTAATGTGACGCAGCTGATCAAAGAGCCAGTAGAGATAGGGCTGGTGATGCTTAATGCATCTTCTTGCTCCAGTTTCCAGACCAACAGAATATTGTGTGAAGGGTCAGGGCTGATGAAAGTCAAGAACAAAAAAACCTTTAAGACGCAATTCCAGGATCTGACTTTATTCAGGGTTGATATAATAAACCGGTCTATCGCAAATATAGCAGGCAGCAATGCTACTCATTCCCTGTTCAATATAAGCAACATTCAATTGAGCAAGTTCTCTCAGAATCTAGTTGTTTTTGATAACGATGCCGTATTGCAGGTTCAGTATTCAGACGGATCGGGCCAATTGAATTTTCCACCACTGCCACTCAACAATGTTAGTCTGGCTAACAACACAATTATTGTGAAAAATATAGGAGTCAAAAATGCCAGCGTTTATGTTTGCGGCACAAATTTTCCAGGTACCGTGAGATTTAAAGTCCACAGAGGCACCTATATGACGGATTTCATAAACTTGCCTACATGTAACGGAGCTTTGCCTTTCGATGGTGCTGTCAATCTGACTGTAGGTTTTAGTTTGACCCAGAGCAAATGGCTTGAATTTACGAATGCAAGAATGACATTTACTTCTGCGTTCACACAAGGTGCATTAACATTTAGAGGATGGGGCATTGTTTAGATATTTAAATAAAAGAACTATAGGCTAACAGCAGGTTCCCATTTTCCTAAATTAGGTGGTACTTTCATATAAGTTACTAAATTAGGAGTATCGAGTCTATATTCTTGTTCTCTTCCGAGGACTATATCAGTTTCGCTGCAACTATCACTATCAGGTTTTGGCTACCATATACCGTTTTCGAAAACAAAGCATCTTCTATCCGGATTTCCTGGCCATTCAGATCCCATATAACGGTTTATTTCAGCAATTTGTTTTCCGTTATATCCTCAAAGTGCTGCAATAAGGAAAGTATAAGATTCACCTTCCGGCGAAAGAACATCACTATTGTCTAAAATCGTTCGTCTTAAATAATTTCCAGCAGCTTCTGCTGTACCAAAAGTATCTTTAAGTCCGGCTTCGTGTATATATCCTCTTGTAGGCAAATACAGATCGGATAATGAAACTCTTGCCACAAACGCCATGATAAAACCTTTTACTTAATTATTGATTTCAATATTTAAACATTTCTATTTTGTAGCTACTATATGATGATTACATTATTATGATTCTCTGCTAAATCCGATCGGTTTTCTTAGAAATTTTCTAGTTAATAAATAGTATCAAATTAGCAATTGACCAGATCTTTATTTTAAATTTAAGAACTAATCTTTAACGGTAATTTCACACTTACATCGGCTAAATTTTCAGCTGGAATCTTTTTAGTTACATTAAGCATTTCTATGCCAAGTATCCTTCCTTTAGAATCTAAATCCATAATAGTATCTCTATCAATTTTTACATTTTTGGCGAATTTCCCATCCTGGAATTTAATATATAAAGCATCAGCCTTCAAATCCAAACTTATCTCCATTCTATTCACCCCAATGTACGGTTATAACAGTGATGTTGTTACCTTCCTTAACATATATTACACTGATTTTATCTTTATTTATCTTTTTAATAGCTTGCTTTCTTTCATAATCTAGATCTAATATCATATCTGGGTTCTTTATCACTTCTTCAATCAATTCTTTTTTGATGCCTCTCTGAAGAGATCTGATTTCAGCATGATTAGTATAAACGATTTTCATAAAATGAATTACATCTTTTATCTATAAATTCAATGGTATTTACTTTTGTATCATTTTCCAGAACATAGACCTTATTTGCAGAAGTGTTTATCTAGAGTCCGCATTATAAGCTATTCATTTTTCCTATGGTATAATTTCCAATTTGCGAACAATATCAAATTAGCAATAACCACAGGCATCATAACGAAAGTTCCTATCAAGACCAATTCAGGCATTTTGTATGCTAGAGCATAAGATATGAAATGTATGCAAAACATTCCATAAGAAGCTACAGGCATTATGAATATGGATCTATCTGCATTCGCTGATTTTTGCGGGTAATAATACTCAAAGGTTCTGAATAAACTCACAGATATAATTGTAACAGCAAACCATCCTATGAAATTGCCTATGGGAATCCCATAATACGGCCCCTTTTCTATCCATGTCCATGTGCCTTCTTTGACCTGCAAAGGATCCATGAAAACATCAATGCCTGTGACAAGCAGGCCATCCAATAAAATCATTAATATCATCAGGATGATATCTTTTTTGAACTTGTTTGGTTTATCGCGATTTATCCAGAAAAGAAAAGATGATGTCAGGGTATAGCCGACATAGATGAACACGGACCAATATATAGGAACTAATAAAGGCACATTGAAAATCATAAATCCGATATTTTTGTAGATATATGAGCCGCCAAAAACACTCGTATGATTGACTCCAATCACTTCAAAAATAAGCCCTGTCGCTGAAGCAATTAGGATGAAAAGAAATGTTCTGTAATATCCCATCGCCCATATGGAATGCAGTATCAATAACAGCACAGGGAAAGAAACCATGAAATAGAAGAAGCCTTGGCTTCGTATGAAGTCTGCCATGAAATGAATACCGATGGCATCGACAGTCAAGACAGCTATCGATAATAAGAACAATACCCATAAAATCTTTTCAAGTCCTTTTTTCATAATTAATTTTTTGAGAGATAGTTTAAATATTCATTTTAAATTCCTTTTAGTCCAAAAAATTAATATGAGAGTTGCGCCAAGCGTATGTCTGGTTATATACGAATCCTGTTATGGTTTAGCTTATTGTTTCCTAGAGAGGCATATGATTTTACCTCTATTTTATCCTGGAAGAGCATATAGAATAGTTGATGTATTGTCAGCCGATCAAATAAACGGAGATCAAAGAACATTTCCCGAGATTATAAATGCATATAAATTGGCAGGCTCGGATTACGTTCATCTTACAATGAGAGAAGTTGAACAAAAAATATCAGGATGTCCCGTTACGTTTAATTAATTTTGGGTGGCTTTAGAAAATGAATATCTTTCATCAGGAAGCAGAAGAGCGAATGGAGCCACTAAACCTAAGTCATATCCTAACTGGCTTGGTCCTACATACACGCCTTTTCTTAAAGTCGGAAGTGGATATAGTTTATTTCCTAAAGGTCCAAATAAATAGTCGTCTTGTCTTGCCACACCACCGCCAATAAAAACCGCTTCAGGATCAAACAGATTAATTAAATTGCTTATTGCCGCAGCAACATAATCTATAGCACCGTCAACCACTTCTTGGGATAGCCAATCTCCATTTCTGCCAGCTTCGAATACGTCCTTGGTAGTTATCTTGGTTCTATCAAATCTGCTATCAGTTCTGAACCGGCCATCATTCCAATGTTTAGGAAGCGAACCAGATTTTGCAATACGTCTTTCTAATAAGTCCGCTGCTATTTCTTGAATTGCTCTCCCAGACGCATAAGTTTCAAGACAACTGATTCTCCTACATCCACACTGTCTGGGGTCCAATTCATATTTGCTAAAATATGGAGGAACAGGAACGGTCATATGACCTATTTCTCCAGCATTTCCGTTTTTGCCTTCAATCAATACACCTTTGTTTACAAATCCTCCGCCTATACCCGTGCTTAACGTAATATAAACCAGATTTTGAATATCTGCATTCTGATCTGTCCTGAATCTGTATTCAGCTAACGCACCGCAATTTGCATCATTAGCCATCACAGTTCTAATTTGGAATCTGTTATAAAGAGGATCAACAACTGGAATTATTCCTCTTGCTGTTAAATTGGAAGGGTTATCTATTGATCTGCCATCTATGAGCGGACCGAAAGTGCTTATTCCGTAACCACTGAAATCCGTTTCCCCAACATCTCCCATAAGTCTTTCTGTCAATTCGATCAGTTGTAGGCTTAATGCGTTAGGATCTGGTGATATTGTTGTCAGTTCAGATAAAGTCTTTACAATTTCTAGTTGTGATTCTAAAACTCGAACCGCAGACACTCCAACTTTTGTGCCGCCTATATCCGCACCCAGATACATTGTCATAATGATAAAATGTTCCGTAACAGATTTAAAATGTACTTTAATATTAGATAGAAAACTCTTTTCTCCTAACTAGAAAACAAAAATACAATTATTTGGTGATTATAAACTGGAAAATAGAAAAGTATTTCTTATGGTTCGACTAAATAAGTAATATTAGGTCTGATATAGCATCATACTCATCAAAGATGTGAAAAAATTAATGGAATCAAAACAATTTGATCAATTTTGGGAAATAAAATGTCCCCATTGCAAAAAGAGAGTTGATCTAGAAGTTCTTGTGCAGATGATGAACAAAGTTAAGAAGTAACCATTTCAACGATTAACTCATCCGATTCTTCAAATTCTATACTCGCCATCTTTTCCTCATCGTCAATAAGCTGTAAAGCCAATAGTAATGTCATAACATCTTTCGTTTCTTCCGGTGTTTCTTCTACATCATCTTCTCCAGATTCATATAGAGCTTCATACATCCTCACTCTCTGCTCTTCCGTTGTCCTATATGCTGTTGCGTCCATTGCATATTGCTGGGTATCAGTTGTCTGTACGTATACGTTGCTCATAGAATCCGTTTGAGTTGTTATAGGTGTAAATGAGAATCCACTATGCACAGCACTTTGGGTAGTCACGTAAGGCAAAACCTGCTCGAGTCTTTGTCTTTCATATAATGTGTCAGTAAGACCTCTGGCATCCAAAGACAGCAAAACCTCTTTCAGCACTATCTGCTCGTTAGAGAACGATCTCATCTCTCTGTATTCTTCAGTCTTTCTCACAGCTCTTTCAAGAGCGTTTGCATCATATCCAAATCTTTTGGCATAATCCGACAGTGTCGCATCGGGATGATACTTGAAAAAATTTGTGCAGCCCATTATATCACTAATATTATTTGGATGTGAAATTTAAATTATCTGTTGGAAATCACATAAATTAAACTCTCCGAAAGATCCGTTATGGGATTTTTCTGGAAATCGCCGAACTTATCTATTGTTTTGTAGTCAAGAAGAGCAAATACGCCTTCCAACTCTTTTGGAAAGAAGTATCTGAATCTGACAGTAAATACCATCGTATTTTTTACAGCACAGCCTTCTAATTTATCTACTTTTGTTATTTGATCCATCACTTGATCCAGAAAATCATATTTGTAGGTGTATTCAACAAAAAATTCTCCCTCCTCATTCTTCACTAATTTCTTGTCATCTACCTGCAAGTTACTATCAGTTGATCTTGGATTGAAAAAGGGGCTGAATATGTCAAAGACTATTTTCGCATCTTTGACCATGAAACCCTTCAATCTTTTGAACAGCAGCAAATGTCCTTCATCTTTTATATGATTCAGAAATGCATAAGGCATGAGTATCAGATCAAACTTTTTCCTGAAATCGTAGGACAATATATCGCCTAGGATGATCTCTGCCTTTAAGCCGGCATCTTTCAATCTTCTGTTGCATTCAGCAATCATGCTTGGGTTTTCATCGATGCCGGTGATATTTTTGTCGGGATGTTTTTTCAAGAATTCTATTAACAGTCTCCCGCTGCCCGAACCGCAATACAATATGTTTTTTGCCTTTGAAACAAAAGATGAGTAGAAGGCCGTTTCCTTATTGCCCTTCATCACAATGTCATAAATCTCAGGAAAGTCATAAACGCTTTTTGATTCTTCTTTCATATAGAATATATTAATTATTAGAATTAATTATTTCCTGATTGTTGCCATGATTGTAGTGGCAGATTAAACACAAAGATGATCATTCAACCCATATTCCAATTCGAAATAATGTACACGTAATCTGCGTTAGTCTACAAGCTCCATCTTTGAAATAGGAACTCTTCTTTCTGGAGGTACAGCAAATGCCTTATTGCTAAGAATAACTGGAAGAGGCACTCTTTCTTCATAATAAGCTTTAGCTCTCCTGTGTCCGCCATCTAGAAGAGCATTATCAAGACCTCTATTCACTGTGTAATACATATCTAGTGTGTACTCATCAGGTCCAATCTCGCAAACATGAATAGGAGGAGCTTCACTTCCACTCCTAATTAATTCCTGATATCTACGAATGTCGTTTCCACTCCTTGATCTATGCCAACCATATAATTCTACTTTATGTAAATCTAAATATTGAACTTCCCCCATTCTTATCGGGTAAATTCTTTGTAAATAGTCTTTATAAACATTCCAAGGAGATCATAAAATCAATATGTTGGAGTGTCAAGCAAACATATTTCTGTCTGATCTAGGAAAACTTTACGGGTTAGCATATGAATTTAGAAAATCATCAAATCTCCTTTCTATTCCCTCTGCCACTCTCACTGATTCTCTATCTCTGATACCTAAAAATCGTTTTTTATTGTCTATGCCGACGCTTCCATGCTCATTATTAGGTTGCACGACATCGCTTAAGTATGTAGCAGGCAAATCAATCTTCAATATCAAATCAAAGACAACAAAATTCAGAAGCTTGCCTGCCTCATCCCAGATGATCGGAGCTGCTGATATGTCGTCAAAGCATCCTTTGGTTAAATCGGCGACTTGAAACACAGCGTTTCTCATTCCTTTAATCCTATAACCGCATAGTCTGCTTTTGATATATTCTTTCAAGCAAGTGAAAAATACCTGTCTTATTTGGGATTCATCTCTATTCATTATTCCTCGAGCAGCTTCTTTTTCCATTTCCTGCAGAAATTCGTTTAGCCCATAAAGATGATAAACCCGATATCCCTCTCCTCCGAAGACTTTGATCTGTCTTTGCGAAACTCTGTAATCCGTGTAAGCCATAAAAATTTCAAAGAAATATGCAAGATGCATGGGAAACTCTTTCATAGCTTGCCTGTTTGTATACACTTTCATGTCTCTTCCATACAGGCCATCTGCATAATCTTTGCAGTGGCACATTTCATGCTCAACAAGCCTTCTCATTGTGTTTTTTGATGTCCTGCGCAGAAAATCATGTGTCGTAGACATGTATACTATTCCAGAATCATAGTCAACTTGCAGCTGTCCGATTCCTGTTCTTTGATAGGATGATAACTGCTCGCCGGTTGAATCCATAATTATTCTGACATCTTTGGGTAAAGTCAGATGCAGTCTGTCAACATACAATCCCAGTGTACTAGCGGCATTGTTGGCCATTCCATAGATCATGCTTACATGCTGCTGGCTGAATCCGCCCTCATTTACAACTCTCATACTAATCATAAGTTGATCAAAAGTTGAATTTTATAAATTTAACTTAGACCAATTGTTCAGTCTTCTATCACAGGTTTTCGGTGTTCATATTTCCCCAACAAATATAAAGCTAACGCGTAATGAAGTAGTCTGCAGTAAACATAGCCAGGTTTGCGGTGAGATCCTCTTTTTTTAATTTGGCGTAATATATCTGGATCGTCTTCTTCCTTGATATCTATTAGGCCGGCCTGATATAAAGTTTGAGCACTTGGTCTTATCCACCTGATCCAATTATTAGGAATGTGCGCTCTCCCATCTACCAATTCTCTTAATGCGCGATAATATAGGCCTCGTATTCTATGCTCTTCTGTAGTTACCAAATCTAAATCTACACCTTGAGGTAGATCCGATCTCTTATATGTGTGAGACATAACCAATTTATAATACGAAGGAAATTAAAACTTACTGTAACTTAATAATTTTCAAGCAGATATCCTGTTTCTTCTAGTATTGATTTATAGTAAAGTACTTATATACTTTCTATATATATACTATAGGTGATATATAATGGCTAACGTTACAACGATACAGTTAGACAAAAATGTAGTCAAATCTTTGAAAGAAATGAAGGAATATCCTAGGGAAACGTATAATGAAATTATAATGAAGGTTATAACCGTCTTGAAGAAATTAAAATCAATGAATCAGTATGATGAATTTTTACATAAAATACAACAACATAAAATGAAAGAATTGTGGGATAATAAGGAAGATGAGGCATGGGAAAGTGTATAAATCCGGAGATGTTGTCCTAGCTAAAGTCCAATTTACTGATACCTTTGAAATTAAGATAAGACCAGTTATTGTTCTTTTTGAAGAATTTGATAATATCGTTGTTGCCGGTGTAACAAGCAATATTGAAATGAAAGGCATACCATTGACTAAAAAAGACGGAGCAGCCAAAGATAGTGTTATAAAACTAAATTATATTTTTACGATTTCAAAACATATGATTTCAAAAATTTTATTCAGTCTTACGCCAGAAAAGAAAAAATTAGTTTTTGAAGAGTTAGTTAAGAGATTGGAGAATTTAACTAGATAATTCCTTATTTTCACTATCCTTTATTCGAATAATTTAGAAATAACTTTCTTACTCCTTATATAGGTTTTATACAAGTCCTTTAGATATTGATTGTTGTATCTTCCAGCCATCTCTGATATGTATCCGGACCTTCTCTCAGTCCACGCCATTTTCTTGCTTCCAAGCCAAAAATTTCCGTTTCTTCTAAACAGGCACGTCCATATTTATAAGGCAAACTTCGTCCATCAGATAATCTGAGGCAGTAAGGAAAAACATCTGGATTTTTCGGATGTCCGTCAGATGTCAAAGCACTCGCTTGTCTTCCATATAATTGGATATCCGCTGTCGGTCCCGCATATGATGGATCGGGAAAATCATAAACAAATACAACGCCTGCAAACCCCGTTTCATTCATTCCTCTTTCTCGTGCTATTGCCAGTAACGCTTCTATGTTAGCATCACCGCCGAGAAGGTCATATATTTTGAATGCTAATTCGGGGTCACCAAAACTTCTAATCATCCTTCTTCGTATTTCTTCATGTATCATTTAGTCAATTAAATTAAAGTTATTATACATTTAAGTTTGTCATTTTACTGGATTTGGGCTTAAAGGATAGTTTTGATTTTAGTCCTTTCTCTTATATAATATATTCTATTGCTACTAGTCCTTGGTGAATTTCTCGAAAAATCTCGTATACAATTCGTTGCTATTACCTATAAGTATCACTTTTTCTTAGTAATAGAAGTTTCTATACTGTATAAAATTAAAGCTTATCTAATAGCAATTTATCTTAAATAAGGTAGAAAAATGCTTTATATGATTAGATAAAGAATTTTCAGTATGATATAAGCTAAAAGAAGCCTAAAGAAACCTAAAAAGCTTTAAATCTTTAATCAGCCATCTTTTTAACATTAAATGGAGGTGCTAAATACACATGAAAGCTTATAATAAAGCATTAGTTTTAGCCCTCGCAGTATTAGTATTAGCAGCTACACCAGTAGCACTAGCAGACAGCTTCCCTAACGAAGCAACACCTGGTAACGTTGAGCCAAAGGTTTATCTTTTGAAGAAAGTCTTTGATATTTGTGCAGACAACGGCCAAGGTGGATCAAGACCAAACGGATTTGATCTTCAGACAAATGGATGTGTAGATTTAAGCTCTGAACTCAGAGCCAATGAATATGCATTCACTGGTGAACAAGTCGCAGAATTGATCGGAGTTAGAGACTTGAACGGCGCTGTTGATATTTTGACAGCACACGTAACAGTCGACGACGAAGCAGAAGTAAAATGTAACGATGTTACAGCAAGCTATGTTGGTGTGGGAACTGGAATAGGAGTCTGGAATATGTTCAATGTAAATCACAACGTTGATTTCGGACAATTACAACCAGTAGGTCCAACAGATCTAGCAGGTTTGGACGATAGATTTGATAAAATCTTTGAGTGTATATGGACAGTAGAACCATCTTGGGTAGGTGAGATGACAGTTAACATCGAAGCCTTCGATCAAAGTGGATCTGTCTCAACAGACGGTATCTCACAACTTTGGTTTTTCAACCCAGAAGTTCTGTTGTTCTTAGACACAAACAACGGTGCTCCAGCAATTCAATATGAATCTGGTGTACCAGGACAAACAGTTTATTCTACGAATAAATTGTTGGTCACAAACCTAGCAGAAGGTGGTGTAGACCTAGCAGCTTACATAGCAGCCAGTGATCTAACAGACCCAACACACTTTGCAGCAAAATGTCCAGTCAGCAATGTATTGGACGTTGAAACAGCAGGTACATTAGTAGCGCCACAAGGAATGGACTACAGATGTAAAGTTGGTACAGATGCAGACAATAACTTCAATGATATAACAAACAAAAACAACGCGGCAGGTTGTACATCAGCAAGTTGTGCAGGTGCTATGCCATTAATAAGAGAAACAGCAGCACCAACAAGATTGTTGAACCAACACACAGCTGAATGTCAATTCAGATTGACATACCCAGTTCCATGTGTCGGTAGCTTTACAGAAGGTAGCGTCTACATCTTAGTAAGAGCAATATAACTGCGAGAAGGTTAAATTTGGTTTTTTCTTTTTTCTTTTCTTTTTTTGACTGAGACACGGAATTCCAGATTGTTTTCTATTTGTATATCTTATCATGATGATCAAAATCAATAAAGATCAGTTTATTTTGGTCGTAATCGATTCTAAAAACCAAAACAAAGGATTTCATTACATGAACTCTTCTGTAACCTTTCATATCGTGGCTTAATGTTTTATAATGTTCAGGTTGTTCACGGATTTCTTTTATTTTTCTGATAATAAATTCAAAGGCAGTTTTATCCTTCTTTTGTAATTTTTCCAATTTTCTAGTCAGTTCTTTGGAATATTCAACAACAAGCATCAAAATTCAGCTTTCAGTCTTTTTTTAAACTCTTCTTCAGATAGAGTGCTCTCTTTCTCTATTCTTCTCAATTTTTTTATGTATTCGGGTCTTAATTCTGGTTCTAGAAGCTGGCTTTCATACCTTTCAGTCACTATGTTTATTGCTTCGGACTTGGTTCTTAAACCATATTTAGCTTTTACGATATTCAGAACCCTGTTTGCTCTTTCATTTATTTTTACAACAGCCTGAACCATTATTACTGCCTCATATTGTTTATGTATACCATATATATATTATGTATATATAAACTTTTCATAGCTTTAGATTTAAGGGGAAATTTTGTCAGAAAACAGCGAGAAGGTTAAGTTTGACTTTTTCTTTTTTTTGATTAAGATTATGAAAAATTTCCTTTCTTAGTTCGTTTTGTTTCTAAGTTCTGATAGGTGTGTGTCTTCTTTGAGAACTCAGAACTCCCTGGTTTGCTAATTCTAGCCCAAGTTCTATTATTTTTTTGACAACAGGGTTTTCATCATTAATCTTGTATAGAGTTGTTTTTCCAAACTTCCTCGATGCTTTTGTTATGCCAGCCTTTTCAATTTTGGGGAAGTATTTGAACAATGTGGCTTTGGATAAACCAGTTTCTTCCATAATTTGTTTCTTGGAATAGTCGAATATTTTATTTTCTATCAAAAAATCGGTTATTCTTATTACCGGATTGTCCCCAAAATACTCTATTAATACAGATTCTTCTTTCATGAATTATCTTATATTTTATATGTATTTAAAATTAATCTTTGAAAGTATGTTTAAATAAACTTTTAATATGGTAATGCTAAATATATTTAGATGTCAGCAGAAGGTTCTCCGACAGTTGAGCAAATCAAGAATCACATTCTGTTCAAACTACATTGGAAAAAATTCTGGGGAGGGAAGCACACGGCAATAGAATCAGTGAAAAAAGGAATACCAGCACACTTGAGTGGAAGATATGTAGATATGACTAGAGAATTAATAAAAGATGGATTAATATTGTCCAAACCAACTTCTTATGGGTTGCAAATTTCTTTGAACCCGAATAAAAGAGAGGAAATTATAAAAAGAGCAGAGTCTTTTGCAAAAATATAAGGACGGGACATTATTTCTAAATTTTACTCATGAAGTCTCTTTTCAATCGGACTGTAGGAATAAATTTTACGAGGTGCTAAGAGCAATATAACTGCGAGAAGGTTAAGTTTGATTTTTTCTTTTTTAATTATGTAATTCTAAAGTGTTTTCATTTTATGAACAAAATGTTTATAAACTGTGAACAATAAACTTACCAACCACAAGCGGTATTATTTCTTTAGGTCGAATTTGCTTCCTATTTTTTTTATTACAAACTCAGGTATCAAGTTCTCCTTTTCATATATGTCATAAAGTGTATCTAGTACAAACCAAACCGCTTTTTCGTCCTTTTCATAATAATCCAGAGCAAACTGCAAGAACAGATTCCAATTTATGTCCAGATTTTTCGTCAATCTGACTATATCTTCTCTATCTACGGATCTTCCAGTAACAGCTTTCAAAAATATCAGGTGTTCTGGTTCAACTAGTTTTAGAGTAAGCAAATCAAACCTGATGCTTCTTTTTGCAAGTTGATGCATTTGCTCTGTGTCAATGGAAAAGACATTTTTGTAAAACAAATCAAACCTCGGCATATCGCCATTTGAAAATACAGTTGGGTTTCCCTCTTTCAATTCAGGCTTTATTTTATACGGAAGTTTTTTTGTAATCTCAGTTTTTCTGAACAAAGGATGATTTTTGATTATTTGGATTATACCGGTCACGTCATTTTTATCATAAAGAACGATGTCCAAATCTTTGGTTTGACCTCTCAAATCATAAAACATCATTGCATTTCCGCCTATGAGCAATCCTCTCACCTCATGTTTTAATTTCTTGCCTATGTAGTCTAACAGTTTTTCTAGAAATTCTTTATCAGCCAGCATGGTCAACACTCAACAATTTTTTATATCTGTCCGGCATCCTGGGGATTTTTTTCATTTCTCTCCTTGCTTCCTGATAGAGCATCTTGAACTCACCCAAAACCTCGTAAGCTTTGAGATATCTGTACAGCTTCTTCCAGTTTTTAATCGATCTGATAATTGTCCTTGCAGAATCGTAAAATCTCTTGTTTTCTTCCTTCTTGTATTGTGAGAGAAAATAAGCTATTTTATGTTCATTTGAAATTTTGTTTTTTGCAAACTCCATTTCAGATACAACAATATCGGTATCTTCTAACATGCCGCGATTTTTGGATAGGCCAGGAATTGAATCAATCAAATACATGGTGCCTCTTGGCTTCTTTATCCTCTGAATCACAAAACCCATCTTATCCAGTCTATGAACATAAACATAAGCAGTGCTTATCTTGACATGCAGTTTATCGGAGATATCACTAATAGTATTCCATCCCCTCGTCTTCAATGCAACATTCCTTTCTAACATAATTTAAAATCATGATATCTAATATATAAAGTTTTCTATACCTATACAATAACAAGAGCAATATAACCGCGGGAAGGTTAGCGCTAATCTTTTATTTTTTTATGAATGAGGATTTTTCTGATTCTTTCAAAATGTAATTAACATTAAAATATGAACTAATGTCTTTTGATAATTTTCATTTTGTATAAAACCTTTTTCTATCTCCATTCAGAATAAGGAGTTATATTGTTTCTCCTATTAATAAAACATGAAAAATCTAGATCTTGTTAGGTTTACGAACATTAAAAATATCGTTCTGCTATTCGCAGTGTTTTCTATTATAGCACTGCTATCTATGAACTCAGCGAAGGCAGTGGCATGCTCCAATCCGCTGATATACAATGAGTTTGGTGCACCGGTCAATTACTATGGGGGAGTGATTTTTGTCAATGGCACGAAATTCCCTTCCATTTACAAACTGGTTCCATTCAACCTGACCGCGTATAATCCAAGCTTGCAAAGTATGACATTCGAAATAGATCCATCGTCCAGCCTGTTCAATTATGTTTACGGTACTACAGTTACGTTAGCTTCGAAAGAGAGAAGGAATTTTACGCTGAATGTCTACGTAGATGACGGAAGCAAACAAGGTTCATTAGCAATAGCAGGCACTTGCCAAAACGGCGTGCCAGTACCTGAAGGTTTCATATCATTCAATTTGCAAGGCCGGGGCAACGCAGCACCGCAAACCTGCTCCAACAATCGCTTCTCTTGCGGGGTATATCCGGATTGTCAAGATCTGACGCAGTATGACGGCTGTAACCAGGGCTACAACAGAGTCTATTCATGCTCGCAGAACAAGCCGAAATATTCCCAGTCTTGCAGTAATTTCTGTTGCCAACAGTATTATGGTAGCCAGGCTTCGTGCCAAAGCATCAATGGCATCAGCACTTGCGTAGGTCCAGCCGGTTGTGTAGACGAGTGCTCGTTCACATCAAATCAGTGCGACGGCAATAACGTCTATTCATGTACTGTGGGCAATGACGGATGCAAGCATTTAGTTCTTCAGGAGAGCTGTGGAACAAACATTTGTTCTGATGGTAGCTGTTTGGATCCATCATCGTTCAAAGGAAAGATCGCGTTGATATGCAAGGATAACACATGCACGGAAGGCATAGAAGGGGATTTGAAGAATTGGCTCACATCAAAAGGATGGTTTGTGACAGGCAAGGCATATAATGCTTGGTTGGGATCCGAGCTAGACGGTTATGATGTGATGGTATGTACGGATGAGAACACGGCATGCAAGGCAGAGCCGGGATCTGTAATCTATAATAAGCACAAATTCCAAGGCATGCCGTTTGTGGAAGTGGCGGATTACAGATATGCTGGCCAGGCATTCAAGTTTGATTATACTTCTAACTTCTATACGGTCCTGACTACAGGATCCGATCTGATCGTAACAGATACGAAAGATGTTGTTACAAAACCTTTCGGATCTCGCGTGCCGATCTTTAATAGCGATACAGTGTTTGTCGTTTTAGCCGATTACTTTTTGAAATCGTCTGTTAAAGATTTGGCAGACGTTGAAGAGAGTGCAGGCAAATCAACTTTATTCAAAGTTCCAGAATCTGTGTCTAGGGGAAGATTTGTTTATGTCGGCTGGTTCTACAAATCTTCGATGCGAGCTATGACTCAAGAAGGAAACGATCTGCTGGATAGAATATTTACGTGGGCATCTTGTGGCGATTCATGTCTTAGCAACTCACAAGGCAATGATCCACCTCAAGCTTCTTATACAACCATTCCATCGTCTATTGCATATGTCGGTCAAAGCATCACGTTTGACGCGAGTTCATCCGAAGATCCTGAGAATGCATCATTGCAATATTTCTGGGATTTCGGCGACGGCTCCACATCAGGATGGACAACCACACCGATCATCACTCATGTTTATGCAAATCAGGGAGATTATACTGTCATATTGAAAGTGAACGATGGAGAACTGGAATCAGATCCATATTCCACCACGATCACGATCCTGCCTTTGATACAACAGAAAGTTGCTTTTATTTGCGGTGATAATTCATGCAGCGAAATAAGCGAGCTAAGATTGATGGAGTGGCTGAGGAGTGAAGGATACACAGTTGTCGGCAAGTCACAAACTAAATGGACTCTATCCGCATTGGATAATTATGATTTCATGGTCTGCTCATCCGCAGGCAAAGGTTGCGCATTGAGGTCGTACACAGCACCTTTCATGAAGCATAAAACAGGAAGATTGGGATTTTTGGAAGTTCCTGATTATCAATATGTCAGAGCGGGAAAGACGTTTGGATACGTATCATCTTATTCAGGATTCAAGGAGACGGGGAAAAATATTAAGAAGATGGTTGCAGATCCGATCACATCACCATTTAACAGCACAATTCAAGTAACTAACTCTAATACGATTACAGCAGGAGTGATATCAACACGTCTTAATTCAGGATCAACCAATTTAGCAAACCTGCTGACAAATACAGCGTCAACGATGTTTAAAGTGGATGCATCAGGAACGAGAGGCAGGTATGCTTATGTGGGATGGGTTTACAAATCCAACCCTTTCACCAGTTTCACATCAGATGGAGACGCCTTGCTTTTAAGGACAGTCAGATGGGTGCAATGCGGAAATGCTGATGGATGTTAGTGCTTTGAATAGTATAGAATAATAATTCTTGTATATGAAAAAGCAGCAAGCAATTTATAAAATCTGGAGAATGCTCTTGCCATTTATTTTTATTTTAGTTTTAATTCATTTTGTTAAGGATGTTACTCAGGATATATTAAGAGTTAGTTCTGTATTAGATGTTTTTGGGAATGTGAAAGAAGACATTTCATATTTTCCAGAAACATTGAAAAAAATTTATTTTTGGTTTTCGGTAAGTAGTTTTTTCGCAGAAATTTTCTTATTAGTTTCTATACCAATCGTTATGAGAAGAAAAAATTTTAGCAAATTGGAAATGATGACAATGACGCTGGTCATTTATCTATTGGTTTATTTTGTTATAGCTGTTTCATTGGATCCAAGGATTACCACATTGTTCAAATCCAGTTTAGCTATATTCTGAATCTTTTTTCTTTACCTTCTAATTTTACACTTCTGTTTTTGTGTTGTTCGAAATTACCTCTTCTTACATTACGTCGTTGGCCGTGTCCTATATGTCCCTTTTCTCTTCTTGTTTGTACACGAGAAGCAGAAGGACTCATCTGAAGATGGTGTGGCGGTTTTGGACTGTATTGGTTACGTGGTTTTGTAACACGTGGTTCATATTCGGGTCTGTGGTTTAAATCAAGAGGCGGTCTATATAATGGAAGATAAACTTCATGATAAGAAATACTAGAAGAAGGTTTAGTACTGCTTGTAGGAGAATCTACATTCGATTTATCAACTGTTGATCCATCTGTTGTTGTGCTGGCCATTTTTTTCATTGCTTCAATAGACGCTAAAATAGCCCGAGCCAAAAATTTCTTTCTTTCTTCAGCTACTCTTTCAGCGTATCTCAGTCCTCTTCTTATTCCTCTAACTTCTTCAGCAATTCTACCTTCATAAGGAGATCCTTTATCGGCATATTGCCTTAAAAGAGATGGAACAATAGCATGTTTTATTTCTCTTCCTTCTACATAAACAATCACGTCGAGTTGTGTGGCAAAATTCTGAGTAGTGACTCTGGCAAGTTCTATTAGAAAGCCTCTTCTGTATTCTTCAGGCACTGCAGCATCTTTTATGCATATCCTTGCTTTCTCAGCATGTTCTCTTGCTATACCTAATGTGACAGGATCGTATCCTGTTTCAGCTGCTTTTTGGGCTCTAAGTTCTAGATCATTACTTGCACGTCGTCCACTACTTTGGAGATTGCCTTTATAATTTCTGACATAAACATGCCCATCAGCTCCGGCCCAGAAGCCATCGCCCACACCAATTCTTGCAAATACAGCCGATCCTTCTCTCCCGTACATTTCAATGCATTTACCAAACGCCACATCCGCATATATTCTAGCAGCTTCTAGATGAGCCCTAGCTAAAAGCACTTTTTCATGTTGTGTGTATTTTCTGATATCTACATTATATCTTCTGCCTTTTTGATCGATCAGATGCATCAAACCAGAAACCATTTCAGGTGATCCTCTATTCGAATACTTTACTGCCCGAGAATACAACTCACTAGTCTTTTTTATTCCAACAACTCGTGGTAAAAGAAGTTCAATTAATTCTTCGATCCAATAAATCATATAATTACCAGTAATAATATAATTTACTACTAAATAGTAAAAATTAATATATAAACTTTGTTATGATATATGATCAGATTCATTTCTATTGGGAATTAAGTCATTACTGTTGGATAGATACAGATTTTTCTATCAATAGGAAAAAAATTTAAATAAGGTAGAAAATTCTTTTATTTTGTTTAGAAAGTTATAATATGTCTTTTCTTGCCAAAACCAAACATATTATATAAGATTTAAATATTTAACTATCAAATAGTGATAATAGTAAAATATCTAAGTGATAGAAAACATGAAGAGACTATTAATATCGACTTTTGCATTGGCGTTCTTAACATTAATAGTCTCACTCTCCCTTGTAACTAAGAGCGCTGAGTCAGTAGCATGCGGCAATCCAACAATATACAATGAGTTTGGAGTGCCTGTCAACTACTATGGAGGCATAATAAAAGTCAATTCAAACGACTTTCCGGACGAGGCCTCTGGCATAATCCAATATCCTTTGAAGATTAAAAATTCCAATACTCAGGCTATTACCTTGAGAATAAATGTGACATCATCATTAAAGAATATCGTTTTTCCATTAGAAATCAATATGGCAGCAAACCAGGATAAAACACCTTTCAATTTGAATGTCGACATAAGAAGAGAAAAAGCAGGAACTTTGTTGTTAAGCGGTTCATGTGAAAACGGACTGCCTCTCCCTGACGGTGCAATCAACTTCTTCATAGAAACAGAAGTCAATCAACCTGTTCGAGAGTGCAAGAACACGATAATGTCATGCGGGTTAGATGCAGACAATTGTCAGGATTTGAGAACGTTGAATGGCTGCTACAATGGTGTTTATAGAAAATATTCATGCACCAGCAACAATCCAACATTTGCAGAATCATGCAGTGATTTCTGCTGCAGGGAAGTATACGGTCCGAAAGGAGTATGCAAGTCTATTGGAGGGGTGAGACAATGCTCAGGCCCATCACAATCCGTTTCTTTGAACGTCACAAACGGGAAGGTTTCAAGATCTTTGAATATTGACTTATTGTCTCCAGGTACAACAAATGTTTTGTCTTCGCTGACAATAAACGGCACGGGTTCGATGAGCACGTCAAGCCCGAAGGTTGATTTCAAGGCCAGATTTGACAACGACAAATTCATTTTCATGCTGAAAAATACAACCGTATCCTCATTGGGTACAAAAGCCAATTTGAAAATAGATGCAGTCTCGCCGTCATTGAGCACATTATCTGTTTACAGGGCATTTTATGTTGAACTGCCAAACGGCGTGGAATTTTCAAACATTCATCTAAGAATGAAATACAAGGATCTTTCATTCAGAAGCGAGAACCAGATATCTTTGTACAAATGTTCTAATTACAACCCAGATACCAATGTTTGCACTTCAGAGTGGTCAAAGATCACGTCAACTCTGGACGGAGATTATATAACAGCTAATGTTACGAGCTTCTCAGCATATCTGGTAGGCGAGCCAACGACAACCACAACAACTCAGTCATCAGGAGGTAGCTCTGGCGGAAGCAGTGGAGGCTCATCTGGCGGCAGTTCAGGAGGATCAAGTTCAAGTAGCTCTTCATCCAGCAGCTCAAGCAGATCTTCATCTGGTGGTGGATTAACAGTTACAAAGGGATCTGAAACAGATACAACAGGCTTTACCGACTTTCCAAAATCAACTGAAGTTGAAGCAGGATCATCTGTCACAGTTTCCGGCAAATTCACTACGAAACATAGACCATCTTTGGATAATGTAGTGTTTGCTGCTAAAGGCATATTGACAACTTGGTATTCATTCGAACCATCAAAGATTGATAGTTTGGCTTATGGCGGAAGTGAGCCAGTCGCATTAACGATTAACGTTCCAGAGACGGCAATTGCAAAAACATATGCTGTCACATTACAGGCATCTTCAGGTTCAAGCACAACAACATATGAGAAGAGCATTGATTTGATAGTCAAAGCTAAACCGGTAGCAACAACAACTACAGTCGAACAAGTTACAGTAAATGCAACAACAGTCCCTGAAGAGAAATCAAGCCTGCCAACAGGTGCATTCTTGTTTGCATCGACATTATTGGCCAAAGGATGGTATGTAATTGTTGCTTTGGTAGGATTGGCATTGGTAATCAAGTTCTATCCAAGGGGAACAAGAATAAAGGGCAGCGCACATAAAGTCGATGATTATTTGCCGGCTCATGAAGATTACGTAGAAGTGAAGGCTGAGCCAGTTCAGAAAGAAGTTAAGGCAGAAAGAAAGGTTCAGAAGAAAGTAGCAGATCCGAAGATGGAAGAAGCAAGAAAGAAAATGATCGAAGAGATCAGACAAAAGGCAATGAGAGAGCAAAAGAAGAGATAAAATTCTGAATAATCATTGTAAATAATAGAATGATTTAGAAATCAATTTTCATGTTTTTCTTCTGACAACGACTCAGTGAATAATTGTATTAGATAAGTCCTTGTTAGTTCTGTGATTATATCTCCTACAAACTTCCCAAAACCTTCTTGGGTCAAAACCTCATCATATAATTTTTGCGCCGTTATCCATTCTGAACCATAAGGCTCTTCAGTCAATAAATTCCCGATATCATCTCTTTTTCTCAAATTTCCAACAGTTTCTGTAACTAAACCATATCCTTTTAAAGGAAGATTAGCGGCTTTAATTAACGCATCTACTGCTTCAGGTATTTTAGGCTTATCATGACCAGATATGCGGAGATAAGCAGCTTCCAGAAGGTTAACTCCCATTTCGTAAAGTTGACATTTGAGAGCTTCTTCTAATATAATTTCATATAAACTCAGGTAATTTTGAGTGTGATAAGGTTGACTTTGTTGAGCTTTTGATCTTAGCCCTTCTTCAAAATCTTCAGTTAATTTCAACCTTTGCATTTTTTATCACTTATTAATAGTTAAATATTATTTTTAAAGGTTTCTGTCATATAGCAGGATCATCCGTGCCACAAATTGTACAACCTTTTCATTTCCCTCATACGGTCCGGCATAAGTGTGGCATCGTTCCATCATAGCATCTAGTTGTCTTTCAACACCTCTTATCTGATCGGCGCAAGTCAGATATTGTCTCTCATTATCACCTTTTAAAACATAAACAGTCCCATCTCCCTCAGCCTCTTCTCTATTTCTTATCTCATGTATTCCTCTATCTGATCTATAAATTACGCCCGGACAGAAGCCCATTTTTAATATAACTGCCGCTTCATTTGATGGACATACTACTAGATCGGCATCACATATGGCTTTCGTAGCTTCATGTATTAATTTCATCACATCATAGTTTTTGACATATCTAACTCGTCCCTCTTCAGGTCTGGTATAAACTCCGTCAACAATATCATCCCTTAATCCATGTTTCTCACAATATGCTTCTGCGCATAGAATCATCGTTTCATCCGATTTGGGTTCTGAACCAATAACAGTCAGTGAATGGCCTTCTCCCAATAAGGTTGTCAGTGAGAGCATGAGTGGATGGCCGTAATAAGGTACACCACTTCTAGATGGATTCAATACGATATGGAGTTTATCTCCTCTTCTTCTAGACTCTTTCCTTCTGGCATAATGTTCTTCTCTTCCTCTTGCAATGAGCTCTGGGATCAGAGGCGATGCCAATATATGGTTTCTAGATAAATCAGGAAAATCTTTCGAAAAATCATCTACATACCTTTCATCTCTTAAAACAGCAAAATCAATATCTTGTGGAATTCCAGGTTTGTGAATAGAATCGGGTGAGTAGACACCGACTTTATTGCCTTTTCTAACTTTCATCATATACTCTAGAACCATGTTTTGAAATGCAAATACGCCGTCTCCCGTTTCAGCGGCTTCTTCACAAAATCGTTTTGTATCTTCATCAGTGATAAGTCTTCTGCCGACTGTTCTGAGAAGATTATAAGCAACACCGTTCGAATATACTCTTGCTGCTGCAGGATCGACTGATATTCTCTTATGAAACTCTGCCGCGGATTTTGAAGGCAAACTGAAAATTTCAGATTTTTCCCAAGGAAATGTTTGGCCTAACCGTCTCATTCTGTTTTCTGCATCAATGAATGCTAAAGCAAAAAGAATATTTCCTTTTCCTACATCATAAACGGGCAATCGCAAGTTCATTTAATTTGGTTTCAATAAAAAGAATTTATAATTATTCTGTACATGTTCGTGTCGATATTCTACTGGAAGTTCCTATCCGATAGATATAAATTATTAGTGATTCTTCTCCTTCTTATGTCAGATTTCCAGCTCATATTAGATTTCCAGCGCGTAGTCAATTTAAATTTAAATTATGGTTTTTCTTATGATCAGAAAGATTATACATTACCAGTTAGAATATCTGTGGGTTATGATTTATCTAGAGACGAAAAATATGTAGAAAGGTGTCGTGTAGAAACAAGAATCGATTACAGAGGAATGGATTTGAAAGTTCAGGAAAAATCGCCTGAAATAGGTGCATGCATGCATGCATGGCTTATAGCAGTTGTAATAAAATATTTTGAGAGTAAGGAGATTGATCCTCAAAAAATACGGCAATATTTAGATCAGTATAGGATAGGACAAACAATAATATAATACTCTATCAAATAGGAAAAATCTTTATTTTATCTAGAAAGGAATTTTCTCTCTCTTTTAGCGAAAATAAGAATTTCTATGCCTTAGATTTAAATCTTTTACTTCTTAATAGTAGTCTATAAGTTAAGGTGCGAAACTCTATGAAAAAACAATTAGCTTTATTCGTATTTTTGGCATTAACGATAATTTTAGTTGGAGAAGCATCAGCCTTATACTACCATTTAAGGCCCCCTAAAATGATCTTATACGCCAACGTCACAAAGGACTCTCCCGGCATGACTAAAGGATTCTTTGAAATTAAAAACAAGAATAACATCACATTGAACGTTACGTTAGCACCGGATGAGAATTTGAAGAACGTTATCAATATAGGTACGCCTCAATTGCTTATCGAGCCAAACCAGAGTACGTTTGCCAATTTCACCGGAAAAGTTCTGAAGCCGGGAAGATATCAGGGAGTAATTCTTGCGACATACTCAGCAGAAAATCACGTTCCAGTTGTTTTAGAAGCGCAAATCATTGTGGTTGCAGCAGGAGAAGAGTATGTAGAAAAAAAATGGCCTTTGTCTAACTATCAAATGATAGGCTTGGTATTGGTATTATTGGCATTACTGGCCGCACTGATCTTCTTGTCTAAAAAACCAAAAAAACATTTATTTAAAAAACCAAAGAAAAGTGAATCAAATTGAATGGGAAAACATTCATAAGCGTCTTCATAAGTTTCTTATTAGTATTGGCAGCAGTTGAAGCAAAATCAGCAATTCTGGTTGTAAAGAACGCGACAGATTTATCTGAATTATATGAAAAGAAAGTTTTGTCATTATTGAACGGTATGGGTTATGATGTCACCATAATAGATAGAGACGTACCAATTGCATATCCAGATTATGACGTTATTGTTGTTGCCGGAAGACCAACTAATGTCGGCGCATCAAAGGAACTGGACGATTCCATTGTCAATATACCTGTGAACAGTTTCCCGTCAGTTGTTATCGACGGCAAGTTTTTGGATGAGTGGGGATGGACTAGAGCATTATCAGCAGGCACTACATCATCATTCGGAAGACAGAAGATAGTAATTCAAAACAACTCAGTGTCAATATTGAAAGATTATTCTTTGGGAGACAGGCCGTTCGTCCACGTAGCTGGCGATGGTCCGGTCATAAACATAAGATCAGTAAATACGCAGATGAACGTAATAGCAAGTTCTGATGATAACGGAAATTATGCTATAATAGCAATAGCAGAAGCAGGCCAGGAATTATATGGCGTGACACCTAAGGCCAGAATCGTCTTCTTCGGTGTGAGTTATTCCATATATTGGACAGAGCAGGCAGAGATAATGTTCAAAGAATCAGTCAAATGGGTTTCAAGTGATTTGGATGCGGATGGTGTTTTGGATTATAATGATAACTGTGCTAACGCATCTAATGCAGATCAACTGAATTCAGATAATGATTTTTTAGGTGATTTATGCGATGCATGTCCTAATGAAAATTCCAGAAATTATGACGCAAATAATGATGGATGCATAGATGACAGTGATAAGGACGGGATAAAGAACGATGCTGATAATTGTCCTTTTGTTTCTAACGTTGACCAGTCAGACAGAAATAAGAATGGGAGAGGAGACAAATGCGATATACTTCCTGGCGAATCTGTTGAATTGGATGTAGATAGTGATGGCAATAATGAAACAGCGACAAACAAAAATGGAATAGTGACAGACGGTTATGAATTGTATGAAGATCCTAACAGCAATACGAGAGCATTAGTGATGGACGGGGATAAAGATGGAATGACAGATTTCTTGATAGATATAAAAAGAAATGATGTTTATGACAAATATTGGGATCCTGATAATGAACTGATAACAGATGTAGCTCAAGGAGATACTGATAATGATGGTGATTTTGAATCATTGATTAATGTAGATAACAGTAGCGGATACGAGAAAGTTTTTGATGGAATATTTTATGATTTATCTGATCTATTGATAGAATCCGTTGCTGTATTGCCAGAATCTCCTGGAATAGGTGGAGATGTTGCGTACAATGTATCAATTGTCAACAGCGGTCAATACAACGCAAGTAATTTTGTCGTGTCATTTTATCACAATGATATATTGGGCTTGAATAAAACGATTACACTGCCTCCTAATAAGACGACATCCATCACATTCAATGTAACAAATCTTGCTAGCGGCAATCACAGATTAAAAGCAGCAGCAGATTCGACAAATAAAATTATTGAGAGCAACGAACAGAATAACAATGCGACAACAGATGTATTCGTGCCGTTTCCAGTTTCTTCATCCGGTGGCGGTGGAGGCGGGAGCGGAGGTTCGAGATTCGTGCCGTCAGGTAATGCAACAATAAACGGGATATCTCCGAAAGTTGAGATTACTACAGGCAATTCTTTAAAATTATCCGGATCATTTGTCAATAACTACAACTACGATCTGAGGGATTTGAAATTATTTTTAAGAGGAGAAGGATTGGATACGAGATGGTATACATTACAGCCGGACAAGTTCGATGAAGTCAAAAAAGGCGAGACGAAGAATTTTGAATTGACATTCAACATGCCAACAGGTAGCAAAATTTATACTTACTCACTGATATTGAAAGGAGCTGCAGTATCCAACTATGGCACTGTCACAATACCTCATGAATTTAAATTGCAAGTAACAGGTGAAGCTATGCCAACCACTACACCTACAGTCGCGAAGACAGTTGAGCCACCTATTGAGCCTACAGAAACAATTACTACAGTTGAAGAAAGGTCTCAGCCCACAGGCAGGTTTGTTCAAGTCATAACCAGTCCTATTGTCTTAGGTTTAGCAGTTGCAATGGCTGCTTTGATTTTATTAGTTTGGAAATTTTATCCTCACCCAATACTAGGAAAGAAAGGATATGTTTGGGGCAGAGGATGGAAATATTGAATCTATAAAATTTTATCGTCTTGTATAGGTCTAGCGTTCATTATTTCAGCTATATTTTTTGTTACTGCTTCTGTTGGATCATCTACAACATACAAACCCCTGATTACCGGATACCCTGGAATAGAACCTTCGACAGCATAGGCAATTTTTCCAGAGCTCGATACTACTTTGCATATATATACACTAACACTTCCTAACCCCTTTTCGACAACGCTGTAGCTTTGCGGTTCTGTTATTGTATGACCACCCACACCCAAAATTCCAGGAGCCGTTAATGCTATATAAGCTCTCATTTGGGGATCTATTAACACGTCAGGCATATTATCACTTTTCTATTTTAATAGAAAGAAAGCTTCTTAAATCTTTCTAAAACGGATTCTGTTACATAATAGGAACTTTTAGTTCGATTCAATAAATTTGTTACTTTCGGAACTTAACATTTCATTATCCACTATCAACAAGCTTAAATAGTTTTTGTTTCTATATAGTAGTAATAGGTGAAATAAATATGATTGATTTTGGTAGAATAGCAAATGATCAGGAATATGCAACTTTGAGAGGTGAAAAACTGGGAAAATTATTGGGACAATATACAGCTGAAAGACCTGGCTCTGCTTGGGCAACCAAAGGATTAACAAAAAATGAAGCCGATGAAGTTGGCTTTAGTTATCAAAGTGCGTTGTTTTATGAAACAAAAATAGGCGTTGGTACCTGTGTTGAATTCACTCTAGACCAATCAATTTATAGAAGAAGAGTTATCGGTTAATTTTCTTTTTAATTGTAAGAAAGAACTTATCGGAAGAGCATTAATTGCTAACTCCAGAAGAAATTGCTAGAATTGGTTTGTCTCACGGGTTTATAATATTTTATGAAACACTAGGAGGATCTAGTATTAATTTTCAAATAAGAGAAGAAACGGGCGTAGAATATTATCAAAGAGTAAAGAAGTATTCAAAGTAAACAGTTAATGACGGTTATTATATCCGATGTAACATAAAAAGTGTGTAAATACAAGAACATATTAAAACGAAATTCTAAAAATAATTAAATGAAAAACATTCTGAAGATTCACCTAGCCGGAATATCTATTATATTATTAATTCTGCTCATAGGAAGATTTGTATCGAGTTCATCCAAACAACTGATATTGATTTACGTCAGCAGTTTTGGATTTTTGGCTCTTCTGTCAATCATGTTTGTATTATCCATACCCGTATTAGTGAAACTCAAGAAAAATAATTTCACAGTGAGTTTGCTTGTCAGCAGAAGATGGATCGGAATTTATACGTTTGTTTTTGCTTTAATCCATGTATTTCTTGTTTTCAATTTCTTGTTCAATTGGGATATAAATAAAATCATCCAGAATCCGAACAGGCTGTTTTTTGGTCTTGGAACAATATCTTTTCTTATTTTAGCCGTGATGTCTGCGACCTCCAATGATAAATCAGTCAGAATTTTAGGAAAAAACTGGAAGAGACTGCACTATCTGATTTATGTTGTCTTAGTTCTGATCGTGATACATTCATTCAACATAGGCAAAATATTTATGAAGAACGTTGTTTTCCAGATCATTATAGGTCTCATGATCGTGTTGATAATTATAGCGAAAATAAAATACCGCAAATAATTTTTATGAGTTATCGTAACTAGGAATACTTAAGCTGGATCTTGTTGTTCTTTGTTTTCTGTTTCACCTTTATATTTAACTGTAAAGAGTTTGGATGCAAGACTAAACCCATATCCAGGATATTTATCTATTACCTCTTCTTTTATGAAAGGCAGAGTTAGAATTCCTGCTACAGTGTATAGTTGTGTCGGATAACTTGAAACATTGTATCCCAGATCAGTAAGAGTGGGCACTAACACTTCATATACTGTGCCATAATCAACACTATCCGGAATTGAGGTTAAATAATGAGGTTTTCCTTCATGTGTATACTCTAACAATAACTCATATCCCATCTCATCGAGCACTTCTTTTAAATCCTCAACAAAATTTCCCATGCAATCACAAATCTATTTTATAAGTTATACAAGTATTTCACAAAAATTAATAAAAAGAAAATTAGTTTTTAATAAAATCAATGCCAAGAACTTTTTCTAGAGTCTTTTTATCTGTGGTTCCGTTAGTGAAAACTCCTTTGTAAAACTCCTTTTCCTTCACTCCTGTTACGACAACCATTGTTTTTATCGTATCCTTCAAGTTTTCTTCCACTCTGGCACCCCAGATTATCTGTGCGTTGTCAGAGAGTTTGCTTGAGACGACTTCAACAATCTCTTTAGCCTCGTTTAAGGACATGTCTGCTCCACCGCTGACATTAATCAGAGCTCCTCTAGCGCCTTCGATATCCACTGCTAAGAAAGGATCGTTTAATGCTTTCATAACAGATTCTAATGCTCTTCCATTGACGTTGCTTTCACCAACACCGATCATAGCCATTCCGCCGTTACCCATTACTGCTTTAACATCAGCAAAATCCAGATTGACCAAACCTGCTTTAGTGATCAACTCTACAATACCCCTGACTGAATTGACCAATATGTCGTCAACCATCTTGAATGCCGTGTTGATTGAAATATCTGGAACAACTTCCAAAAGCTTGTCGTTTGGTATGATCAATAGCGTATCTACAGATTGTCTCATTCTTGCCAGTCCTGTCAATGCATTTTCCATTCTTTGTTTACCTTCCATGCTGAACGGCAAAGTAACGACACCAACTGTCAATATGCCTAATTGCTTTGCAATACCTGCTACGACAGGTGCAGAGCCTGTTCCGGTTCCGCCACCTAATCCGCATGTAACAAAGACCATATCAGCATTTTGTATAGTTGTTTTCAACTCTTCTCTCGTCTCTTTGGCAGATTCCATTCCAATATTTGGATCGCCGCCTGCACCCAAACCTTTTGTTAGATCTCTACCGATCAAAACCTTTTTATCTGCTTGAGAGTACAAGAGATCTTGTGCATCGGTATTCACTGCAATCGTTTCTGCGCCCTCTATGCCTTCATAATTCATCCTAGTTATCGTATTATTGCCAGCTCCACCGCAACCAATGACTTTTATCTTGCTTTTCTTTGATTCTAGAAATTCTTTGAGTTCTTCATCAACTTTTCTTAATCTTCCGCCATTATTTTTTAAAAGTGGTCTTATAGCCATTGATATCTCCTATGTTTTAGTTAAGTGTATTTTGCAAGGTTAATCTTAAATAGTTATCACTACCAAATGATACAAAACTTTTCATCATGGTATAAATAATATAATCTGAGAAGAGAAATGATTTTCTGTTTTTTAATAAGATATTTTCCTGTAGGTAAATAAATTACAGATATCCAAGATATTCGGCCAGTATTACTCCAGTAGAAACTACTATCCACACGCCGTTTATGAAAGCAAAAATTCTGTCTATTTCAGCAGGATTCTCTTCTCTAGAAAAAAGTAGAGCTCCTCCCACAAAGTTTATTCCCATGTTTGCTAAGGTAAATATCAAAACATAAGGATCCGCTTGCATGAATTCTTGCCAATTATTATATAACGTTTTCGCAATGGTAACGCTATAAATCCCTACAGGAAACACAGAATATATTTTTGCTAAGCAACCAGGCTTATTTACTGTGAGTCCATAAGCAGTTCCTGCTGGGATGAGGGCATTTAATGCTGCTCCTAAAAGATAAACACCGTTATCCATGGGCAGACAGATGAATTTCAAATCTTAAATTTTTAACCAAAGTACTATATATGACCTTTCTGATGAGGGAAGCTTTGTGTAAGAAATGCTAATCTTCAACTTGATGAAAAATAATTCTATTCGTACTGCTTATCTACTAAACCAATAATCTAGAAACCTACTTCTAATTACTTCTCCTGTTATTGCCAATCCTCCACTAGTCTCTCCACCGCTACTCCCGCTAGAATCACTGCTTACTGCAGGCTCTTCACTGGTTACACCACTACTGGATTCTGAACTACTGCTCCCTACCTCACTACTTGAACTTTCAGTTGATTCACTTTCACTGACCATACTATTGTCCACTTCTCCGCTACCTGCCTCACCAGTCCCACTTTCACCAGTGCTTACTTCTTCATTACTTGTACTTTCAGTACTTCCCCCTGAACTTATTTCCCCTGAGGTTGAATCAATACTTTCTTCATGCGGAATGTCTTCATAATAACATTCGCAACCATTTTCGCTGCAACCCGTTCCTCTCAATCTCTTTCCAGATTCATCGGGACATTTGCTAACACAATCATCGCACTTTACTCCTGATTTTGAAATGTCGTCCATATACTGTTTGCAAGCTTCTTTTGAAAGAGCACCCACTTGTATGCATTCTTCAGGGGCGTCATAATCGTCCTTATATGAAAAATCAATACACTTAGCATCAATAACGCACTCGTATCCTTGTCCAGAGTCTCCTCTTATCGGCTCATCGCCTGCTTGCGGACCGTATAATGCATGGCATTCCTCTTTTTTCCTTTTCCAATCTTCTTCAGTCATGCAAGGTCCGTTGTAACCTGGGTCATCAAATCCCTTGTATGCTTCAGCCTGGTTTGCCGCATTATCATAACATTCCAATCTTTTTGTCGGATCCACTATTGATTTGCAATCAAAATCAATTTTTATTTCAGATTTTAAACTTTCCTTTAATCCCTTTCCAATATATTTTCCCGTACTTTCAAGAAAATCCTTGCAATCTCTTGCATCATGAATCTTATTTTTTATACATTCTTCTGGCCTGCGATTAATATTAAATAAATAATCCTGGCAATCATTGGGATCTTTTATTCCTTGCTCAACACACTCAGGAGAATGGATTTCCATCATAATCCCATCGCAAATCTCCTGGCATTCTCTTTCACTACCACAGCCAGACTCCAGCAAGGCTTTCTTGCATTCCTCCGGGGCATTCTCTCTTATCATTATCTTATTGCATTCTTTTCCTGTCGTTGCTCTTGCTGCAATACACTCCTTTGGCATATGAATATCAAACTTAGATTCTGTTACTCCTTCCAACTCATCCATAACATCCTGCAAATGTTCGGGAAGTTCAGGGAGTTCTAACTCATCCAGTTTATTGCATGCTGTCTGGTCTTGATAGACTCTGCATTCGACAGCTAAAGGAGCCGCTTTTTTACAGACGTTGGCAAAATCTGGGAATGGAATGTCATCGCACCTACATGTCTGCCCTGATGTTTCAAAACATTCGGACATGATTTCTCCAAATTCCAAAACTTCCTTTTTATCTTCTTCTGTCAATTCCCTGTCCAATCTTTTCTGCCATCTTGGAGAGTCGTCTTCGGCAACACACAGCTTTCCATACTGGACGGGATCCAACTCGGCCAATTGTTTGCAAAGTTCCTTAATCTTGTCAGAAATCTCAACAGCAGTCAGGATATTGTTTTCTTTGTCTACAATATCATAATAAAAATCTTCTTTATTTTCTTCAGAAATTTCATTTTTCAATTCTCTCAATGCCTTTTTTATCGTTTCTGCGCTTCTCTGTGTCGCTTCTTTTTCCTCCGGGTCGGCTTCATTCTCGACAGACTCCGCATATTTTGAATATAATTTAAGTGCTTTTCTTGCCGACTCATAATCCTCCTTCTCAATCATGGTCTTGATTTCAGCAATTTTTTCTTCTTTTACATTAATAGAATTGCCAAAACCGTCAAATAATTCATCTAAAAAATAAAAAATGTTGTCCGGAGTTATGCCGGAAGAAGTTATTTCCAATTCTTCACAATCAAAATCACCGCATGCACTGTCCAAATCAGCAATAGATTGGTTATAGTTTTGTGCAAATACAACGCCGACAGAAATCAAGCTAATAAAAAGTATGCAAGAAATAGTCATCAAGTCTCTTTTCATCCTAATTTTATTACATAAAATGATTTTTATAAACTTTTATATTGCCGCACTAAATTCAATTCTTCTGAGATTTTATAGAATAAATCAATGGTATAACACCGTTAGGAACCCACCAAAATCTTAAATTTTTAATATCCAGACTCTTATTAGAAATTTCATAATTGGAATGAAAGCATAGTCAGTAGCAGCAACATTTCTTTGTCACATTAAAATTAATATTTAAATTTCTATCATGTAAAAAAATAATTTCCATGAAAATTTTTTTCGCACAAGAAATAAAAAATCTCTCGGTAAAGTTTAAATCCCTTTCTATTTAAAGCATATAAAGATTACTTACTAAGAAGTAATTACTAATGAAGGTATGATTATGAACGAAAAAACGATTCAAGACATTTTTGATATCAGTGCCACATTTGCTTCTGGTAAAAGACTTATGTTGTTATTCATCCTGCAGAACGAACCGATGGGATATACTATCATTACGAAATGGTTCGACAGGATGGGAATACCAATAGGCTCCAGCGAAGTATACAAACACTTGAACTGTCTATTAGAACACGGCTTTATTTCAAAGAAAGGAAACTCTTATGTTCTAACATTGAAAGGATTGAAGGCAGTTGAAAGTACAGTTGAAATAATAAATACAGCACCAAAAATACCAGAGTTGAAGTTATCTTTCAAAGAAGATGAAAAGTAGTCATCTAATGTCTGGTGATTAATGATGATGAAGTTACAATTACCCAATTACTGGGGAAAGTATGGGAATAGGAAATTTTCTTTACCGGCATTTGATATGCCAAAATTCAATTTGAAATTAGTTGCTGTCTTCCTGCTTATCGTTGCTATTATCGGCTTATCATATTGGAATTATAAAACGGGAAAACATGTTGAAGTTTTAGAGTTTAACAATACAAACCTTCAGAGCAACTTAACAGTGTGCAACAAGAACTTGGGCAATACCTCATTCCAGTTGAGTTCATGCAATGAAAACTATGCAGGCAAACTAGACCAATTAGATAGTTGTCAACAACAAAAGGCTGAAGCGGCAGATTCTCTATCTTCTTGTTCAACAGATCTAAACAAATGTGATGCTGATTACGAACTTTTAAGAAAACAGTTTGAAGACACTGAAGAAGATCTGAATAGATGCGATGCAAGCGTTGACAATTTGTCATCAGAGAAAATAGAGTTTGAGAATAAATATAATTCAGCCAGAAATGATTTGAATGATGTTAAAAGAAATTATGCCAAAGACTATTGCTGCTTGAAAAATAATGTAGCATCAGGAGCTACAACTTATTATAAGGCAGACGGCAATAGAGTCAACTGCTATACAGATTCTACAAGCGGTGGGACTGCTATAACTTGTTAGACCTTATCTTTGTGGAATAATTATTGAACAATACTTAAATCTCTTAAAGAATTTACTATAGCCGGATCTTCCATATATTCTCCAAAAACAGTTAATTTTCCCAAGGAGTAATATCCTAAGGCAGGTTTTCCGTTTCTTTTTATATCTTGTCCGCGTTGTGAACTTGCCAGATTCAGACCGTATTGTCTTAACACTTGTTCTAGCGTTTCTAATCTATTTGATGGATAATCGTAAGTAGGCATAATTCACCATAATATATCGATCAATAAAAATTTAAGATTTTATAGTGATTTCTCGTAAATTTCTCCTACATATTTAAATTTAAAATAAGCATAATTGCCTTCTACAGCACAAGTCAGTTTCAGAGTTCTAGACCCGACCCCATAAGGATTCCTTCCCCTCATGAATCTACTGATTACATCATTAACACTATCATCTCCAGGTTTTAGAAAAACTTTATACCATGATTGATATCCATCTTCTACATCGTCTTGTCCAACCATATATTATCACTTCGAAATATGTTTATTATTTTTTCAAATAATATTGTAGTGAATTTAATATTACAGAAAAGCATTTAAGTCTATTACTACTCAATAGTAAAAGATAATCATGAATAAAATGAACGTTCAGATTACGGCAACATTCATCATAATCCTTATTTCTCTGGGTTTAGTGTTAGCTTATAATCCTAACACGCCAGTAAATGGTGGTCGTGTAGTTGCTAGATGCGGCGCTTATCCAGGAGACCCTAATTGCAACGGATGCGATCCTTATTCGGGTACATGTACAATTGGAACGGGTGGAAGAATAGAAAGATACACCTGCAACGGCCAAGGCAGTGCTGAGTGTTTAAGTAACAGAGAAATTTTTTCCGGTCCTGTAACTTTGGGTTTTAATGGAGGATCTTGCCAGAGACAGCAACTTGATGTATATAATCATCCTAGCAGTTCAGAACTGACTTATTTGAGAGATTTCATGATATGGTCTTCAGATAATTGCGGATCACCTACAACAACCATACCTCCAACAACTACTTTGCCTCCTCCAACAACTACAATTCCCCCAACTACAACCAGTACAACAACTACAATCCCGCCTGTTACAACAACTATATTAAATGTCAGGCCTCAGGCAATAGCAGGAACAGACAGAACTTTGTGCGCAGGCGAGACGACGATCTTAGACGGATCAGATTCTTACGATCTAGATGGCTATATTGTTTCATATGAATGGTGGGATGACGGGAGCTTCATTGATAATGATGTTGTGTTCACTTATACATTTCCAGAAGGGGTTCATGTAGTCACATTGAAAGTAAGGGATAATCAAGGCGCAGAAGGAATAGACACGGTTGTGATAACAGTAGATTGTGATGATGATTTTGCAATTGACGTTCATAGCGTAGATGCCTCTCCATCTTCATTAGACGAAGGAGAAGATGTCACAGTGACAGGCACAGTCACTTTAGTTGAAGCTCCAAATGGCATGCATCCAGTGACTGCCAAATTGCATATTGATGATGATTTTAGGAATAGCATAACATTTTATTTGAGCGAGGGCCAGTCGGAATATGTATTCTTTATTGAAGATACGAGCGGATTAAACGATGGCACACATACAGCAAAAATAACAGCGTCTGTTGATGGAGTGTCAGCTCAGGATCAGGACACATTTTCAGTAGATGAAGATCATGATGATCGTGATGATGAATTGAGAGTGGATGATTTCGAGGCATCTCCTGCGAGCGTTTGCATAGATCAAGACGAGCTTGTAGAATTATCCGTTGATGTGGAATTAGAAGAAGGGAATGACAACGAAAGAGTTGAAGCAAAGTTTTATGTGGAAGACGATAACGGACATTTTTTCTTTGTTGGTGATGATGATCATGAAATGGATGTGGATGATAGGAGAGAATTCTCAACGACATTTAATTTTGATGCGTTTGATTTGGATCTTGGAACGCATGAAGTGAAAGTCATAGTAGATAATGATGATACAGAAACAGAATTTTCATCTTTCAGAGTTGAAGATTGCGGAGTAGTAAGAAGGGATTTTGTGATTGACAGGAGAGTTGTTATAGATCAGTTCTCTTTGTTTAGATCATCTCATTGCTTGAGTGTTGAAGATTTGTGGACAGATGATAAACTGATACCGGGGCAGCAAGCCAATATGAGAGCCAGAATTTTCAATTGTGGCAGCAGTGTTGAAAACAACATAAATACAGATATGCTGGCATTTAAGAGATCATATTCTGCAGCCACATACACATTGTACCCATCCCAATCCAGAGATATACTGTTTGCATTCAATGTGCCTAAAGACACTGAAGGAACTATTCAGATGAAAGCATCTGTTTACAATTCATTTTCAAGCGATTCATTGACAGAAGATTTTGTAATCAATGATGGTGTGCCAATAATATTCGGCAAGAAAGAATATCCGGTAAATATTTGTGAAACAAACACGATAAAATTCGATGTTTTGAATAAAGGAACGGCAGATGACATATTCACATTAAGCGTATCTGGCGAATCGGCAGACTGGTTCAGCGTATTGCCGGGACAGGTCCAATTGAAAATGAATCAGAGAAAGACGGTAGAAGCAGTTGTTGATGTGCCATGCGATGTCAAATCAGGAAAATACGGTTTTACATTAGCAGCGTCCGGATCTCCCGTGTATTATTTCGAATCTAGTTTGAAAGCAACAAAACCATTCAAATTCCCAACTATGGATTTAGGTGCTTTGTTGCCATGGTTATTGCTATTCTTATTATTGTTCTTATTAGTGTTGTTCTTTTTGCTTTTGCCGTGCTGTTTCCCAAAAAGATGGAAGAGATGTTGCAGGCATACGCCAGTAGGATGTTTCGGAAAACACGGATGTTAGTTGCTGACTAATACTTTTAATCTATTTCTATTCATTTAATTCTTAGAAATATTTGGCGATTTGCTATGTTTCATTTTAATTCACAAATTAAAGGAGAGGGCAATCATTTCTTAGATCTTTTTTTACCTCATATATATGATGCAACTTCGATAAGCGATTTTTTAAGAGAAAGAGAGGGAGTTAAAATAACAGGTTACGACAGAATGATAGGCGGATTTTTACTTCCGTTAATTTTGGGAAAGCCTATTGTTCTTGGTGGAGCTTGGATTAATTTGCATAATGTCAGATATTATAAAGGCGGTGATGATTCTCACGTTTATCTGGATGACAACATTCAGAGAGTATCAGTTAAAGTATATGATTTGAAGGATCATAGAAGATGTATGCTAAGAGAGGGAATAGCTGAAGGAGATAAGATTCAAAGAGCGTCTATGGTGTATTATTCAGCATCCGTTTTACTCGTGTTATCTGATATGACAAAAAATTTGTATAGACCAACTCGTCAAAGAGTTAGATTTGATCCTGTTTTAAGACCAGTTACAACATAAGATATTTCCATATTAAATTTTCAATAAAAATAATTAACTGCTATTTTCTTTTGAATTGTTATTTGAATTCTCTTTGGTTTTTTCATTATTCAAATTCTCTTTAGTAGGACATTTCATATTGATGCATGTAACGATCATTCTCCTCCCCTTGAACCTTAAGTGTATGATAGGATAACCGCATGTCTGACATTTTTTATCAGTCGTTGTTATACTTCCCGTTTGAGGCAAAGGCGTCGAAAAATCACAGCCGTCTTTATAGCCAGAGCAGCCGACAAATCTTTTCCCGCTTTTTCTTGACACAATAATCGTGAGATCTTTTTCACATTTAGGACAAACGCCAATTCTTTTCTGATCTTGTTTGAATGTTATGTAAGCCTTCGATAACTCTTCACCAATTCTTTTCTCATTATCTTTGAAGTCTTTCATTACATCAGTAAGCAGATTTTTCGCATCTTCTACAACCTCTTCTCTTTTCTTCTCGAGTTTATTCACCATTTCCATTTCTTCTTCAAATTTTCTTGTTAACTCTTCAGAAATTACTTTCGGGCTATACTCTTCTAGAACCTTTATCACCTGTTCACCGAACTTAGTGACTTCGATGCTCTTGCCTTTGATGTAGCCACGATCGTATAGCGTTTGCAGTATGGATGCGCGAGTTGCTTTCGT
This sequence comes from Candidatus Aenigmatarchaeota archaeon, assembly GCA_018304545.1. Classification (GTDB taxonomy): domain Archaea; phylum Aenigmatarchaeota; class Aenigmatarchaeia; order CG10238-14; family CG10238-14; genus JAGVVZ01. Next base: position 46,936 of record JAGVVZ010000003.1, on the reverse strand, counting down.
TCCCAATTCCTTCTTCTCCATCTCTTTCAATACGGATGCTTGTGAGTAGCGAGCAGGAGGCTGAGTCTTCTTCTCGGACATTTTCAACTCTTTCACTTTCAATATTTCTTCCATCTTCAGTTCCGGAAGAGTCTCTTCTTTCAACTCAACAAATCTTCCATATAATTCTGTCCATCCAGGTGATAGCGTCTGCACGCCATTGGCGATGAAATTATGGTTGTTGACATCCAGCACGACCTTCATTGATTCTCTGACAGCAGCATCGCCAAATGTGGCTAAAAATCTTCTAACGACGAGCTCATATACCTTCTTTTCCTGTTGGCTCAATTTATCAAAGTTAGGCGTTTGAGCCGTGGGGAATATTGCCGGATGAGCAGGATCTTCTTTAATACCTTCTTTCGGTCTTAATACATTCTTCTTTAACAACAAGGCAGCCTCTTTTTCAAAAAATTTCATCCTTCCCAGACTTGATAATATCAGTTTGTATCCGATCTTAGGAGGCAATTTCTGGCTGCTGGTTCGCGGATATGAAATATAACCATGAGTGTACAGGCTTTCGGCTATGCTGAGAGTTTGTGTCGGAGAGAAGCCAAAGCATCTGTAAGATTCTGTCTGCAGTGTAGTTGTATCGAAAGGCGTTGGTGGCAATTGATTATATTTCTTTGTTTGTATATCTTTGACCTTTGCATCTTTATTTTTACATGCTTCAAAAATTCTTTTCGCTTCATTCTTATCTAGTATTCTCTCCTTTTCGTAGGTTGCTGGTATGATGTGATCTTCCTTCAAAGCCTTCAGTTCTAAAACCCAAAAGGGAGTAGGCTTGAAGTTTCTGATATCTATTTCTCTCTTGGTTAATATTGCTAGTGTGGGTCCCTGCACGCGACCAGTTGAGACTACGGTGAAACCCTTATGCAAAAAATCGTTCAGCGACTTGGTCAGAGCACGGGTTGTATTGAATCCCCAGAAAGCATCGAGATAATGCCGGGTTAGTCCAGCCTCAGCCTGACCAAAATCAATATGATCAAACACGTTTTCATAAGCATCGACGATATCCGATTTGGTCAGAGTGCTGAATTTCATTCTCTTTGCATCATTTTTATTGCAGATAAATTTCAGGATGTTGAATAGAAGGACTTCACCCTCTGTATCATAGTCTGCCGCGTCTATGAAGTCATCCGCTTTCTTAGCTAATTCTTGAATATTTTGATAATACTTTTCAGTCCATTTCAAATCCTTTTTCGTATGCGTGGGAACCCACTCTAAATCGAAAACCGGATAATTCCAACCATTGGTGTTTATCGTGTCAAGTATGAATAGATGACCAACAGCAGGCACACAAAAATGTTTTCTGCCGTTTCTAGTAAATTCAAAATAATATGCACCTCCTCTCTTGATCATCTTTGCCGAGCCGTCTGATAACGCATTGGCTATCTGCTTTGCTGCTTGGGGCTTTTCTGTGATTATTAGTGTGTATCCCATTTCAAAACCTATAACAAAGAATTATCAATAGCTATTTATTAATAAGATTTGTTCTTGAGAAAAACATCTCATGCTATTATTCATATTTAGGTCCGGGAAAATCCACACTATTTACAAATACCGGATATCCATGTATTTGTGTAATGGAACAAATTCTGTGCACATCATGAGAATGATCAGAACTCAGGCCGGAAATATCAACACCTGTTCTCATGACCAACAAGGGATCTTTATATTCATTGCTTAATTGTCTTCTCTGTAGAGAAAGAACATAATCAACACTTTTTCGAGGCATTGCATATTTGGTTGATACAGATAATACAGGATAATTTTCTAAATTTTCCAACATCCTTTTTGGTAGCGCAGTCGTATCACTTAAATTTCCTGTGAATTTTTTTATTGCATCTCTTTGTTCTTTTGTACGGGCATAGTGTTTTTTAGCACTCGCTGAGAGCGTTCCAACAGCAGTATTTCTTTTTTGTCCTTCCTGTTCGTCATAAAGATTCAAAACTAAATCAGATTCAAAATCAAACCTTTGACTTGTTTTAAAGGTGTAAACAAGATCAAATAAATTACCTATAAATGATAAACCCATTGCAGATAACACCGCATATGTAAGGTGTTTGACTCGTTCTGCACCTATTTTTTGTTTTCTGCCTCTCAGTGAAATTTTCCCATATTGGTGCCATGTAGCTCTGTATCTGACATCATCTACAATGTTCAGTCTTCCCAAGGATGGACCATCAAATATAAAAAGTGACTTAGTATATAACGAAAAATCTCTGCCAAGAGCAGGCACAGTAGCTATTCTTAATAATAATGAATCCTTGGGAGGTCCTAAGTATTGAGTTTTAGATAACTTTAATTGAACATCTGGGTCGCTCATGATTCATTACTAAAAAATTAGGTTTAAATACGTTTAATAAATGTAACTACTCCAGAATGATAGGTCGTCCCTTATTCTTCATCTCAAGCTGGTTCAGTCTTCTATCTATTGAGTCTAATCTGCTTATTACTTCCTTCATCGCAATTAATGAAGAATCCTTATTGACAACGGGAGTATCATAAACGGTTGGGATCATCATCTTTTTCAGTGACGAAAGCTCGTTCTCCAGTGTAGATATCTTGCCTTGATCCACTTCAGGCATTTTGTCAATTTTTTCTTTTATCTCTTTGACAGTGCTTCTCAAATCCTCGGAATCTCTTATGCTGGCTATACGTTTCACACCGCTCACTTCCGTAGCTAACCTGCTTTCATCCATGTTTTTTTGCATTTCAAATATCGCAAGCTTTACTTTCTTCAGATCAGATTCGAGCATCTCCATGTTATTCATTTTCCTTGTCATATCGAAGTATATCTTCTCTACCTTGCTCGACAGCTTTTCAACATTTGATCTCGTGTCATCCAAATAAGACACTTGATCATGCACGTCTTTGCTAATAGCTTCAATCAGATCTATGTGCTTTGCCTTCCTCATCGTATTTTCCAACAGGCCTATCTTCGTGCTCAGTTCGTCAGAACTCTTCTCAAACTTGCGGGCGAGATCGTCGAACTTCATCTGATTTATCAGTATCATCTTTTCCTTTTCCTTAATATCTGATCTCAAACTTTCAACGGTTTCAACAAATTTCAGTTCCTGTATTTTGTTCTTGATTATGTTTATAGTGGCTTCCGATTCTTTGACTCTGGTATCTCTGTCAACTACAGCATTCATCATCTCCTGAACTCTGGCTTTCATCATCTCCATTTCTTTATCAAGAGTGGACATGTCAGGCACGCGTCCTCTAAGAGATTCTATTTGCACTTCAATATTCAGTATCTTAGAATTGACTAAGTCAAACCGCTTGATGACGCTGTCAATATCAGACAGCTCTATAGTCCGTTGGAATGATTTGACAAGATAAGAAAAGTTTTCCAAATCCTTTTTCATTTCTTCTATAGTGATTCTATTTTTTTCACCGGACTCTTTTACTATATCAATATTAGGCATTATCGCGTTGTCAATCTTCATCACTATCCCTTCTTTTGCTGTGTTCAACGCTTTCAAGTCGTCGTCCAATTTATTGACAGTTGCTTCGAATGCCTTGATTTTCTCATTATGCTCAACGATGCTTTTGTCGACCTTGCCAGGTAATTCTTCTATGCTGCCAACACGCAAATGCAACTCTTCCATACTTTTTTTGAAATCAACTATGCCGAGATTGACTACATTAAGAAGATCTTCTATCTCTTCCGCACGATCTTTAAGACTAGGTATCAGCTCCCATATTTCTTTGAATCTTTCCTCAAGTCTGCCAACACTTAATTCAAGATCGGAAATTCTTTTGCTTAACTGGAGCTCTACTATCTTTACTTTGTCCTTGATTTTCTCAACGTTCTTTTCTACACGAATGACGGGGTTTGGCATTTTGCACCTTTTAATAATTTGAAAAATCTACAAGATATTTCTTTACATTTTCTTCAACCATAGATACCACACACCTACAACCAATCCAATTATTCCTATCTGCCAAATATTATTATGGATAGCTTCTATATACTGGTAACCCAATGCGTTGCCTAATAAAATAATTGATATTATACGAAATATGTTTATAGCAATCAGGACAGGTAACCATATCTTTAGAAAATGCAGCTTCTCTTTGATATTGCCGGGTGTCGCAATTACTAGGACAGAGAGTGAATACACGGATTTCCAACCCAAGCAATCGAATGAAATGTCTATCGGATATTTGTCTGCACCGAGATAGAGAAATTGATCGGCTTGTAAAACCTGCAAATTAAAAGCCTTCAGCATAAAAGCAATCAATGCAGCAAAACCAGTTTGCAACGGCAAAACAGTGAACTTGATATAGCTTATGACATAGAACGGTATTAACAGGACGTTAACCTTCAAAAGAAATAAACCAGCTTGAATTAAATTTTCCTTTTCTTGTAAGTTTCCAGCCATTCAACTATCCCTGTCTTTTTAGATCTGGTAACATTTTCTTCCAGTTCTTTCTCAGCAACTACCTTATATTCATTTGACTGCTGAATGGAAATATCTTTAATATCGATCGCAGGAAAATTAATTTTTTTTGACATGTTTTCTGTATTAGTGATGAGCGCTCTTATATTATAGTCATTCAGGATTTGCGCATTCTCAGAATTTTTCGCATATACGATTCTGTTTGTTAAATCAATAGCATTATGCAACACATCCGTCTCATCCTTTTTAATGTTTTTGATTTCAATCACAGGCATGAGATCTTTTATTTCATGTTGCCTATAATCCCTGAGTAATTTTATTGTCTCGTTCTTTTTTCTTATCTCACCTTTCAGTCTCTCGACATTGCCATCGGATTTTTTTTCCAAAGATATTTTTAGTTCTTTATCATTATGCTCAATTCTTTTTTTCAAGTCTTCATTATATTTTTTCAATATTTCAATATCCATCTTCTTTCTTTTAAGTTCTTCTTCCAAAAGAGCAACATTCTTAGGAACAGCAACTTCTATTTTTGGCGTAATTTTTTCTTTTTCCATCTTTGGTATTTTTTCTTGCGACATCTCTATAGCTTCTTCTATGTTTTCTGCTTCGTTTGTTATTAATTTTTCCAGAACAGATGAGTGTAGTTTGATCAAGCCTATCCTTTCAAGTTCTCTCTTGGTCTTTAAAAATAATGATGCGTAATGTTTGTAAACTCCTAAGGCAGCAGCTAATGCATCCCTCTCGTGATCATTTTTTATTTTGTCTGAAAAGCCTCCAACTAGTTTTATTTTCTCTAAACTCGATAACGATCTGATAGGATAGAATGGCCTGCAACCCAGTGTGCTTGCTAGTTTCTCAACGTTGTGCGGCAACGGATTTCTGTCAGCAGAAATAATGATAGGTTTTCCGCGTGCCATGATGTTTCGTAATATTTCATTTCTCTTCATTTCTTTTTTGCTGGATAGAAAGAGCAGTTGGCCGTTGGTGTCAATGATTGCCAGGCCAGCTGTAGTGCCGGGATCAAATCCAACTATGACGGGTCTTTTCATTTATCAACCTCATATTTGCCGTTTATTATTTTCCACAATTTTTTTGCCTGTTTTTTCCCAAAGCCTTTTATCTTAGCAATATCCTCTTCTTTAGAATTAACAAAGTTTTTAACAGTTTTAAACTCGTTCAATATTTTTTTCGACAGCACTGTAGATATTCCAGGCAGGCTGGCAATAAAATGTTCTTGCAACAGACTTGCTTCTTTCGGTTTCTTTTTACCTTTTATTCCAATAACTCTTTTATTATCAGTTTGTTCTTTCTTCGCAAGCCAATAAATAATTTTAGCAGTTTCATCAACATCTTTCGTCATCAAAATGGGTATATCGTACTGTAGCATAGTAGCGGCCATAGCGGCCTTTACAGCATTTTCACTCACGTTCCTTTTTAGCGCACGTCCCTCTAATATAAGCATAGGCCTTTCAAAATTTCTTTTCAATTCTTCTAATTGCTGAAATAATCTACCATCGGCAATCGAACTTGCGAAATCATCAAACGTCTTTCTTTCAATGCAGCATCTGTCAGAGAGTATGAAATCGCCTACTTCCAGCCTCTGCCAGTTGAGAATGACATTTAATTTTTTTAGCCGTTCTGATATGAGACTAGCTCTTTCTCTATCGTCTATTATTACAGCAGTCCTGTCATCGGGTTTGAGAATACCTTGCATTATTAACAAATTGAATTTCTAAAAATAAATTTATCTTCCTCTATAAGCACTCAAACCAGCAGCGGCACCTGCTATTAATCCGGCCGGACAACAACCAATACAAAAGGCAATGAAGTCACCATTAAAGGTTTCTCTGTATAATTCAGTTACTTCTGCTCCTATTCCGTAAAAACCAACTATCGCTACTCCAACAGCAACCGGATATGTCACCACTGCAGACCATGGACTCACATCAGGCATCCTCATTAATAAATTGGTTGCTATTATGGTAGCAACAGGCCCGAGAATGTACTGTGTTGTGTCAAGTGCATATTTTACTGCCCCTCTTGCACCTATCATTTGTTCTACGATTTCTGCTAATACGTAAACCGTAGCACCTGCTAATAAAGATCCGCCTATAGTTACTAGAGTGCCAGGATTAGGTAATAATCTTCCTAACCAATCCTCTCCTTGTGGTTGCAGTGCCATAACGATTAATTTGTTTATACAAATACTTAATATTACTTACTCTTTAGTGGTATAATTTTATCAATATTGAATCAAAAAATGAGAAGATTGCTTTATTTGAGTAATTTATGGTAAACCCAACATTCTCTTGACGTATGCAACCGCCAAATCAAATGCAGTTCTTCCTATCTGTGCTTGCACCGCAGGATTTGCTAATGCGTCTTGCACTGCAGGACTAGCAGCATTATATGCTCTTCTTGCACCTGCTTCAGCTAATCTAGCACCTCTTGATAATACATATGCACCGGCAGCAGAAGCAATTGTAGTTGCGGGCTGACATACTAAATTTCCGGTAAGTCTTATTGCATCAGCAGCTTCTCTAGCAGTTCTCCATCTGAACGCATCACCCACGCCATCACTAACAGCAGCACCTAAATAAGGACAGATATTAAGAGCGCCACCAATTAAGTTGGCTACAGCATAAACATCGGCAAATCTGACAGCTCTATCTGCATTTTGAGCACCACCTGTAGCTGCTATTACAGCACGTCTTCCGATTCTAGTTCCAACATTTAAAATGGCTGATCCAGCAGCAGTATAAACAAGCATGAGGCCTAAAGCCGCTAAACCTTCAGCACTATTTATATGATATAATCCTATTGCTCCTAATCCTGCTGCAGGTGCTAGACCTACTGCAGCTGCGGTTAAATTTGGATGTCTATTTGCAGCTTGAGCATAACCAGGTATCCTAGCTATATAATTAGGAATATTTGCAACATGTGCCGGTATTCGTCTTACGTAACCCATTACAGACATACCACTATATAGCAACTTTTCATTTAAGAATATTTCTATAATTCACTATATAGTAGTGATAACAATAGTACTACTCTAACCAGTCTGAAACCTTTCTTTTCTCAGAGTTGTTCTCTTTCATCGTGTCAATTATACTTCTCATCCTTTTCTCTTTGTGGTAAGCTGTCCAGTAATAGCTTTCGTCTCTCGTGCCTTTAGTTATGAGGAATATAACCTTCCCTGTTTCTGTCCTTCCTGTCCTCCCCCTTCTCTGAATTGTCCTAATCTCGCTTGGCACCGGCTCATAAAACATTACAATATCCACAGCAGGGATAGATAGTCCTTCTTCTCCGATGCTTGTGCAGACTAATACGTTAAAAATTTCATAACCAAATTCATTCAACAATTGTATCTGCTCTTTCTGTGATAATCCTTTACCGCTTTTCTTGGCCTGTCCTATAAACTCCCTCGCTTCTATCCCACTTTTATTCAGAAGCTTAACAATCCTCTCTACAGTATCTCTATAGTTTGCGAAAACAATGATCTTAGTATTCTTCTTCTCAGAGACATCTTTTTTGATTATTTCCAATAATTTTCCCAGCTTCGGATGTTCCGTGCCGTTCAGATACAATTCTTTGGTTAATTTTATTGCTTGCAGTACTTTGACATCATTCAATAAATGCTTATTAGCAGAACTTTTATTTTTCTCCATTTCCAGAAAGTATTTGTTTAATTGTACGATGCCTTGGGTTTCTAGTAGGCCGATAGCATGCTCTATTTTTATGGTCTGGGCGCATACTACGAGCATGCGTGCAACAGCATAGTCCTTTGTCTCACTATACATTTTTCCGAGTTCCATCTGTAAGTCAAGGATCTCTCTTTTTGATACTCTCGAGGATTGAAGCAATCTGGCTCGTATTAGTGCGGATATTTTTTCTTCGTACACGTCTTTAAGTAGTCTACTGATTTTTTGAAATTCTTCAGGAAATTCTACATAGACACGGTGAACTTCTGTTTCTTTGACATACGGTTTTACATCCTCGTCCTTTTCCGTTCTGATTTCAACCGCTTCTATCCTTAGATTCTTCTTCACTTCATCTATTTTATCTTTGATTCCACCAGGTGATGCAGTTAATCCCAAAACCAACGGTTTCAAAGCAGATTTGAAATATCTCTCAGTTACTTCGGTATATGCATACTGCTTCACAGATCTATGACATTCATCTATGATGAGCAATGAAAACTTTTCCAAATTTAGAATTTTGTTATCCACGTCGTTCCTAACTATTTGCGGAGTCGTAAAAAACACTTGACCTTTCTCATAAAGAACCTTTCTGTCATCTCTATGAATTTTACCTGTCAGTCCGATAAGCTTCGACTCGTCTACATACATGCTCTTTTTGAACGTTTCTAGATGCTGATTGACCAGTGGACGTGTTGGTGCGATCATTAGGATCTTACTGTCAATTGATTCTTCCAATTTGTAAGCAGATACTAGAATGGCTATAAAAGTTTTTCCCAATCCGGTTGGAAGTATGCAAAGCGTATTCTTTTTTACAGCTGTAGCGGCTATGAGCTCTTGGTATAATCTAGGAGTAAACTTTTCATAATTGAGGAATTGCATTTTTTCCATTATTAAAGAAATACATGTTTACAAATTTAGGTTTGTATTAATGTTTTGTTTATTTCACAGATGAGCTTTTAGAGAATCGAATGTAAGACAGTAATTATTTTCCATTCAAATTTTTTTCGATTGCTCTTCTTAAAAACAGTTCCTGTGTCAATCCAGAGAATTTTTCTTTTACCTTGCCGTCATTTTCAAGAACTATGCTAGGTGTTTCACTGATCTGATACTTGATTTTTGTGGCATTATCGGCATCCACATCAATCCTTTTGAAATTTACTTCTTTGAAATTTTTTTCTAAATTGGACATCAATTCATTCTGTATTTTACAGGCTCCAGAATTGTTGCTGAAAAAATAAATCACATTAAATTTATTCATGTCAAGATAATTCGGTTTCAATGTTTTTAAATTTGCTCAGAAAAATCTCTTGTAGTGTACAAACATACCGAATAATGCTAAAAAGAAGCCGAAAATTCTTATTGAAATCTGAGGCAGTTTGATGTTTGTCTTGTCTTCCAATATTCCCAAGAACAGCGAGCCTCTGTCTCTCACTAGTTTTTGTCCCGCCTTTTTTCTAATAAACCTTTCTAGAGTTGTTAATGGACACTCGTTTATAATGGGTGCTATCATCGCGAGCGCAGACATAATAAGATGAGGATTTAATAGCAGAGAAGGAAGTCTGAAAAAAATTCCGTATATTATGAACAGTACCCATGAGATGTGTATGATAAATATTATTTTTGCAAGTTTTATTAGAAATCCGTTCATTTATTCCCCCTTCAAAACCTTTTCATAAAACTCCAATATCTTTTTCCCAACAACATTCCAATCATATTTCTTCACTTCTTCCAATCCCCACTTCCCCATTCTCTCTCTTAATTTTTTATCTTTTATTAATATTTCTAGTCTTTCCGCAAGCTCGTCAACATTCTGCACTTCCTTATAACCTGCATTGGCAAAAGCAACGACAGGCTTGCCGCAAGCCATCGCCTCCAGAAGCACAATGCCAAAGCTTTCTCCGTGTGTTGCCGGTGAACAGAAGATATCGGCAGTGCAATAATACGAAGGCAAATTCTCATTTGAAATATTACCTTCAAAATTCACATCATGAATTTTATTTTTTTTAACATAAGATTTACATTCTTTCATTTGTTGACCATCACCAGCGATTATTAGTCTGATATTGTCATATCCCCTCCTTATTTTTTCAAAGGCTTTGATTAAATATATTGTCCCCTTTCTTTTATCTAATCTCCCTAAAAAGAGTATGTTTATTTTTTTATTATCGAATTTTTCTATTCTTTTAACATTAGGATTAAATCTTTCAGTATTGATACCATTTGGTATAACTTCAATTCGACAATTTAATTTTTTAGGCAAATAATTTAAGATAGGTTTTGATACTGCAATGACGCCATCCATTTTTAGTATTTTGTCTTTGAATAGAATATCGAAGAAATTGGAGAAAGATTTGAACAAATAGCTCCCTTCCGGGAGAGTGTGGATTGTAATTATATTTTTTGAAGTGGACATGTCCAACATTTGCAAGCCGACAAACAACGCAGGGTTATGCACATGTATAATTTCGAATTTTTCTTTTTCTAATAATTTCTTGATATTTCTTTGATCAAAGCAGTAACTCATGTTAGCGCTACTATCATTAGACGAAACAGGTATGGAATAGCCAAGATATATCATGTCTTCGTGACTCCTTTCTTTGCCCGGATTAGGTGAAATTATTTTTACATAATGCCCGTTTTTTTTCAAATAATTATACAAACCCCTGACATGTTCCTGTACGCCACCTGGTAAAGTTATGGGATGAGCGGTCACTAATGCTATTCTCATTTGATTAATCCCTCAAAACCTCTTTATAAAAATTTAGTATTTGTTTACCCATAATAGATAAATCATATTTCTTCACTTCTTCCAATCCCCACTTCCCCATCCTATCTCTTAATTTCTTATCTTTTATTAATATTTCTAACTTCTCCGCAAGCTCGTCAACATTTTTTGGTTCTACCAGAAACCTCGCACCTTCGCCGGTAAGCACTTCCTTATAACCTGCATTGGCAAGCACTTCCTTATAACCTGCATTGGCAAAAGCAACGACAGGCTTGCCGCAAGCCATCGCCTCCAGAAGCACAATGCCAAAGCTTTCTCCGTGTGTTGCCGTAAACACGCATATGTCGGAGGTGTTGTAGTATGCTGCTTTGTCATTCTCTTCTATGTAACCTGTAAACTCAACATTAGGCAAGTTAAACATTTTGGCATAAATCTTTAACCATGTTTTCTCTTTACCTTCTCCAGCAATGATTATACGCAGAGAATTTTTACCTATGCGGGTGATGAGTTTTTTGTATGCACGAAGAAGATATATCACACCCTTTCTCTTTACTAATCTGCCAAAAAATAAAATATTGATTTTTCCATCCAGATATTTTTTAATCATTTTTCCATCATTTTTTTTCAAATTGATAGCGGGGGGTATGACTATTGAATCCACTCCAAAAAAATTTTTGGCAAATTTTTTGGAGGCAACGGAAATTGAGATAAATCTAATGGAAGATAATGATTTTTTTTGAAAAAAAGCCAAAATTTTGGAACCGTAACAGTAGACAGGATTAGTAGAGAATATATGAAATGTAGCAACTTTTGGAGTGTTCGCTAAATTTAATATTATCTCCGACATCAGTGGAGAGTAAGGCGCTTGAACGTGAAGAACATCAAACTTTTCTTCATCTAAACTTTTCTTCATTTTTTCTATGTTGGGCCAGATAGGCATCGATAAAATGTTAGAGTTGCCGCTGACTATTATGTTAGTACTTAGGCTAATCACTCTATTTCCAAATTCACTTTTATCCGAACTTTGACCGACTAAAAACTTTACGTCATGTCCTTCTTTCAATAACCATCTAGCCAGCGACTTTACATATTGTTGGACGCCATCATTCGAGTCTAACGTATCATCTAATAATAAACCTATTTTCATTATAGCACCTGTTTTAATATGAGGTAGAAAACCTTTAATTTTTATTTGGAAGTTAATATTTCCACAACATCATTGTTTTTCAGTTCATAATCTGCTCCAAGTTTTTTCTTTGTCTTAGCATCTATTCCGCCAATAAATTTGTTCCCTATATCTGTATGTATCATAAAAGCAAAATCTTTCAGTCTCGTGCTATTCTTTACAAGATAGGCATCTGGCAAGACATTATTTTTGCTGTCTGTCAGCTTGTTGGCATCTGCAACAGGATACACAACTATCTGGTTCAATACATCAAAAACGGTAGTATTCAAACATTTCTGTATGCCTGTAGATCCGAATTTTTCTAAAACATTCTTCTTGATTAAACCCAACCCCTCAATTTGTTTTTTATCTAGCTTGGATTCATCTTTTATAATTATCTTATTTTCATGATATTCAATAATGTCTTTTTGTTCGGCAGTCTTTAGAGCTATCTCTGCTGCAGCTGATGTTGGTATTGTTGTACTTTGAATTCTGCTAATGTTTTCCAATCCCCTTTCCAAGTCTATCTTATTCGCTGCAACTAAGATCGGTTTGCTTAATTCTCTTAAATCACGGGCAAATTGTTTTATATCATCAATGCCAGTTCTATCATAGACTTTTTTTATTTGTTCTTTTGATGTCTGCAATCCTGTCAATTGTTCGGTTAACACGTCTGTTATATCTATTTTTGTAGTTCTTTTAATTCTATCATATTTCTCGATGCCTCTTCTTATGATTTCTTCAAACCATGAGTTTATTTCATCTCTTACAAATTCCACTTCTTTCACAGGATCATAATTTGTTGTGACATTCCCCTCTTCATTAGTTGTCCCTGATATATCAACAACTTGAATCAACGCAGATGCCTGTCTCACATCATCCAAAAATTTCAATCCCAGTCCTTTTCCTGTGTGTGCTTCTGGTACTATTCCAGCTATGTCCCAAAGCTTTATCGGCACATATCTTTTGCCGTCAACACATCTTCCTTTGTTTGGTTTGCATTTAACATTAAATTCCTTTTCAATACAGTTTGTTACAACATAGGCTACTCCCTGATTTGGTTTAATGGTAGTAAACGGTCTGGAAGAAATCTCGACATCAATCATAGTGGCGGCTTTGAAGAAGCTGGATTTTCCCGAACTCGGCTTTCCGGTGATAGCAATTTCTAGAGACATGATTATACAATAAATGTAAATTCTTTTAACTTTAAAAAATGAAGATAATGTCAATGGAGTTTCCTATTTGTAATGTTTGTTTAAAAAATGAAATTTTATGCAGCGGATGCTCCAAAAAATTGGAAAGCAATGGTATAAGAGACGAAGAAATCAGATTGTATAGAAACCTGAATAAAACTATCAAGGGCGAGAAGCATTTGAAGGACGGCAAGATAAGCAGAATTTATCTGGATAAAAACTTTGCGCTCATAGTATGCGACAAAAATAGTGTTCCAGGACTGATAGGCAAGAACGGTATAATAATCAAGAAAATAGAAAAAATTTTAGGAAAACAGATAAGAGTCATCTCAGATTCTCTCACGTTTAATGAATTCATCAAAGAGATTTTGTTTTCTTCTACTGTTCTTGGTATCAATATTATGTATACACAAGAAGGAATAAAATATAGAATAAGAATACCCGGAAATGAGAGAGTTATTATGCCGCTGTCTCCCGAGGCATTTGCTAGTATTGCCAACACGCTATTCAATACTTCCGCTGAACTTGTTTTTGAATAAAGTATAAAAATTTGTTTTTGGAAAAATGAGCTATGGGTAAAATACTACTGATAAATCCTAAGTATGAATACAAAAAGATACAAATCTGGAGACATGATAGAGTATGGCCTCCGTTGGACTTGGCTATAGCAGCTTCCATTCTTAGAAAAGACGGTCATCATGTAGAGATATTAGACATAAACGCCTTGCCAGAAACCAAGATAAACAAAGAGACAATAAAAAATTTTGATAAAATTTTTGTTACTTCCGCGTCTTTGGATAGGTGGCAATGCCCTCATTTGGATATAGATTCTTTTTTATCAACTGTTAAAGAACTAAAAAGAATTAATTCAGGAGCTAAAATATACGTTTTTGGTTCTCATCCAACCATGCGACCAAGAGAAGTTTTAGAAATGACTGGCGCCGATGCAGCTATAATAAGCGAACCAGAATTAACCATACAAAATTTATGCAAAGACGATGATAATCTATCAAAAATAGAAGGCATAGCTTATTTGAATAATAATCAACTTAAAATAACAAAACCAAGAGATCTCGCGGATTTATCTAAATTTCCTGTTCCTGCCTTTGATCTGCTACCTATGGAAAAATATTATTATGAAATTATGGGGGACAGATTTACTCTGTTGGAAACTACGCGAGGTTGTCCATTTTTGTGTACGTTTTGCTCGGAAGATCAGATGTATGGAATAAGATATAGAATGAAGTCTTTAGAACTGATAGAAAAGGAACTAGATATATGTATTAAGGAATTCGGAGTAAAAAATATCTATTTTATAGATCTCGAATTTACCTTAAGCAAGGGATTTGTTAACGATATTTGTGACATGATAATAAGAAATGACTATAGAATAACATGGGCATGTCAGACACGTGCTGATACTGTGGATTTTACATTGTTAAAAAAAATGAAAACAGCGGGATGCAGGGTAATACACTTTGGTCTTGAAAGCGGATCACCAAGAATATTGGAATCCACGGGTAAAAAAATCACTTTGGATAATATAAGGAAAGGAATTGAGTTGGCTAAAAGAGTAGGCATGGAAGTTGTTTGTTTCAGCATGATGGGCTTGCCAAATGAAACCAAAGAAGATATGGAAATGACCATAAAATTCGCTAAAGAAGTCAATCCGGATTATATCTCCTTTCATGTGGCGACACCATATCCAGGAACAAAATTTTATGAGGCTGTGAAAAGTGAAATAAAAGACGTGTTCCCCACTTCATACGAAGGAGTTTATTCTCAAAATTTTATAAAGCATATGACCAGGAAAGCCTTTATGGAGTTTTATATGAGGCCTAGTTATATATTCAAAAAAATTAAACAGAGTCCGAAATTACTGATGAGGCAAATAAAACTCTTTATGAAATATATAAAATAGTTTTTATTAGACAAATAATTATAAAATATTTAATTGGTTTCATATGCTTAAAAAGAAAAAGATGTTTTTAAAATTAAATAAAAAATATCTCATTCTAATAATTCTGTTCTTCAGCTTGATTTTAAGGTTAATATTTTTTAGTGGAGACGGCCTAGGAGATGATCCTGTATATTTCGCCGCATTCAAAAATATATATAATGGTCATATAACAAATAGTCAGTATTATTACAGATTCTCTTACTGGATACCACTGATTATAATATGGAAGTTGTTTGGAATAAGTGAATTCACCTTTATTTTGCCAGTTCTACTTTCATCATTGGGAAACATATATCTTGTCTATTTGATTGCGAAGGAATTGTTCGATTTTAAAACTGGTATAATAGCGTCTGTACTAATGGCAGTGAATCCTTTCGAAGTGTTGAATGCAACTTTAATGTCAACTGACGTTAATCTTTCTTTGTACATGTTGTCAAGCGTTTATTTTTTTATTACAGCACAGAAAAAATATTCAAAAACACGCCTTTTGATTTCGGCATTATTCGTCTTCCTCGCCTTTGTAAACAAACCCTTTGGTTTGTACATACTCCCAGTGACGCTCCTCTTTTATTTCAGAGGAGAGGGACTGAGTCTAAAAAACACCGTTAAGTACATGCCTTTTTTGTTGACCCTGCTTGTTCTGTTTTTGAGTTTATTTATTGCTTGTTGGGTTTTGGTGAAAGATCCGTTTGCATATATAAACATTTTTAATGACGACAAAGAACCGCCGCATATTTCAAGAATAGATAAATATCAACTAAGTATATATCCAAAACAGATGTTTTTCAGAAACGAATTTGGAGAAATGCTGCACGGATACCATTTCTATCTTCTTTTATTGTGTTTCCTTCTGATAAAAAAAGAAGACTGGAAAAAAATATATCCGGTATTATTATGGTTCCTCATAATATTCTTTTTTGTCGAGTTTTTCCCGCACAAAATAAAAAACTTTGTTCCCTATACCATACAAAGAATATTTAGATATTTTGTCATCGTCGTGCCCCCTTCCATAATTTTCATATCTTATTTTTGGAAAAAGTTAATGGAGAAAAATAAGAAATTTTTCTATTTGACTTTTATTTTGTATATAACCATCTCCGTGTATTGGTCTTACGACTCAACTAGAATAACAAGAATAGCTTTTGGCGAAGTCAGAGAAGCCATAAAATATTTAAAGACACTTGGGGACGTGAACATTTATTCTGACTGGTATTTTATTTCCAAGATAGATAGATTTGAAGTCAAAGGAGATTATAACCCAGTTCTTCATTGGTGGATAGATGCTGAAACTCCAGAGGCATGGAAAGAAAAATTTTTAAGTGTCGAAGAGGGATTCGTTGTTACAGGCGGACCAAGATTACCTTATTATGGTTGTTATAGATGCATTCCCAATTTAGGAAAATTCACTCCGCCAGAAAACTGGAAGTTGGTTAAAGAATTTTCTAATGACTTGTACCCTCCTTGGAAAACAGAGCCTTTGAGAATTTGGTATGTGTGAATTGTGGAATGAAGTCGAATTTTTAAATACATTGTACCAACCTATTTCAGTGACGTAATGAAAGATTTTACCATAGTTATACCCGTTTATAATGAAGAGGAATTAATAGTTAGAAATACAGAGAAACTGATAAAATATTTGGAAAAAACTGGAAAGAATTTTGAAATAATATTAGTTGATAACGGAAGCATAGACAGAACACCTGAACTGGGAAGAGAATTAGAAAAGAAATATACGGGCATTTTTAAGATTCTTTTTATACGAGAAATGGGGCATGTTGGCTTTGCCTTCAGAAAAGGTGTGAAAAATTCATCTTCAAACAAGATTATTTCATTGGATATGGATTTAAGCATAGATATGAATTTCGTTCCAAAGTGTCTGAGCCTTCTTGATGAAAATAGCATAGTGATAGGAGCAAAAAAAGTGGGAAAACAAAAGAGACAGTGGTACAGAATTTTTGCTAGCAATATTTTTATTTGGTTGGTAAAAGTACTATTAGGACTGGAGTATGAAGATTACTCAATGGCCGCTAAAGGATTCAAAAAGAAAGATGTAATGAAATATCTGAAGTATATAGATAAGGGATCTGCATATGTTTTTGAACTTGTTTACTGGTTGAAAAAAACCAACAAGAAGATAGTTCAGATACCAACTTCATGCAATGACAATAGGAAAAGCAAATTCAATATAATTGATGAGTCTCTTTATCGTTTCAGAAACTTGACAACTTTGTTGTTGTTTAAGAAAATAAAATAAATTACGATGCATATACCGATTATAGTCAGTACATTAGATAGATAATTTATAGCAGTTGATCCGTACCATATTCTTACTTGGCTCTTTTCTGGAAAAACCAGCATGAAAGACGGAGATACTAGATATATCTTTTTAGCTCCATCGACTTTCCAGTTTGGATAATAAGAAACTTTTATTATGTGCGGTTTTCCCACACAGTCAGTAGTGAAGCGTATCTCTTCATTCGTCACTTGTTCCTTAACAATGCATTTTTCCTTCACAGGTATTTTCAGGCTTTGTCTCCAATCATTCACTTTCACCAAATTTTGCAGAGTTTTATCTGTAAATATTATAGGTACGCTTAGATCGCCATTTTTGAACCAATCATAGGAAATCTCTTTCCAGTTTTCTGTTTTCATTTGAACTGGCCAATAGTCAGGCACGGTCACATAATTGTTTTCGTTCGTGATTATTTCATAAATTGAATACGGGTCAATACTTTTTTCTAGTCTCATTTGTTTGCTCTGGTTTGCCGCATTTTTCGCCTGTTCGCTCACAGCAATGTATTCATTGACATTGAACATTTTCATATGTTCAATTCCTCTTTCTAAATTGAATGATGTGCAAGGATACTGATTAAAAAATGGGCATGATTGTTCTTTCGAAATTTCAGATTGTATATAGAATACGAAAGGCGAGCTTACGGTTGATTGCATATAAAGACCTTCCAGAGTAGCTCTTCCTGAAAATAAAGGTATGGATTCGAAAGCTCTGGTCGTTCCGACTTTATCGTGCTCGCTTGAATGTTCATAAACAACTCTTGGTTGAGAATAATCACCTTTTATGAAGTCATTAACTTCACGATACGCAGGCCAAAGATTCTTGTTTTCAAATCCTTCGTAATTCCATTTTATCCAAAAATTTATAAAACTTGTATTTGAATTGACCCAAACAATCACACCGATCAAAATCAAAAGAGCAATAATCCAGTTGAATTTTATCTTGTTTAAAAAACTTAGTCCTATGCACGCTGTTATTAATAATGATAACTGGAAAAACGGGATGAATCTTATATTTATCACTCCTACGTGTTCGCCGAATAGAAAAAGAAGAACGGCTATTATGATTGAAAAAAACCAAAAAGCTATTCTTGTGTCGCGATTCTTTATCAAGTAAAGTATTGTAATAGTATTTAGCACTGTCAAGATCGATATGAATCTCCAAAAAGGAAGTTTTTCTGTGATAGGCAAATTGAGCGGTGGGTTTTTCAGATCTTTATATAAACTAGGTCCGAGTATAGTTTTTGGTAGTACTTGATCTATAGTTACGCTCCACGTATCCGCGTAAGAAGTCGTATACTTTAAATTGGATAAAAGAGGTAAAAACCAGAACGACACCAGTAATAATGAAAGGCCATACGTTTTAAAAAAATAAATTAAAGTTTGTTTAATAGCCTGTTGTTTTTGATTAATTTTAATAATTAGAAAAAATAAGCTGGTAATACCCACCCACATTGCTGTTATTATGTGTGAGTACAATATCAAAGCATATAGAATGCCATTCAATACCCAATATTTGTTTTCTTTCAATCCTCTGTAGAAAGTCCCGAAGAACAATATTGAAAAACCCAGGCTAATACTATACGAAAATTCTCCAGCTAAAGTACTCGGTATATTTCCCCCCCACATGGAATTTGCTTCCATAAAGAGTAATGGCAAAGTGAATAAAGATCCAATAACTGGCACAGGAAATTTAAATTTCATAATTCTTAGGGATAAAAAAACCATAATTGGCAATAAAAAAATACCGGATACTGTCACTAGTTTAACAGCTATTTGTAATGGAATCATATATGCGATTAACGCTATGAGTATGAAAGGCAAAGGAAAATAGAATTGAAATATCGGTATTCCTGCATACCATCCTGGGCTCCATCCTATTATTTTTCCATGAGGTAGAAGATAGTCTGCCAAATATTTGGCAGGATAATATTGCGAAGCTGTATCGCCTCCCGATATCATGGTTTTCTCTAAAAGCAGTTCAGGTTTAAAAAATCTTAAAAGGAATATGAAAATAGAAACTATAATCGACAAGTTTATTATAACTTCTCTGTTCTTTGATAACATCTTAAATAAACTCATATCAAAATTATTCGATGCTAGGTTTTTATTTCTTAGACTTTCATTAAAATTAAAAACACACCAACAGTAACAAGACTCATACCTGTTAGTTTAACAGCTGTCAAAGGTTCTTTAAAGAAATACCATGATAGCAAGCCGATGGCAATATATCCTACTGCCAAAAGAGAATAAGCAAAGCTTAAATCAGCTTTTGAAAGTACCACTAGCCACAAAAACGATCCAATTCCATAAAGCATAAGACCGAAGAAGACGTAATAGTTGAATATTATTGTAAAGAATTTTCCTGTAAAAAAATCAGCAACGGATGTTTTGCCTATAGTAACCATTCCTTTTTTCAGAGATAGTTGTCCTATTATGTTGAATATTATGCAAATAGCTATTATTATAAGCACGTTCATTTTCATTCCTTTCTTCATAATATTACTCTTTTAATATAAACACACTAGTTTATATATTATTTTCAACGGTGCCATTAAAATCTAGTATATTAAGTCCATATAATTTGTTAAGAGTTACCTATCCAACTTCTTAACTCCTTTCTAGTTATATTACCATTATGTAATGAAGTGGCTATAAGAACTCCATAGATACCCATTTCATCTAAATTTTCTATGTCCTTTATATTTTTTATTCCACCACCCACTATAATATCCAATTTATCATTTACTTTGTCTAAGAAATCTATGTCTACACCTTCTTGGCTTCCGACTTTAGTTAACTCAAGCAAAATGATCTTTTTTATGCCGATATCATTGACCTCCTTAATAAATTTCATGGGAGACATCAATTTTATTATTCTGGACCTGCTAAGTAATTTTTTATTTTTCATGTCTATGCTAATTATGATTTTATCCACGGGAATTTTTTTGCTTATCTGTTCTATGAAACCAAAATTCTTCATTGTTTCTGTGCCTATTATAATTTTTGAAGCACCATTATTTAGAACATTTTCAGCAGTAATAAAATTGTTGATTCCCGGATCAACCATTAATTCAAGTTTTGTTTTTGATTTAATCTTTTGATAAAGATAAAAATTGGGTTTTTTATTAATTATTGAATCTAAGTCAGCTATGTACATTTCGCTAAATCCCAAAGATCTAAAACGTGACGATATTTCTATAGGATCAGAAGATTTACATAAAATACTTTTGATGGGCTTGTATTCTCTTCTATTCCCTCTGATTGCATGAACTGTCGTTTTGTTTAATATATCTATTACAGGTATTATTTTCATATGTAAACAATTATTTTCATAATTAAAAAATACTTATTAGATCAGAAATTTCTCTAATATCTGTATAGGGCGGGGCCAAATAAATATTGAAACTCGTGGGCAATTTTCTTAATACAGATATATATTTTTCATAAGGATTAGCTAACTTATATGCTTTGAAATTACAGACTAATATTTTTGTTTTGTTTGGTTGTGTTTCTACCATAGGTTTCGCGATTTCAAGTAATCTTTCTACTGAACTAGATGCTGATCCTAGTATGAAACCATTTAAGTTGCTGTCATTCAAGATGTTGATTCTTTCAGGAGTTACTCTGCCGCCATATATGAAAAATACTTTTTTAGAAGATCCATATTTTTTATTAATGAAGTTTTTTATTTTATTTATACATATTGAAACAAGTTCGGATTCGGGTGGCGGCACATCGTTATTCCCACTTCCTGAGGAGCCCCATTTTGGTTCATAGCCAATTATTACATTTGACAAAAAACCCTCAGGTATTTTTTTAAAAATTATGCCACATTTTTTTACCACCAATTTAGCTATCTCTTCAAGGCTACTATTTTTATACTCTTCTAATGTTTCTCCTACTAAGATAATCAGTTTATTTACAGTCATACCAGTTTTATTTTGGAAATCTAAAATTGTTAATATTTTTTTGTTTACTATCTCTGGAGTATCTCCAGTTTCAGAGTGTCCAAGAATGACCCCTTGAGCACCGACATTGTATAAGTGGTTTATGTTTATTTTTCCTGTGCGAGCAAATAAGTCTAATTTATCGCCCTCATATATCTCAAAATTCTGAGCCACTACATATACATTTGCCATAATATTATTATGGAGTAAGAATAAAACGCAATTTCTTTTTATTATTCTAAAGCCTTTATGTTTTTAATTTTTCACTTTTTCTAATTATCATGGACATGTTTTCTACTTTATAAATATCTTTAATAATTAAGCAGTTATTTTATTAAATTATATTGAACGGGATTTTAAAATGAAAGAAAATAATTATTTTGATGATAGAACCATAAAAAGTGAACTTGGTTTCGATGACATTCTAATAAAACCGAGTTTTACATCAATAGAACCTATAGATATTGATCTATCAACGAAATTAACGAGAAAAATTAAACTAAAAATACCAATCATTAGCACACCCATGTCTAATATAACTGAGTCAGATATGGCGTTAGCTCTTGCCAACGAAGGAGGCTTGGGCGTTATACATAGATATATGACCATAGAGGATCAAATAAACCAAATAAAAAAAGTTAAGAGCAATGATAAGATAACGGCAGCTTCTGTTGGAGTTAACGATAAAGAAAGAGCAATTAAAATAAGTAAATATACTGATGTGTTGTTTATAGAAACCACATCTGCATCTAACAAAAAAATTTTCAATTTTGTCAAAGATTTAACTAAGCAGATATCATGTGATGTGGTAGTGGGTAATTTTGGTACTTCTTCTAATATAGAAGAGTATTGTGATCTCGGAATATCAGGAATAAAGGTTGGAGTCGGGGTTGGGTCTATATGTACTCTGCAGAAAATAACAGGTGTCGGGAGACCCCAGATATCAGCATTAATTGATATATTTAATACAGTAAGAAAATACAAAATGCCTGTTATTGCAGATGGCGGTATTAGAAGTACCGGTGATATAGTAAAGGCTCTAGCTGCGGGTGCTGACTCTGTGATGATCGGATATATACTTTCAGGAACTAAAGAAACGCCTGGGAAAATCGTAAAAAAAGAAAATAAAAAATATAAAGAATACAACGGAACTCTTTATTCTTTTGTAGAAATAGAAAAAGATTATTTAGAAACTGATTTCAAAAACAACTTTAGGGTTGAAGGAATATCTACATTGGTTCCTTACAAAGGTCCAGTTAAAACTATAATTAACATAATAGGAAAAAACCTAAAAGCGGCATTTGGTCTCATTGGTGCCAAAAATATACAGGAACTTCATGAGAAGGTTGAATTTATTCAAGTTAATAAAATACCCGGTATAGATGTGACGAAAGATATAAGGGTCACCAAACACAATTTCTTAACCTTTTAATCACTAATTGTAGATTGATTTACTAAAGCTGATCTAATGAGCGCTATTTGTGGCATATTTAATCCGAGTGGAGATATTGATAAAACAGCTTTAGATAATATAGCAAAGCCATTAAAACATAGGGGAAATAGAGGATCGTGTAAATATGTAGATAAAAAAATAGCTCTCCTCACAATACCATTTAAAACAAAAACAGATTTTTCTGAAGTAGCCTTTAATGAAAGAAGAGATATAATTGCAATTTTAGATGGTTATTTATTAAACTATGAAGAATTAATAAAATGTTTAGATAAAGCAGATATAGAAAGCTTTGCTGATTTAATAGTTATTTTGTATGAAAAATTTGGTTTGGAGTTTGTAAAAAAACTAGACGGAGATTTTGCATTTGCAATTTGGGATTCAAGGAATGAAAAACTTATATTAGGCAAGGACATTTCTAATAACAAACAAATCTACTATTCTAAAATAGAAGGTAATTTCATATTTGCGTCAGAAATAAAGGGATTGTTTAAATTCCAAGGTATTAAAAAAACTATTGATTTGGGTTCTGTATCTAACTTTCTTAACTTTGGTCATATATCATTCCCTTATACTTTATTTGACGGAATAAGAAGGGTCAAACCTTCTAGTATTATGGTAATACAGAAAAACAAAATCTATGAAAAAGAGTTTTGGGACATAAATTTTAACCTAAAATTACCTTGGTCAGAAGAAAGGATTATTGATCTATTAGAAAATAGCACTAGAAAGAGATTAAATATATCAGATAATTGGGGATTGTTTTTATCTGGCGGTTTAGACTCGACTACCCTTCTTTATTTTCTAGATAAATTATCTGCTGATACAGTAAATACTTTTACAATTGGAATAGGAGAAGATGGAAAATACGGGAGAATGGCCTCAGAATTTTTTGGCACAAAGCATACTGATTTTTTTCCATCTTCTTCTGATATTATAAAAATATCACCCAAAGCATTGTGGTTCTACGAATTTCCTTTGTGGCATGTCGGATCTTTTATGTATTATTTGACCAAAATCTCGAGAAATATTAATTTTGCTTTTTGGGGTCAGGGTTCTGAAGAGATATTCTTTGGCAGGAGAGATTATGTTATAGTAAAAAAATTGCAAGTATTAAATAAAAACACACCAAAATTTATGAAAAATTTATTTAATAAGCTGATTGTCAAACTCCCCCACAGTAAATTATATACTTTAAGTAGGATCGCCTTTTCAAATGATTCGTACAATCAATATGTTTCTTTTAGAGAAGTGTTAACTGATATAGAAAAAAATAATTTGTTATCAGATCAAATTTCTAGTATAGATCCTTTAAAAAGAATAAAAAAATTTAATAACAAATTATCTAAAGATCCAGTTAAAAACTACAGCTATTTGACTCTTAGAAACGGCTTTCTAAGCGACACTTTTATGAACATTTCTCAAGAGCTGTTGAACCCATATTTCGATAAGAAAGTTATTGAATATTGCTACGCTATTCCAACGGAAATAAAATTAAAAAACTCTATCTTTAGATATGTTTTAAAAAAAATAATGTCAGATAAATTGCCCGCGTCACTATTGAATAGGAAACCCGAAACTTGGCCCATGAAACCTTGGTTCAAAGAGCAGAAAAATATTATGTATGATGTTATAGATAGGTTAAAAAAAAGAAAAATAATTAAAGAAAATATATATAAAGCAATAAATCCCAACTCTTCTCATTATGATAGAAAAATATGGTCGCTTTTTAATTTGGAAATATTATGTGAAGTTTTTCTCGATAATGACCCGAAAAATCCCAAAATTTAATATGATATTATATTTTTGATTTTTGTATTATATTTTATGAATTTTCTCCAATTTTATAGAGTAGATTCTTGGGTAAGAAATTTAGGCGTATCTGTTATATCATTAATGACTTTAGGAATTGTACCAAACAACTGGACAATTTTAATACCAATTCTTCATATAGCACTAATTCAGATGCACTCCTTTTCTATGAATGATTATTATGACTATAAAATTTCTAGAGAGAAAAATTATATATCAAACTTATTTAAAAAGAATGTTAGCACCAGAGTGATTATTTTTTTGTCTTTGTTGCCTCTAGTCTTTGTACTCCCAACAATTAAATTTTCTAATTATTCATTCGTTTTTTTATTTGTTTATATTATTTCTTTTTATTTATACCAGTCTCCTATAAGACTAAAAAATCATTATACGAGTTCAATAATAATAAATTCCATTTGCTTAGGTCTGATACCTTATATTTATCCTTATTTGTATTTTCAAGACCACCTTTCTTTTCAAGCAATACAATTTTCAATCATTTTCTTCTTCTATATGGCATTTCATGAAATTATACATCAATTAGCACATAGAAAAAAAGAAAAAATAAACTCTCTACCCAGAATTTTTGGCGTAAAAAAAACAATAATTTTTGGAATTGGTTTTTTATTTATACCACTGACTACAAGTCTGATATTATTGTTTACTGATATAAAATCGAATCTAATTTTTCTAACAACAGTGTTTTTTTGTGTCTATAGAATTTATAAAATGAAAACTTTCGATGAAAAAACAGATTTCCAGAAAATTAAATCTAGTTGGCACAAGTTTTATAGTGTTTATGAAGGTGTGATATATCTTTTGTTTCTGATTTTCTATAACTATTAACATGTCAACGTAAGAACAAAACATATTTATAAATTATTACTTCGAATACTGTGAACTCCAGATTAATTTTATTTAAATAATATTACGATATGATTTATAGAGATTTATATGAAACTTTTAATAAGTATAAAAAATAAAACGGAGGCACTAGAGATATTCAAAAGCGAGTGTGATGTTATATATGATATTAAAAATCCAGACGAAGGTTCTTTAGGTGCCAATTTTCCTACAGTAATTAGTGATATCAGAGATCTGCTTCCAGAATATGTAAAAATTAGTGCGACAATAGGAGATATGCCAAATCTTCCTGGTACAGCATCTTTAGCCGCTTATGGTGCTTCTATGTTGGGTGTCAATTTCGTGAAGGTTGGTTTATTTGGAGTGAAAACATATTCTCAAACAACGTTCATGTTAAAAAAAATAAGTGAATCTGTGAAAACCTTTTGTCCCAAAGTTAAAGTGGTCGCAGGTGTTTATGCAGATTACAAGAATATAGAATCGATAAATATATCAAATATACAAAAAATAGCGAAAAATTGCAATATCGACGGTATATTAATGGACACTGCGAATAAAAACAAAACTAAATTGTTTGATTTTGTAAAAAATGATGAGTTAAAAGAATTTGTTAATAAAGCTCACAAATATGATTTATTTGTAGCTTTGGCCGGTTCTTTGGATGTTAATGATGTCGAAAGAATATGGTCTACTGGCGCGGACATATTTGGAGTTAGAGGTGCTGTTTGTGAAAAAAAGGATAGAAAGAAAGGTCAACTTAAGAAAGAATTAGTGAAAGAGCTTTACAAAAAAGTCAATATGTTTCACTCAAAGACCAACTTGGTATAAACTGTTTCTTTATTTTGTAAAATTTTGGATAGTCTATTTGGGTATTTTCCGTTGACTATAAAACAATTTATTTTTCTTTTTTGTATTATTCTCGGAAGATATGAATCGATACATGTTTTTTTCCTCAACTTTATTAAAAAAGTTGCACTAACATTTCTGATAAGTTTTACTTTTCTATTTTTTTCAGGATTTGAATGATATATGCCATCAACATTTTTAACTAATATGAGATTTTTTGCCTTTAACTTATAACAGAAATAAGCAGCTATAGAATCTGAAGTGACATCCCAAGAATTCTCTAAAGGATTTTTGTTAATCATATGTCTAAATGGTAATAGGACAACTGGTTTTTTATCGAATTTAATTTTATTTATATCACTAGACAGATTTACATTCATTAGATTAGAAAGAAAATAACCATATTGATCCATCGCTAATATGGCCATATTATGTGCAGATTCATCTGTTAACTTAAATTTTTTGTATAAATAACGTATATATTCGGCATTTTTACCACCTCCCGGTATTATTACAATTTTGTATTTTTTAGAGAATTTTGTTATAACTTTACATAACTCTTTTAATGATCTTTCTTTTGTTAAACTGCCGCCTATTTTTAATATAAAATCTACTTTCATAATGATTATAGATGGAATAGTTATAATAAATTTTATTTGGATGTAATATCTAGTAAATAACTAAGATAATGACAAATTGGCTAAACTTCTTTCAAGAAAGTACGATGTATATGTGTTCACTTAATCCTTTATCGCATTTGTGCAGACAAATCTTCCAAGAAAATACTTGAATGGCTTGTTTTTCATTTTTGAGAAATAAAATATAATTTGGTATATAAGTTTATTGACTACTTTGTTATTCAACATTTTAAACAATAGGATAAATCTTTCCAATGGCGGTGGTATAAAAACTATTGCGTCGTCATCGTTTATTCTAAATCCGTACTTAGTTAATATTTTATGCATCTCTTTTCTGGTGTAACATCTTTCTGAGAACGGAAATATGTTCATTTTTTTCCCAATATAGCAAAGAAGAAAATAAAGCAAGTTCTCTTTACTATCTAGGGTTAAAATCAGATTACCTGGATTCTTCAAGACATAGTAAAATTCTTCCGTCGATTTTATTACTCCATTGACTGATACGTGATCTAGCGTGGAATTTGACATTATCATGTCTATTGATCCTCTTTTGAATGGAAGGCGTTTGACACTGCATATTACACGAAAGAAAGCATCGCCATGACGTCTTTTTGTTTTTAATATTATTTTCTTAGATATGTCCATCCCAATAGTAATTTTGGCTCTCTTCCCCAATATGTCCAGAAAATGATCTTTTCCTATAGCCTCTTCATACGAATCTGTTTTTAATAGAGTCATCTCGTTCAAATCGCCAAACCATTTATTGACCAATCTTAAGTGTTCATCTCTCTTATACTCTGCTATCCCATAAAGATGATGTATTTTTACTTTTTCGATTTTGTCATTCCACTGATCTATAGATAATACCAACTAATCACCAACGTCTCTTTTGTATCTGTATTCGAAATCTTCTTCAACTCTAACAGTTTTGGCATTTCCATTCTTAAGTGATATAACTTTGGGCAGAGGTTCTATAAACTGTTGTGCTTGTGAAATGGAGTAGGCGCCTATATTCATTACCATCAGTATATCACTAATATTTAACGAATTTGTAAAAACAAAATTACCAATAATATCTGTGCTACTGCATAAACTACCAAAAATGTTTGTTTTTATGACGTTTTCACTTAAACTGGATAAATTTATTATTGGGTGATGTTCGTACAATATTCTGGGGAAAATATTGGTTCCCGCATCTATAGTAACAAATTTTTTATCCACATATAAAACACTTGATAACACATGAATGAAATTATTGACTAATAGTCTGCCGGGCTCAAGGTACAAAGAAGTATTTTCCAATCCCTTTATATTCAATATCTTTTCTTCAAATGATTCTGATATATTTTTTGCAAGTGATTTCATATCGGTTTTTTTGAACATGGAATATTGAATACTCCTTATAGGCAACAACTTATTTCCAGTTAATCTTGAGGCGAACTCAATTGGATTTAGGGTAAAATATCCCCCACTATCAAATCCCCCGCCTATGTCCACAAATTTGATGTTTTTTCTTGTTTTTTCATCCAACTTCAATATTAAATTTCTTATATGCGTTAAAAGTCTTGAATATGTTTCTGGGTTTTTGTTTTTAGTAAAGCAGTGAAAATGCATGCCAACTATTCTATTTTTTGTGCATTTTTTATAGTTTTCTAAAAACTGTTTAGGTTCTATTCCAAACCTTTCCCATTTTTTGTCCGTATTTGATAATTTAATTCTCACACCTATATCGTGATTTTTGGAATTTTCATTAACTAATCTGAGTTGCTGTATGTTATCCGCCACGAATGTGACATTATCATTTTCGATAATTTCGCATATTTCGTCCGATTTCTTGGCAGGTGAATTAAATATTATTTTTTCAACTCCTAATCTAATTGCCAATTTTAAATCCAAAATTGAAGATACTTCGGCACCCAAATTCATTTCTTTGAATCTTTCGCATACTAGAGGCAGGTTATTGGTTTTATATGGATAGAATATCTCCACGTTATGCAAACGTTTTTTAAATAGATTCACCAAATTCCTTGCGTTTTTTGTTAGTTCATCTTCGTCAACTATATACAGTGGTGTTCCAAATTTAGTTGCGCATGATTTAATTTTTTTTAATTTTGAATTTTGTTCGTTAATCATATCATCAGCATGTTGAGTCGTAAACTCCTTTTAATTAAATATGTGAGAAAAAATTTTTAAGCTAAAACGCTTCCTCAACTCATGCTAACAGGCGAGTTTATGATTCCGCTCATACTCACTTCCTTTTTAGAATTCCAAAATCCGCTTAATGTACTAAATATTAAAATCTCTACAATACTTATCAGATACGGGTAATCCCAAAAGTAGTTAACTGATTTCGAAAATAGAGGAACTAATATTGTTAAATCGAGCAGAGAATTTAAAATAACGAAATAAAGACCCAACAAGAGACCGTTAGTTTTATATCCTTCCCTGAAATACATGCGAGTGCAAAGTAGGACGAGTAATGGTAAAATACTTGCTGAAAGTACAAGTTTTATCAGGTCCGAATCTTCTAACAGTGGTATAAAACCAATAATAGAGTTTACAGTAAACGTTAAGGACCATAATATTAATGCCCAAAGAGTTGCTGTTTTCCAATTAAGCATTAATATATATTGGTTTTTGTCTTACTTAAATATTTAGTGGAATTGGTAGTTTGAACCGATCTATAATGATTTGGGCAGCCTGATTTTTATTTTTGAGTCGAAATACGCGTTTAGAAATACTTCTAAAAAAAACAAACTCCATAATTTCCAATCATATTTTGATGTCTTTCTATATTTTTTCATAAACAAATCAATATTTTTTTTATTGAATGCCTTTCTTCTGCCTAGTTCGTTAATATAATATGTTATTAAATCATTTTGCTCTTCTATCCACATTTTTGACGGTGATACAAGCATCATTTTTTTTCTATTTATTATTTTTCCTGGTAAAATATTTTTCATGGATTTTTTGAGGAGTATTTTTGTTGTAAATAAGTCTGATTTCCATTTTTGTGGTATTTTTGTAGAGAAGCTCACCATTTTAGAATCTAAGAATGGAAAAGAAAGATAATGAGAATCCTTTACAAATAAATTTTCTCTTAAGAACACATATTCAAGATCCCACATTCTATATTTTAGTTTATTGTAAGACTCTAAAACACTAGAGTCCGATTTTTTGATTAGCGAAGCTATTAGCTTCTGAGAACTGTCTTTGATACTGTCAGCTATTTTATTGTGGAAAAACAGATGAGAATTTTCGAAATTACAGGATGCCAAAACAAATGATTTGTGAACATTTTCGTTTCTTGCCAAGTTTTTTAATATCCCGATCATTCTTTCTTTATCTGTAAATGAATTATCATTTTTTTCAGATGATAATGCAAGTGGAGTTAGTCCATATTTTAACCACTCGTACTTGCTGAATATGTTGAATATATTATAATCCTTTCCTGCACAAAAAAGACTTTCAACACCCTCACCAGAAAACAATATTTTTTTATTTTTGGAGATGGACGACAAAGAAGAAACAATCAAAGGCGCTGGATTTTGGTTCGGCGTTTCCTGATACCAAATGATTTCTGGCGATTTTTTTATTATATCAGAATTTATCGTTATCTCTTTGTGATTCGTGTTGAATTCTTCCGCTATTAATCTAGCAAAATGAGATTCGTTGATAGAGTTGTTGTAGCTATAACCAACCGTGTAAGTTGATATGTTTTTTTCGTATTTGCTTAAAATCCCGATTATTGCTGAAGAATCTATGCCTCCTGATAGTAAGACGCCAACATCATCTGTTATACTTAATCTGTCTTTGATTATATTGTTAAAAATTTCTATAAATTTTTTTACTAGATTATCTTGAGTATAGATATAATTTGGTATGTGATAATGACGTGATTCTAATTTTCCATTTTCTATATTTAAAAAACTAGAATATGGGATTTTTTTTATTTTATGAAAAAATGTCCGTGGACTAATTGTTGATCCGAATGTGAGAAAATTATTGATAGATATGAAATCGGGTTTAAATTTTTCGTCCAAAACTCTTATTATAGATTTTATTTCTGACGAGAAAAACAACAGATCTCCATTTTTGTAGTAGTAAAGTGGTTTTGTACCTTTTTTATCTGTTGCTAATATGAGTTTTCTTTTTCCTGAATCCCATAGGACTAATGCGAAATCGCCTTCTGCTATGCCTAAAAAGTTATTTCCTAGATCTCTATATTTCTTGATAATGTATGAAACATCGTTTTCATGCTCGCATATAATATAACCGTCTATCCAAACAAATACGTCATTTTCGTTATGGGTGGTTTTTTCATCATTTATTTTTAATTTTGTAAAAGCTACTGATATTCCGTTATCTTTGAAAATGATTTTTTTGCTAGAGCCTCTGTGCCTTATTATATCTATCATTTTTTTTATATCGTATGACTCTACAGAACTTCCTTTTATGTCAACTATTCCACAGATGCCGCTCATTCTATCAAGTATAATTTTGGCATTAAACTTTATAGACAATAGCGTTGAGTCAGAATAGTACTTGCTTATAATTTTCCAGATCTAAAAGGCCATGTCCAGAGAAATTGAATACAATTGTCTTTTCTTTGTTTTCTCTTTTACATCTTTCAGCTTCTTCTATGACGGCTGCTATGGCATGCGACGTTTCTGGTGCCGGGACAATGCCTTCCAACTTGGCAAATAATTTTCCTGCTTCAAAAACCCTATCCTGGGAATAGGATCTAGGCTCGATAATTTTTTTGTTGACCAGATACGAAAGAGTTGAATTCTTACCATGGTATCTTAATCCACCGGAATGTATTGGTGGGGGTAGAAATTTATGTCCGAGTGTATACATTTTTATCATGGGCAAAAAGGCCAGATAATCTTGAAAATCATATCTATACTCACCTTTTGTAAGTACAGGTACAGCATCAGACTCTGCTGCTATAAATTTTGTTTCTGTGAATTTTGGGATAAACGGATAACAGAATCCACCTAAATTGCTTCCACCACCGACACAGCCTATCATTATATCCGGGTTTAATCCTTCCTTTTTCAGTTGCGTCATACATTCATTTCCTATAACAGTTTGGTGTAGAACAGCGTAATTAGACATGCAGCCTAGCGCTAATCTTGCTCCTTTTGTCTGCATTACTGTTTCTATTGCCTCGCTCATCCCTATACCGAGGCTTCCTGTTTTACTTAACTCACTGATTTCTAGGGCAATTTTTCCTGTTTTTGTTTTATCGCTTGGGGAAGGTATTACTTCACTCCCAAACATTTTCATCATCATGACTCTGTATGGTTTCTCCTCGTAACTTTTTCTGAGCATAAACACAATGCTTTTCAGCCCGAAAAAATTAGAAGAGATCGCTATGGCAGATCCCCATTGTCCCGCTCCAGTATCTGTTACAATACATTCTGCATCTTCTTTTTTTGAGTAAAAAACCTGAGGGATTGAAGTGTTTAGCTTGTGGCTTCCCACGGGCGAAGCGTCTTCTCTTTTGTAATAAATTTTTGCAGGGGTATTAAGATATTTTTCTAATCTTTCTGCTCTTGCTAAAGGCGTGGGTCTGTAAAGTTTGTATAAATCCAAAACTTCTCGCGGGATTTTTATTTTGGTTTTTTTTCCATACTTTCCGATAAGCAGTTCTTGTTTTGCTAGTTCTTTCGGTATTATTTCCCTGTAATCTTTTATTTTC
Source organism: Candidatus Aenigmatarchaeota archaeon (assembly GCA_018304545.1). Classification (GTDB taxonomy): domain Archaea; phylum Aenigmatarchaeota; class Aenigmatarchaeia; order CG10238-14; family CG10238-14; genus JAGVVZ01. The sequence continues at coordinate 14,185 of JAGVVZ010000003.1, read as the reverse complement.
ATTTCCTTGTTCGTTGTAGGATTTAATGGCTTAGGAAATTTATCTGAAAAAGTGGGAATTATGTTGAACCAGTTTTTTGGTATTTTTGGCATACTCTTTTTATGTAGTTTAATATTTAATTTGTATCTATTCTGATTATTTTTCCACCCCCAGTTTTTTTTATTTTTTCTTCTATTTTCACATCTATTCTTATACTTTTGTTGAATAATTTACGGGCATGAACTTCCATCTCTTCTTTGATTTTACGTGTTGCTTCACTCGTTGGCGTGATTTTTACGAGAACTCTTTTGTTCGTCATTTTTTTTATTTTGTAATTTATAATTCCTCTGAAGTTAGAGAAATGATCTGCCACACCATTTGGATAATAAGTCTTTTCAAACAATAATAAGTCCTTACTTCTGCCAATAACTTCTATAATCTTTTGTTTTCTTCCGCATGTACACAACTCGTTTGACTCTAAAATAAGATCTTCCGTATCATAATTTATAATAGGAAAAAGATAATTTGTTAAGTTTGTAACTATACAATTCTTATTTTCTGTTTTGACAATAACATTATCTTCTTCTATATGCAAAGATTTTTCGTTACACTCAGAAGCAACTAGTCCAGTTTCCATACAGCCGTAAACGTCATACACATTACAATCAAAACTATTTTCTATGCCTTTTCTCATATTTTTTGTTAGTATCTCGCCTATAGATATTATAAATTTAGGGTTTATATCGAACCCAATGGCATTTTTAATTTTTGCTTGTATTTCTAGAGTGTTAGCGAATGAATGAATGGCATCAGGTTTAAAAATTTCCATTAGTTTTAGATTTTTTTTATCATCTTCGTTTAAATCAAAATATTTTTTTCTATAAAATCCCAATTTTTCTACCGCTGTGGTTTCAAATTTATCTCTAGTAAAAAAAGCTATTTTGTCTTTTTTGGATAGTCCATGATTAATCCACGACCTTAAAATTACCATATCCTTATAATCAGCTGCATTGAAATCCCAGTATATTTTCACTGGTTGGCTATAAGTTCCAGACGTTCTGAGATATTTGAATTTTGACAGGTCGTAAAACTTGGTATAATATAGAGAAAAAAAACATTTCCAATTCTTTATAACAGCCTCTTTTTTAATGACTGGTAGTTTGTCTAAATCTTCTGAATTTTTTATATCACCCGGTGAAACGTTATTCTTCTTCATTAAATTTTTGTAAAACGGGACAAATTTATACGAATGTTCTATAAGACCTTTCAACATCTTGTTCTGTATGATTTCCAATTCAGATTTTTTCATCCACTGTTGTTTTAGTAATTTCCTAAGATAATAAATTTTTCTTATTAACATAGCTATTCTCTAATTTTGACTTTGGATTCAATACTTCTGAGTTTCCCATGTAAATTTTTTGGAATGTTCTTTTTTATTTTGATTTTTATCGTCACAGGTTCTTCTAAGACTTTTTGTAATATGTTTTTAAACTCAGTGATAACATTTTCATTAAACTTGTTTCCCGGAACTATATCAACAATAAATTTTTCTGTCATATTCTGTACAATCCTATATTTTTCTATTTTGTTTGTAAAAGTGAATATTTTATATAAGTTTGTTGCAATTTTTCTTGGTCCAATTATTTTACCACTTGGTAGTTGTATAAAATCATCGTTTCTACCTTCAAACAAATCGATTTTAGGAAACTCTAATCCACAGTTGCATTTTTCGTTTTTTATGCTTCCTATATCTCCTATTTCATATCTTATCAGAGGCATGGCCTTATTTGTGAGCCCTGTAATTATAAAACTTCCTTTGCCATAATCTATTGATGTGTTACCATCTTTATTCTTAATTTCAACAATTAAATTATCCATATTTACATGCATGCCATCATGATATCTGCATTCCGATGCAATAATATAGAATTCAGTCGTACCATAGTGATTGAAAGTTTTACAATCAAATTTTTCCTCAATAAATTTCCTCACTTCTTTTGTAAGTAGCTCTCCTTGTGTTATTATCCTTTTTGGTTTTATTTTGTAGTTGCTGTTATCCAGTTTTTTTGCTATCTCAAAAAGAACGCTAGGATAGCAATATATGGTTTTATAATTAATTTTTGCCAATTTTTCTAGTATGAGCTCTGGAGTATTGTCTACTGAAATATATGTTTTTTTTAGGATTCCTAATCGTTCATATAGTCTATCTTTTCTAAAAGGTGGATACCAGATGTATGCAATTCTGTCAAGAATTTTATGTCCCGTCAGCAACAAAGATCTGATACCTATTAGCTCATAATTTCTGACTGAAAAATTATCGAAAGCGACAGTAATAGGTATGCCGCTGGACCCCGAAGTGCTTCTTTCATAGCATTTTTTCACATTGAATGATTTCGAGACTATACTTTGTGGATAGTTCTTTACTATATCCATTCTATTAAGAATAGGTATTTTTTTTATATCTCCGAGTGTTCTTATATTATTAGGTTTGATGTCGTATATTTTAAAGACCTTATTGTAATAAGCGACCTTATTGTAAGCGTAATTGGCTAAAAATCGCAGTTTTTTTTCTTGAATTTTTTGTAACGAATGGTAGTCTTTATTTATATTCAAGAACACTGAAACATGGGGATGCGTCATTTGAATCATTATTTTAAGATACAAAGCTAATCTAATTATTATTTAGTAGTGAAAATTTAAACAGATTGTTGTCAATTAACTTTTTAAGTAAAAAAATAGATATAATAGTTATGTTCAAAACAATATTCAGGATAATGGACAGAATTAGTATAGTATTAATGAAAAAGAAAACAATAGTAATGGCCACAAAAATTTAATTTATAAGGCAAGTCATACAGGTGATGTTATGTTTAACATAATGTTTAGCATTATTGATAAAATAAATGTTATTTTATTTAAAAAGAAAGCCGTGACTATGGCATTTAAATTATAATATATCATTCTATTAATAGGTTTATTTTAGTCTATATATTTTATTACTTAAGTTGGTCTTGTTTATGAACAAACAAATACTGATTGAATCTATATTTTTATTCTTATCGATAATATTTTTCGTTATTTACTTGATAAATAAAGTTGATATGATAATATTTTTCGTTCAGAATATAAAACCCTAGTATAACTACATACTTGTGATAGTGATGTTGTCCATTTTGCATGTCGTATCTAATTTTTTCATAATTTTTTCATCCATAATTTTTTCATCCAAAATAAAAGTTAGAAGTTTTTTAGAAAAAATTATAGTAATTTTTACAATTCTGATTTCTGAAATAATATTTATGGAGATTATTCTAGGTTATTTTTTAAAGCAATTAAATTCAGTTAATATGCTAGTATTTTCTTTTTCTATTTTCATTATAAGTAAACTGGTTGTAAATAAACCTCTGAGCAACAGTTTCAACTTATATTATCTGAAAAAATATTCTAGATCAACGTGGTTTTTAATACCATTAATTTTTCTATTTTTATGGTTCATACTAGTTTTGGTGCTTAGGTTGGATGATTATCCTACTGGATGGGATTCCTGGATGTACCATTTGACAATACCTATTGAGTGGTTAAAACACGGGAACATACATATGGTTCAAGCAGAAAGAGTAGGTAATCTATATTTTAGTTTCTATTTTCCATCAAATGCTGAATTGATCTATCTTTGGTTTTTATTATTGTCTAAAAATTTTTTGTTTTTGAATTTATTTTTTGTTTTTCAATTATTCATTTTATTAATAGTTTGTTATTCTATAAACAGGAGTTTTGGTTTTAGTACCAAAGCATCACTCATATCATCATCTCTATTCATACTATCTCCTATAGTCCTTTTGCACTCCTTAACTGCTTATAATGATCTTTTTTTTACTATATTTTTCTTAACAGGGTTATATTTTTTATTTAAAAGGGATAATAATTCTTTATATAATTTTATATTATCTGGCTTGTCATTTGGAATAGTTTTGGGAACCAAGTATCTAGGGGTTTTCTATTTTTTGAGTTCAATATTTTTATTAATAACATGCTTCTGTTTCAAATATATTAAATTTTCGTGGAAATATTTGATTTTGTTTACTATTTTCACATCTTTTTTAGGATCGTTTTGGTATATTAGAAATTATAGAGATACAGAGGATCACAATCCCGTGAGTCCGTATAATCTAAGGGCAGAGTTTAGATTGTTTCCTAGCATAAATCCAAATAACTTTCAGGATCAGTTCGTAAAAAACACTGCTGAATGGTTGATTTTCCCATTTATTGATTCTGTTGAACCCTTTACAGGTTCTGGAGTCAAATTATATTCGATAATAGCTGGTTTTGGACCGCAATTTATTAGTTTAATGGTACCTTCCTTTATTTTTTTCATTCTTCATATTTTAGTTAATAAGAAAGCGCATAAAATATTATTTGTTCTACCAATATTCAGTATTTTCTTAATTTTTATTCATCCTGTGTTCAGGCAACCTAGATTTTATTTTCCTTTAATAGGGTTGTCAACCATGTTCGTTTCTTATACCTATGATTTTGTAAAATCGTCGACTATAAAAACAATTTTTAAATTTTTAATGATTTTTTGTTTAATTTTTTCTGTTGTCTTCTCCGTTCCACTATTATTTGATAAATATTCTAAAAATTTTTCTGAAAGCACAAAAAATTTGATAGAAACATCAAATTGGTTAAGTAAGAATTCTAAAGGCGTTAATATAGCTTATTCTAATATTAATACGCCATTTTTGCTTTATGGCTCTAATTTTAAAAATAACGTAACTTATATTCCACCTACGGACTACGATTCATGGAAATCAAAAATATTAAATGAAAGAGTTGGCTATTTCGTTATAAATCTAGTTGACATTGAAAAAATAAATGAATTGCACATTAAGCCGGAGTTCCATGATTTCCCATTAGAATTCTCGCTCGTTCAGGATACAAATAACTTTGAAAAAGTTTTTTCTACTGAATCAACGGAAGTTTACAAAATAATAGATAACTTTTCTTCAACTAATATTTTTGTATTGGATATTGGTGACGCTTCGTTTAGAAATTATTCGAGAAGTGGCTGGTATTCTAATGAGATGGACGAAGCTTATAATATTTCCTTTGCATGGAGTGGTAATAATTCCTTTTCTTCAAATATTATTGTTCCTCTGAACAAAACTGATTATACTATATACATACGTGCACATCCGTTTAACTTGATCAAGGATTCAGGTGTTGGATTAAATGTAATCTTTAATAACAAATCATCTGCACTTATTGCTATGAATAAAGATTGGAAAGTGTATAACACTACAGTAACAGAAGAAAATTTGAAAACAGGTAATAATTTAGTAACATTTGTATCTAACTTTTCTGGCAATCTTACACCTCGGGATAACAGAACATTAGCCATAAAATTTGATTATATTGTGTTTGTGCCTATAAAGGACTAATTTTTATTTTTAGTGATTTTCTGATGGGGTTATAATATTTGTTGGGATCAAATTGTTTTTGGTTAAATAATTAAATAAATTATTACCAACTAACTTATGTTGAAATGGACTTGGATGGCCATCAATTTTGTGCAATGTTAATTCTCCCAATTTATAATTGCTTAAGAATTCAGACATATCAATAAAATAAAAATTATTTTCGTTTGCTGCATTTTTAATGATTTCAATATCCTCTCCTGCGTCAAAAGTAACTATTATCACTTTTGTGTCTATTTTTATTTTTTTTAATTCATATAGATACTCGTTGATAGTCTTTAATTTGCTACTCGTTGACTGATTGACCGCACTTTCTATTATTTTTTTATAAGCTTTTTCGTGGACTTCTATGAGTTGCTTTTGCAATAATTTATTTCTAAATATATCTTCATCTGACTTATTATTCAAATATGGATTTTTTGCTTTGTTTTTTTCTATTTCTTCACGAATTTTAATTAAATTCATTTCATCACCTTGGTTAAAGCCGATAATTATCATATCTGGGTTATATTTAGTTCCCTTTACTTTGAACATTTCAACTTCATTTTCAGTATTGTATCCAGGGACGCCAAAGTTTAGAACTTCATAATTTATTCCATTATTAAGAGAGTTTAGTTTTTCCTCCAATATTTCTGTGTATATTTCATCATTGTTAACTCCCCACCCGAATGTAATAGAGTCACCTAACACAACAATCCTGAAAGTATCGTTTGGTTTTTCGATAGAATATTCTTTGTCTCTAAAACCATCTGAATTAATTTTAATTGTCGTGACCGGTAATTTGACACCGAAACCATCAAATTTTTGTTCAAAGCTTGGTTTTAATACGTTGCCTAGTAGATTCTCACTATATTCCATAAATTCAATTCTAAATTCTGGTAATTCGTTCTTGTTATTATGGTATTGTAAATAATAGTCATAATAAAATTTTATAGATGAAAATAGTATAATTAGAAATAATATGATTAATGGCGTTAAGAGTAAATAATATTTTTTTCTTAGAATAATATCACTAAGTATATTAAAATATATTCCAATATTTAATATTTAATGAAGAAAAATGAATCTGATATACCGAGTTGGATTGTTTGGGTTACAGTCGTCAGTGTTTTATTGATTTCTCTAGGAATTTTTATTGTGGGTAAATTTCATCATCAATTAGGGACAATTCTTCTTGTAATTGGCGGCATACTTTTCTATATATCTGTTATAACACTTGTTTTCAATTTATAGTATTAAGAATTGCTATTACTTAAACTTCGACTAAATGAATTTTATTTCTAAATCTAATTAATTATCATGAAGAAAATTTTCAACAGAATAGAATTGTCTTTATTTCTAACATTCATTATTACATATTCTCTGTTAATTCAATGGAACGGTTGGAATGAAGATTCCAGATTTGCTCTTATTAGATCAATAGTAGAAGACACAGAAATACAGATTGATGAATATGCAAATATAACTGGTGATAGATCTTTTTATAACAACCATTACTATTCAGATAAAGCACCAGGACAATCTATTTTAGGTGTTCCATTTTATTTCATTTGGGATTTTATCCACGATAATTTATTAAAATCCAACCATGAAAAGGAGCAAGAATATGTAGAGGATCCGCAGTATGGCGTAATGATTTATGAGCTAATAAACCCATCTCCTAAAACTCTCGTTTCCAGGATATTAGTGACAATTATACTATCCTCTTTATCAGGAGCTTTGTTAATTATTTTAATTTATAAAACTGTTAAAATTTTTACTGGAAATATAAAATTACAAATTTTAGTAAGCATAATATTTGGTTTAGGAACTTTAATTTTTCCTTATAGCACCGTTTTAAATGGGAATATATTAGCCACTCTTTTTGGATTTCTATCTTTTTATATTATTTTGAAAACTGAAACTGGAAAGAGAGATTTGAATAATAGAAATTATTTTTTAGCTGGTGTATTATCTGGATTTTCTATTGTTATAGACTACACAATGATATTTGTGTTTTCAGCGCTAGTTTTTTTTGTTTTACTAAATAAGAAATTTAAACAGGCGTTTATTTTATTATTTGGTTGTTTTTTAGGTCTTATTCCATTACTGGTTTATAATTTCGCTATATTTAACAACCCGTTTATAATCACTATGTTTCACGTTGACTCTGTTATATTTCCTTGTGTTCAAAAACAGTTTGAATACTGTGAGAAATCAATAGGCACACATTTCAATTTTAGTTCCACATTACTGATGTTTATACCAGTATTGTTGTTTTCACCTTATAGAGGCCTTTTATTTTACCATCCCCTTCTTTTATTTTCTTTCATAGATTTGTACTTATTTTACAAAAAAAATAAAAACATTACACCACTACTAATTTTATTATTTCTTGAGTTTATTTTATTTAATACTTTTTTACTAGACTGGTGGAGTGGAGCAACTTTTGGACTAAGACATTTAACTCCATTGATGCCGTTTCTATCCATACCCATTATCTTCTTTATTGAAAAAACAAAAGAAAATAAATTGTTATACATTTTGTTTATAATTTTTGTTTCTATTTCAATTTTTCATAATATTTTAGGACAGAGCACTTCATGGGAAGAGCCTATTATCAAAAAAATAGGAAATGATTTTTTGTATCTTATATACTGGTATGATATTGAATTTTTCACTAATAGATTGATAGTTTTAAATCCGTTGTATCAGCATTATTTGCCAGCGTTTTTAGATCACGGACCGATAAGTAGTATAACACACGGAGTCTTTGTTGTTAAAGTTCCAGATATTCAATATAATGCAAGAAATAATGTTGGAAATATGAAGTATTATGAAACATTTTTAAAATTCGGCAGTAATATGTTGGTCGTAAAGTCTGAATTTATCACTCTTTATATTATTTTGTTATTAATTTTTCTCATATGGATGAACTTTTTAAAATTTGACTTAAAAATAATTGGTATCATTATCTTTATAATGATTTTTGTTTTGTTTTTCGTTTCAATAAAACCCATACCCTAAAACGAAAAAAATAAAGCTTTCTGTTAAGATACTTGTTTTGATGCTTAGAAAAATACCCAGAACTAGAATCTCAACTCCCTCCAACTTTTTGGAAATTATTAAACATCTTTTTTTTAGTGTACATAACGACGAAGCCGTTAATGAGTTTGAAGAAAAATTTGCAGAGTATATTAAAGTTAAAAACGTTATAGCCACGTCATCTGGAAAATTATCTCTGTATTTGATATTGAACTCTCTAAATCTTGATAAAAATGATGAAATTATTCTACCGGCATATACTTCAGTATCGGTTCCTAACGTAATTATGTCATCCAATTTGACGCCAGTTTTTACTGATATAAGTCATAAAACTCTTAACATAAACGAAAATTTGATTGGAAATAAAGTAACGATAAAAACAAGGTGTATTCTACCAACACATATTTATGGACAACCTTGCGAAATGAACAGAATAATGAAAATAGCCAAAAAACATAACTTATATGTTATTGAAGATTGTGCTCATGCGTGTGGTTCAGAATATAATGGAAAAAAAGTAGGTTCTGTAGGCGATTTTGGGTTTTTTAGCTTCGGCTTTGGCAAACACATATCTACCTTGGGTGGCGGTGCTATAACTACAAATAATGATTATGTAGCCGAGCAAATAAGAAAAAAAATAAAGAAATTTAAAAAACCAAGTAATTTTGAATTACTCAAGAAAATATTTAGAGCCTATATCATAAAGTTTTTTACTTATCCCGATGTTTTTTCTTTTACTTTATATCCATTTATTTTGTTTTTTGGAAGCGAAACTATAACAAAAATATTTGAAGAAAATACAAGATTAATGAAAAATCTTCCTTCAAATTGCGTTAGGAAATTTTCAGATTTTCAGGCTATAATAGGAGTCAAGGAAATTTCTAGATTAGACGACAGAAATAATGAGAGAATTAAGAATGCTGAATTATATACAAAACACTTGAAATCCATCATAAATATACAAGACACATTACCTAGAACTAAAAGCGCCTATCTTAACTATGCTATATTGGTTGATTATAGAAAAGATGTTATAAAGAAAATGATTAAAAATGGTGTAGATACACAAAGAACATGGATGAAGAACTGTTCAAGTTTAGAAATTTCTAATAATTTCAAGAATGATTGCCCTGTTTCAGAAGAGGTTGCAAAAAAAGTCATTTACTTGCCTTTATACCCAGAATTAAACAAATCTGAAATATTAAAAATAGTAGATGTTTTAAAGAGTTGATTTAGCTTAAAATATCTATGAATTATAACATTGTTATAAGAGGTGGTTTTATAAGACTACTATTTTTGAATATATCATCGTATTGGCTTTCTGAATCTAAACATCCTTATCATAAGCTTAATCCTTTAGATATAGGATATTGTGCATCCATATTAGATAAAAAGGGCCACGAAACTTGGCTTGTAGACACAGAAGTAAAAAAAGTATCAATAAATTATATAACGACACTCATAAAGGAGAAAAAAATTGATGTTGTCATATTAAAACCTGCTTTAAATACGACTAAAACCGTTTTGGAGTTGGCACAGGAAATAAAGAAACACAAGATACCAATAATATTAATCGGTCCCTTTGTAACGCATAAATACACTGATTTTTTGTTTGAGAGGAGCCCAATTGATATTTGTATAATAGGTGAACCCGAATATACTTTAGATGATCTGATATCGTCTATTGAAAGGAATGGCGATATAACAAAAGTAAATGGTATAGTATTTTTTAAAAATAATGTTGTTGTGAATCCGAGACCTTTAATAGAGAACTTAGATGAATTGCCAATACCTAAACACGAGTTTTTCATAAATAGAGGATATGCTTTTTATTATCCGATGAATATCAGGAAAAAAATGATAATAGGCTTTATGCTGGCTAGTAGAGGATGTTCGTTTCATTGCTCTTTTTGTTCTGTGATAGAAAGGGACTCCTTCGGACTTAAATATCGTAAGAGAAGCCCTAAAAATATAGTGAACGAAATGGCATATTTAATTTCTAAGGGAGTTAATGCAATCTATTTTATTGATGATTTGTTTGGAGCAGACAGAAAAAACCTTGAAGATATGTGCGACGAAATTATTAGAAGAAAATTGAGAATAAATTGGGCATTCCAAAGCAGAGTCGGTTTTTGGGACGTAAGATTATTAAAAAAAATGAAAATGGCAGGATGTTCTACCATGTGTTTTGGGATAGAATCCGGTAGTCAAAAAATATTAAAAATGCTTAATAAAGGAACAACAATAGAACAAATAGAACAATCTGTCAGAAATGCAAACAGTGCCGGTATAGATACGGTTGGGTATTTCATAATAGGAAACCCCACTGAAACAAAAACCGACATATTAAAAACATCGAAGTTTATAGAAAGACTACCTTTAGACATGATACAGGTTCATTTCTTTACACCCATGCCCGGATCGTCCTCTTTTGACATTTATATGAATAAAATTGATAATAATCATGAAACGTATGATATACATAACAAACCCGTGGGTTTTCTTAGTGACTTTTCCCCTTTAGAACTAAAAAAATATCAAAAATATCTTTATAAAAAATTCTATTTGAGTCCGAGATTTGTTTTAAAATACATTTTTAGGATGCCTTTTCATATACTGAATGCAGGTTCTGATATAAAACTATTAAATAAAGCTGTTAGATTATTTTTTGTATGACTTTTAGGCGAATTATTTATTTTTAGCACAATTAATTATGGATTATGACAAGAAATGAAATTAAACTTTTTTTAACCTTTTTCATAACTTATGCTTTTTTTATTCATTGGATAGGATCAAATGAAAATACTAATTTTTTTCTGACCAGAGTCATTGTTGATGAATTTAGGTTTGAGATAGACAACTATTATAATCAGACTATAGACAGAGCCTACTACAACAACCATTATTATTCGGATAAGACCATTGGCTTATCATTTTTTGCAATACCCACTTATGCCGTGAACAAATATCTGTACTTGTTTTTTTTTGGACTGTCAGATGAAATACCAGAGTATAGATATGTAACGTCACACAACGAAATTATAGCGGATCTAATAAACCTCAATCCACGAATCCTTGTCTCGATGATTTTTGTCACAATTTTCACATCTTCATTGTTTTCTTCTTTAACTGTCGTTTTAATTTATAAAATTTCTGCGCGTTTTCTTGAAAATAATAAATTGAGAATAATTCTCGCCTTAATCTACGGTTTTGGTACTCTGGTCTTTCCGTACGCATTGGTTTTTGAAAGTCATGCTACGGAAACATTTTTTGTAACTCTTGCGATATATGTTTTATTTAATATACAAAAAGAAAAAAAGGATTATTCACTGCTTTTAGGTGTAATAATAGGTTTAGGAATAATTTCAGGCCTTTCAACATCAATTATTTTAATACCGATTTTTTTATTATTTTTACACAAAAAACATTTTTTTTGGAAATGTGTTTTAGGTTGTTTAATAGGTATTTCTCCTATGTTTATATATAATATTCTTGTATTTGGCAATCCCGTTACGTTTTCTGATTTATATATAGATACAACTATATGGGAAGAGTATGAAAAAGATAATCTTATATTGGGATTCAAACCAAGTTTGCCGAATATTTTTATAATGTACAGACTAACTTTTGATACATATAGAGGTTTATTTTTTTATCATCCTGTTTTGCTTATTTCCCTCTTTGGTCTGATTTACATGTGGAAAAAACATAGGTCCGAATTCGTTTGGGTTTTGTTTTCATTAATTTCTTTCATAATTATATTTTCGACACGTTATGTATGGTGGGGTGGTTCATCGTTCGGAGTTAGACATTTTGTTCCGTTAATGTCTCTTCTGTTTATTCCTCTGATATTTTTTGTTTCTATCTTTGAAAAAAATCGAATACTGATGTTTGTACTTTATGCTTTGGCCTTTATTTCAATTTTTCATAATTTCTTAGGATTAAGTGATATTATTGAATGGCACGTAGAAAAAATAATCGAAGTTGAGTCCAAATTACAAGAAATATATTCTTTCAAATCTTTTAGCAACCCATTATATGGTTACTATTTGCCTAAATTTTTGGAACACGGAGCAAGAAGCAGGATTTTAGAATATTTTTTAATAAATAAAATACCCGATATAAGGGAAGCAAATCCTATACCAATAGAAGAAATAAAAATAGTAACCTTAAAACCTTTTGGTATATTGGTTCTAAAAACACAATTTTTGACAATTATTATTTTATTGTTTACAATTTTTTTGATATGGAAAAAAGAGCTTTTCAATTCAGTGGTGTTCAATAAAATGAATATAGGTTCAATTTTATTGATTTTGACAATTTTATTACTTACATATAGACTCCAATTCAAGAATCTTGTCTATGACAAAAATTGGTACCCTGTAAATGAAAATAACACATTTCGTTATATGTCGAAAAATGCTTCGATATATTTGTATTCTTCTGAAAACACAAAATCTATTTTAAATTTATCTCTAAGTAACTACTTAGATAGGTCACTGGACATATACTTCAACGATAAATTAGTCGGAAATTATAGTGATAATTTTTCTATATTGAAACTTGTGGACGTGAAAAGGGGAGAGAATCCGCTGAAATTAATTTCCAAGAACGGATGTGATAAACCATACATAACAGAGAACTCTTCCGATTCCAGATGTTTGAGTTTTGGCCTCAGAAATATAGAAACATCTAACATATATAACAAATTCCTATATTCTGATAATTGGTATCCGGAATACGTGGAAACTAGCAATAAAACTTATAGGTGGTTAAGTAATGACGCTATCGCATATTTAATATTCAATGAATCGGAGTTCATAAGATTAAATCTCACCTTCTGGAGTTTCGACAAAGATAGAACACTTGAAATTTACATTGATGACACTTCTTTAGGAAACTACACAATCACAGAGAATAAAACAAAAATAATAACCCCACCAATTTATACTAACAAAAAATGGCATACGTTTAAGTTTCATGCCCCAGAAGGTTGTGATATCTTAAATGAACAAAATAAGAGATGTGTTAGCATAGCATTGAGCGAATTAAAAATTGAAAAAATAAAATTTAATAATAATGAAACATCTAAGTTTCTGTATTATGATAATTGGTATCTGGAAGACAGAGAAACAAATAAACAGACATTTAAGTGGTTAGAAAATAATGCCACCTTACATTTAATATATAACCAACCCGGATTACTAAAATTAAATCTCACCTTCTGGAGTTTCGACAAAGATAGAACACTTGAAATTTACATTGATGACACATTTCATGCCCCAGAAGGTTGTGATATTCTGGGAGAGAAGGATAAAAGGTGCGTTAGCGTAGCTCTGAGTGATTTGAGGATCATACAAATAGGTAGAATAAGCCAAAAATTCAGTGTTGATACTTGTAACAAATCATATATAATAGAAAGTTCTTCTGATTCCGAATGTTTAAGCTTTATACTTGAAAATATAAGAACAGTAAACACAGATAGGTCATTTTTATATTTGGACAACTGGTATTCTGAAAATTTAGAAATGAACAACAAAACTTATAGATGGTTAGGTAGTAATGCTACGATAATTTTTGTATCCAATAATTCAGGATCTATGAGCTTAAATCTCACCTTCTGGAGTTTCGACAAAGATAGAACACTTGAAATTTACATTGATGACACTTCTTTAGGAAACTACACAATCACAGAGAATAAGACG
>JAGVVZ010000002.1 GCA_018304545.1 Candidatus Aenigmatarchaeota archaeon | reverse complement strand
TGATAAAATCAATAGCAATGATTTGGGCGAAGGCAATTATCTCTGTTTCCAGTTCAAGTCAGAGCAGTTCAACCGCTGCAGCAAGATGAGATGCAGGACGAAGCTGCCGTATATGGGTGCATTGGAAGATTACAATGATTTCCAGATAGCTGTCAATAAGATACTTGGAAGGCCGCTGGTGAAGGAGTATGAAGTGAGATTTAAAAGAACCATAAATGCGATAAATCTGGAGTTGCCTACAACTACTACAATACCTGAACAAACTATTCACACAGTTCAGACTGGAGAAACGTTGTCCGACATAGCTCAGAAGTATGGTGTAACAGTAGACGCAATAAAACAAGCCAATGGTTTAATTGATGATACAATTGATCCTGGTCAGAAATTAGTAATTCCATCAGGAAGCACTACAACAATTCCTACTGGAACCACGGTTCCACCAAGAACGTGTGATATGAATATGGCATGTCGTAGTAAACTAGGAATACAAACCCAATTTCAGAAACACGGCGTCATGGAATTTATTGAAACAACAAAACCTGCTGTTGTAAGGTTAATGGGTGGTTTTGATAGAACTGCTGAAATCAAACAAAAATCGCCATGTACATTTATTGTTGGAATAAATTGGGATACAAGTTTCCCTGATAAAAACGGGGATCCGAGTATAAAGGCACAAGAATGGTTTGATAAAAATCATGAAAATATAAAAAACTCGTTTATTGATTGTTGGGAGGGATATAATGAATTCGTTCCAGACAGAGATAAAGCAGAGCAAGAGATGAGATGGTTTTCTCAATTTGAGATAAAAAGAATGCAACTTCTTGAAAGTATAGGCAAAAAAGCATGTATAGGAACTTTTTCTACAGGAAATCCCCCGGAATTTAATTGGTGGCTATATTTTAAGGATGCGGTAGATTATGCAACAAAAAATGGCCATTATCTCTCTCTGCATGAGTATGATTCTCCAAGAATGAACACAAATTTCGGTTCTGATGGTATGGGATGGACTACTGGAAGATATAGAAGAGTTTATAGCATGTTCGGATTTTCTTTGCCTTTAGTTATTACAGAAAGTGGTATTGATTCTGGTGGATGTCCGGGTACTTGTGGATGGAGGTCACATACGGATGCAAATTCATATATTGAAGATCTAAAATGGTATGATTCCGTATTAAAACAAGACAGTTATGTAATCGGGGCGGCCATATTCCATTATGGACAATATGGATGGGAGTCGTTTGAAATACATCCTGAACTCATCGGAGACAATGGTAACAACGGCCCTTTAGTTTCATACATGAACAGTTTAACATGTTGATTAAATGAAAGGTGAAATATCTGAAATCATTTTAACTGTTGGGATACTAATAGCTACTTCAATTACATTATTTTTGTTAAGACCGTTAATTTTTAAACAAAGCGAAATATCACAAGATCAAGTAATTTCTGAATTTTCTACGGATATAGAAACTACAATAAGCAGAGCTACAGCAGCAACAAATGACGTTTCATTCACATATAAACCGTTACCTCAAAAATATATTTTCACTGTTTCAAACAACATTATCGTCATACAAGACAAAATAACAGGAAAATCTATCTCTTTCTCCAAAGAAGGCAATGCTATAAATAATGTGTGTTTTGAAGATGCTCAAAAAATCTATGTGAAGAAGATCAACCAGAAAATAGATATAAAACCTGATTCTAACGTTGGTTGTGGTGGAATATCACTATCCACTACTACATCCACTACTATAGCTTCAACTTGCCAAGAAAAAATTATTTCTTGCCCTGAAAATATTTGCCTTGTTCATATTGGAAATCAGAAATGCATAGAGGGATACAACAAATACTACAATGAAATTGAAGATGCAATAATTTTGGAAAATCTGCAAGATTATACAGGAACTGTGGAAAACGCGATTTATTTGGTTGCTTCTATCATTGGTACAGAGAGTGGATGGGATCAAGAGACTTCCTGCATTGCTGGCAGAGGTTGTGGGATAATGCAGGTAACTAGAAACACGGCCGAATCTTCTTGTTCTGACATAGGAACATGGGAAGAAATAGGATCAGATACCATAAAAAACATTAGATGTGGAATTAGAGTACTGAAAAACAAATTTAGTCAACTGGATAATTATGCTTCTTTGGGATATGATTTCAAAGAACACGGTACTAGCAACTACATAAAATCTGCATTGGCTGCATATAATGGAGGAGCGGCATTAGTATTTGAAGCTGTGAAAGATACTGGAAGTACAAATTGGTATACATATGGAAATTTAGATTCTCTCACCATAGGTGCTAGAAAATATGATGTTTGTGTAACAGGAGATCCATACTGTGAAAGCCAGGGATATGATTGTTATCAATGCAAAGCTGCTGTGATTAGAACTTATGTTAACATTAAAGCTGGACAGTATTATGATGTTTGGCCTCAGTGTCAAAAAGAATCTGTGTGCACAACATCACAGACTACAACAACTATTAGCACTTCGGTAGATTTCACAGATAAAATAGTTGGATTAGATCCTGGTGTAGCATTAGATATAGTTTTTGTTCCATTAGGATTCACAGAAGAAGAAATAAATTCTTACTATCAGAGTGCCAAATTTGTTTATGACGATTTTTTAGCAAAAAGCCCATTCAAAGATTGTCCTAATGGAAGAGAAAGAGTAAATGCATATTTTATTCGACCTAAAGATTGTCAAAATAAAAAATGTGATAATTTTTGTGGAAATTGTATAACAAATGCAAAAGAGTGTGCAATAAGTAATGGGTTCGAGCCTATATTTGATGTGGTAGTGGGTATAACTATAGCACAAAATAAAGGCGTGTGGGGTTGTCGCCCTTCCGGATCAAAGGTTCTTTCTGCAGATTATGCTAGATCGCAAGTTGGCATTCATGAATTTGGACATAGATTTGGGTTGGGCCACATAGATGTTTGCGAAGCACCTGGAGGTAAAGAATGTAGTGGTTGTGACTTAGGTGATGACATATGTAACAGTGAACCGAATTCAGCAGATTGTAATCAAGATATCAGCTACATCATGGATTATTGTGATGGGTATAATAAATTCGGACCATCTGCATACAATTATTTAAAAACTGATAGAGTTTACGGTTTAGCTAAATGGCTCGAGGGGTGTAATTAATGAATAAGGTTTATATCATAATATTATTTTCGTTAATATTATTATCTGTTAAAGTTTCGGCCTTTCAAGAGGTTATTGTTATAGATTTAGATTTATACAGAAACAACAGCATCGTTCTCAATGAACTAAAAATTATAAGTGGAATTCCTGATACAGAAGCCAATGACGAAGGCAATTATCATATAACTTTATTATCTGAAGAGAAAAACGAGGTTTTTAAAACGAATTTTGATTTGGAGTTTACGGCTACAGAAGAAGAACAAACTGAGAACGAAATGACCGAGATGATTTTAGATAAAATTAACCTTTATTTTAGATTACCTTACTATTCCGAAGCAAATGCTATTCAAATATATCATAATGAAGAATTACTTTTCGAAAAAAAATTACCTATTAAAGAAATTTGTGGTAACAAAATATGCGAACAGAATGAAAATGCAGATAACTGCTATTCTGACTGCTCAAAACAAAGCGCTTCACTAAAATATGTGTTCATAATTTTAGGTGTCATAACAGGCATTGTAATTATCTGGTTCGTTAAGCGTACAGAAATAAAACACGAGAAGAAATCTGCTGAGTAAAATGAAACAACAGAAATAAGATGAGTAAAAACAATTATTACTAAGATAAAATGAAAGGCTCTTCTAAATTTCTGATAAAAGGTGTTTTTCTAATTTTAACTTTGCTGATAATAGGCATCTCTGTAAACAGGCTATTTTCTTTGAACGTAGCAACATTTGAAGAATCCGAAGAGCAAAAACTCAACAATAAAGCAATAAACACGTTGGAAGTTTTAACAGGATCAAAGAACTGTTTGGCGTATGATGAAATAGGCAAGATTGAGGGAAGGGAAGGTGAATTAGCGACGCACAGGATTTTAGATATAAAAAAATTGGATGACTTTAAAACAAAATATTCTGATTTAGAACCGAGTTGCGCGAGAGATTATAAAGTCGGATATAAGATAGATATCGAAGTATCGAAAGACTTGGATAAACTAAAAGAGTACGTTTTTAGTGGAGGCATATTATGGAGTGACGGGGATAGGGGGATAGATGTTGACGAAGATTTTTTTATCCCATTTAAATATGAAGATACCGCTCCCTTTTTGAGCAATGTTAACGAACAATCTTCTAATGGATTTTTCACACAAGGCATCGACACTTTGAACAATATAGGAGATTGTCATGGAGAATCATCTTCTATCGTAACTAAAGACGGATCTTGGAACACTATTATGACCGATGCTAATTCCGGCAAAGTAACGGCTGCTTACACAGAAGATAGTAGCATCGTAGGAAAGGGCGCTTTCATCGCCACAGGTCAAGACATATCTTGCGGCGTCAATGATCCTGTTGCTGGAAGAGGTTGCTCTCCTCAAGATTGCTTCAAATTTTATAAAACAGATTCTATCGAAGAATGGATGAACAAGGCAAGAAGGCTGTGCAGCAATCCAACAGCTTGTGCGGAAAGGGGGTTAACATATACTGATTATGAAGATATTACATTCAGCATGAATGTGATAAAATATGTAGCCCAAAAACGAGGAACTAGCACAGTAAAGGTGGGGTATGTTATGGATGTCATAGACCCGCACGATACTGATTGTTTATGGGCCATGATGATAGAAAGATGCGCCAACGAGGGTTGCCCTTCAGTAAAGTATGCCGACAAAACATATTCGCAAACAGGTACTGTAAATGTTGGTCCTATAGGAATAAATGTAGATTCGGATTGGGTGTATATCGGCCAAACGACGCTAAACGATTTAAAGAAATTTGATTTATTGTTATTTAATACGCATGGAACTGTATTATCACCCATATCATTAGAATCTTTGTTCTATCAAAATCCGGACGCAGAAAAAGAAATTTGGTCTTTCGGTCAAGAACAATCATCAAAAAAAGACGCTCTAAGAAATCAAATAACATCTAGATATCCTGTAGTTATAAAGAAGGATGAGTCCAGATATTATCCCGCCATTATGCAAATGACCATGACCGACGGCGAACTAGAAGAACTGAGCGGAAAGATAGACGAGGCATGTGAAAGAGATACTGATATCCAGCACGAAATATTTTTGCATTATCCTGTGTATTATTTAGGCACCGATAGAGTAAGATTTCAAGTAGGGTCCACATGGGGATATACTTGCGTATCGTTAAACACGTACGACGGAACGACAATAATTGATACAAATCCTAATGTTGTTGGCGGCAGTGAACGCACTATAATATGGGAATGGGAGGGAACGCCACAAAAACCTGGAACATATGACATTAAATTTAGCGGAGAAAAAGACGGATCAACGTGTTTGGGCATACCGGCAACTATAAAATGCGAAGGCACTTCCTCATATACTATAGAACAGAATCTCGAAGTAAAAATGAATTCTGAACAAACAAATCTTAACCCATCAGAACCGACATGCGAACCTATTACAATTAAAGTTATAAAAAGTCCGTCTAATGATAAAAAACTGTGCATGTACTTTGATGATGGAACAACGTCATGCAGAAAACTTTCCTGTAAAAAAGATGTGCAGTTCACAGATGCAAAGGCCCCAGGAAATTATATTTTCAATATTAGAAATGTCGACGGAAAGATTATAGTTAAGCAGTGATGTTATGAAAGGTCAGACAAAAGAAATGTTAGAAATATTTTTACTGGTCGTAGTTTCTACAATTATACTTACTATATCGCTATATGTTATATCTTCAAACAAATCTGACACAGAAAAACTGGTTGTTGATGTATACCAAAATGACAGAGCAAACACAGCGTTAATAGAGTACTATTACAAAAAAGTCCCTCCGTCTAAAAGAAATACTATGCAGATGTTAGGTGATGCGGTGCTACTCAAAGAAAAAACTGTAAATTATGGATTCGGTGATGTTGGCGTAAATGTCTCTAAGCTGACGTATGAATATTTAGACACGAATTTTGGCGTGGATAAGTGGCATGTCAGCGTTCCATCAGCGAATTTCGAATGGGGATATAAAATCCCAGAAAAGGGAAGAGTAAGAGCTAGCACAATAATAATTCCTATACCAAGTGATGACGGCAAACTCACGATAGGAAAATTGTTCACATGGTGATAAAAATAAAGAGCCAATCCAGCCTTATGATCATCGTCAGTCTAGTCACTATATTTCTTATTATATGGGTTGTATCATCATTCACTAACATGTCAATAGGTAAAAGATTATCAGAACAAATCAAACAACAGCTAGTTTACAAAGAAACTGACTATATGAAAGGATTCTCGAGGGTTGCCTTGATTTTTTCTAGTCATAATGCATTAAGAGATACTGGAAAGTTAGGCGGTGTAACAGAAATAAGCATGGAGAGAAATTGGATATGCACAGATCCAAAGGTCCCGTCAACAGATCAAGTAAGATATCACCTATCTAAAGAGACTTTGAAATATCTTAACAAATATATTTCAAACGTAAACAATGCAAATCAGAGAGATATTTTGCAATATAAAGTTTCTAAATTTTCTTGCGTTGATTATGATGTTAGTCAGAGTGGTGTTGATAGCGGAACAAATGATGTGAGCTATAATATAGGTGCGTACAGCAGTGATATAGAAGTAAAAGGTGAAGATGGAACTGCGTCATCCGATAATGATGTTTATGAGGAAATAAGTCCTGTTAGATACTGGCTTATGTATAGAAAATTCAGCGAATGGGCGAAAAGAAATGTCCTGAAAAAAGAAGTTGCAGATTGTCTACCAAAAATTTGCGACTGTCCGGCCAATACAAATGGTGGGTGTGGAAATGTCAACAACTGTCCTATATTCAAATCATGTGTCGCAATAGCTGTTGAAAAAGCCAAAGCGGATTTAAAAAATGGATTTGCAGATTCAAGAATAGAATGCCGATCAAGTTTAATGTGCGATTACACTGAATGGGAGGAATGTAAAGGAAGTGATAGCTTGGAGGTTTGGAAAAACGCGCCAAAATGCAATAGGTGCGTACTTGGCGAAACTGGACCGTTATGTGGAAAGAGCATAAATTTAGATGATGGATATACTAAATCAATAAGTGCCAATTTAATTCAAGAGAAATCTGAAAAAATAAATGCGGCAGACAGAGGACCTGATCAGTGCACCGGAAAAGTTTGTAAATACTATAGAGAAACCAGAGGTGCGATGGAAGCAACTTTCACTTGTATAGATAAAAAGCATTTACTATCTACGAAAGAACATAATGAATTACAATTTACTGTTTACGCCACAATTGATCTGAAAAAGAAGAATTGTCCTGAAAATTCTGCTATAATGACTATAGATGATTGTATTTGGAGTTGCACAAAATGGAGCGATACTGATTGTGAAGATGTTGAAGATCCTGGACCTGCTGATGACAGAGACTCAAGTGGTAAGTGTAAAAGTTATGTGTGCATATATGAGGAGTGTTTAGATTGTGATTGTAAAAGACCTTATGCTTCTGGAGCTCGAACACTAACATCCATGCCACGACCTGACACGGGATGTAGATGGTGTGTCAAAGAGCCAGGAACACCTATACCGAAAACAACTACTACAAGCACTATTCCACCTACGCCTAGTGGCGGTGCTTGTTGGAGAATAAATATGCCTACTGACTGTACAACGGGATATGGAACTACATATACACTTACCGCAGATGATATAACAATCAATCAAGCATCATGTAGAAAAGAAGATCGTGAAGCAAGAGGTGTTTATGATATAGGAACGTATTATGTTTGCTGTCCTAGCGAAGATTCAAAAAATAATTACTATGCCGTAAAATCTGCTGTTTGCGGAAATTCACCCGAAATAACACCCGGATGTGAAGCAAAGGATGGAGTACTATTTTGCTGGGGTAATAATTATCGTCTTGGTGATTCCGATTCAATGTTCCCAGAGCCTGCACCTGGATCTGATAATCGTAATGTTTACTTGGGCTGGCCACACAGCGATTGCTTCATGTATAATGGAAAACAATATTGCATGGCGGATTACTCGGATGTCGCTGGAATATACTTTTGTGACTCCAATTTAATGTTTTGCGGGAATTAAATGGGGTTGTAGGGATTTGAACCCCAATGACGAGGTGTCTTCTTATCATCTTTGGATCAACGCTCCATGATATACTGGAGCCTCGCATAATGCCAGGTTATATGACAACCCCACTTCTAACTCTTACTAATAGTTATACCTAAATATTTTTCTATCTACTTGTTTAAATTATCTCAACTGGTGATAAATATCGATCTACCTAAGCATATAGCAATCATACCCGACGGCAACAGAAGATTCGCAAAACAAAGAAGAATGGTACCGTGGAAAGGACATGAAGAAGGAATGAAAACTGCAAAAAAAATGCTTGAGTGGTGGGTTGAAACAGATATACAAGAACTATCATTTTGGGGGTTGTCCACTGAAAATCTGAATAGATCAAAGGAAGAGGTTAAACAACTGTTTAGAATATTCAGAGAATCTATAAAAAATTGGAAAAAGGATATAGGCAAATTATCCAAAAAACACGAGGTAAGAGTTAGATTTTATGGCGATTTGGAAAAGTTTCCAGAAGATATGATCAAATCTATGAAAGAAATTGAAAAAGATACGGAAAAATATAATAAGAGATTTCTAAACATACTTCTTGGATATGGAGGTAAACACGAAATAGTGACAGCGGTCAACAAATTAATGAAATCCGGTAGAAAATTTGTGACAGAAAAGGATATACAAGAAAATTTGTTCGTTAAAAATAATGCTGATCTTATAATCAGAACCGGTGGTATGCCAAGATTATCAGGATTTATGCCATGGCAAACAGTTTACGCTGAGTTGTATATAACGAAGGCGCTATTTCCTGCTCTCACAAAAAGGGAGTTCTTGAAAGCAATAAAATGGTTCGAGGAAATACAAAGAAATTTTGGGAAATAACATGATTTATGACGCTATTGTAGTCGGTGCTGGCCCTTCCGGATCAAAAACTGCGGAGTTATTGGCAGCTTCTGGAAAAGATGTTTTGTTATTAGAGGAGCACCAAAACATCGGCAATCCTGTTCAATGCACAGGTATAGATAGTCATAGAATATTAACGCTGAGCGAAGCACCGAAAAGTATAGTAATGAATAAAGTCAGAAAAGCAAGATTTTATTCTCAAGATGAAAATTATTTGGAGTTAGAATCCAAGAAAGCTGTATATGTAATCGACAGACATAAACTAGATGAAGAGATAGCAAAAAGAGCCAAGAAAGCTGGAGCAGAAATATTAACATCAACAAAATTTCTGAATTTTAACAGAAAAACTAGTTATCTAGAAATAAAAACTAACAAAGGAGTTTTCAAATCAAAATTATTAGTTGGCGCAGATGGACCAAATTCGACTGTGGCAAAAACTGCTAATATAAAATTACCCCGAGAATATGTAATAGGTTATCAAGAAACAATAAAACATGATTTTAGTGATAACATAGTTGAATTGTGGTTTGGTTCAAAAATAACTCCAGATTTTTTTGCATGGGTTGTTCCGGAAAACAAACAATGGGCTAGAGTAGGTTTAGCAGCTAAAAAAAATGTAGTCCATTATTTTAAAAAATTTGTTGAGATGAGATTCGATCAAAAATTTGAGAAAAAAGATATTTTAGGCGGAGTAATAAGATATGGTTTAATAAAAGACTCTATGGCAGATAATATTTTATTAGTTGGCGACGCTGCGTCACAAGTCAAGCCATATTCTGGCGGCGGGATAATATACGGATTAATAGGTGCTAAATTCGCTGCAAGTGCTTGTTTAAAATGTCTAAATAAAAATAGATTTGATTATAATTTTTTGAAAGAAAACTATGACAATGAATGGAAAAATAAATTAGCACCAGCAATCAAAAGAGGTATGGTGTTGCATAGAAGTTTACATATTATCCCTGATTGGCTGATGAGTTTTGGTATTACAATATCAAAACCTTTCTCGCCGATATTAAACAATTTGGATATGGACCTACTTTTTGACTAATGATCTTAATTTGTTTTTTGCTGTAATAATCAACAATTCTGAACAATATTACAGCTATAGCAGCACCCAAACTGAAGTGGACTGTTGCCAAACTCATATTATCTGCCTCGTCTTATCGATATCACCACTATGAACAGGTTTGCAAAAAGACATAGAGAAATTACAGTCAATGACTCATAGGGATAGAATATAGCCAGTATAAAAAGTGGCTCAACGAAATGCCTTAACAAAAATTTTGGTTTTATTTTGTCTTTTTTTATAAAAAATATCACTATCGTAAAAAGCAGAGAAAGAATGCCGTAAAATAGAATTTGCATTCTATACAAAATCCAAAATGAAAATAGAACTAATAGCCTTATCCATCCATCAACAAGCAAGTCCATTTTTCCCCAAACCTTCGAAGAGTTTTTTGTCAGTCTAGCCATTAATCCATCGAAAGAATCCGAAATCATGGATAAAAGAAAAAGCACAAAGAAATATTCTAATTTTTTATTCAAGAGAAAATAAACTGATAACGTTCCTAAAACAAAATTCAAAACCGTCAAGATTGTTGGATTGAAACCTATTTTATACAAGAACATGCAAAATGGAGATAGTAAAAAATCTTGGACTCTCCTAACAAAGGATTTCTTATTATTTTTATTTCGAAAAAAATTATTCCAAAACACACTGTTGATAAAAGAAAGAACAAGAAGCGCAAAGACTATTAATAGATTCATATGAAAACCTCTGTGAAAATCGCTATAGTAATAATTGGCGTGGTAAGTATAAACTTGATTTTATTCTGCGTGCTTATAGTTTCATTATTTCTATATTTTGATAATATATCTACCCACCATGATGGCTTGTAAAATTTTAATAGTAAATCTACATTTTTTGACGGCATGCGAGTTTCTAAAATGAAAACATTTTGAAGTAGATGCTTCAAAGAATCGCATGATACAGAAAAAGATTTTTTGATTGATATAAGTAACAAAATCAAGGAAAATAAAGAAAGAAAAAGTGATCTGGTGAGAGTTTTCATATAATCAAGGAAGTTGATGTTCACTTTCCATGATTTTAGATCCACGTCCCCAAAGAGGATTTTGTGATTCTCTTTTAATGATAAAAGAACCAGAGATGAAGGAACAAAAAACGAAATCAAATATCTATCAGAATTGAATATTCTCTTTAAATTTTCTGATTTAATATCCGATTCTTTGGCAACTACAATATTAAATAAATTATCCTCCCTGATTTCAGTGAAAGGTATGTCGGCAGACTCACCGCTGTTTTCAGTTTTTAATTTTTCATCTATAAACCTTTTTATTTGTAAAGATGTTTTTTCCTTATCTGAAATATCGTCCAAAACTACGATTAAATCCATATCCTTAGCTTTCGATATAGAAGAAACAGAACTGCCAAAAAGCAAAATTCCCTTTAAATCTTTCTTTAGCGATTTTCTGCAAAAATTTACGAATTTCTTTAATAATTTTCTTACGTTTTTCATATAAAATTACCTTTTAGTTATATGAATATAATTAATTTCATGAAAATAGATTTACACTGCCATACCTATAAAACAAAAAACCGCTTTGGCTCAAACATGACACCGAAAAATATGATAAAAGTTGCAAAGAAAAGAAATTTAGATGGTATTGCTATAACAGATGACGATACATTGGAAGGATATTTTGAAATGAAAAAAAATCTTAAAGGGGACAAAGATTTTTTATTGATACCTGGATTTGAAACTCAAGGGTTCGAGATAGCGGAAATATTAGTATTGGGTATAGACTATATACCAAAAAAGAAAAATCTGATGGATTTCGTAGACGAAATAAGAGATAATAACGGCGTTTGTATACTACCTCACCCATTCACCTTTGTTCCGACATTGAGGTACAAAAAAACTCTGAAAGAATTAGAAATTTTTGATGGCATAGAAGTAATAAATTCTTTTGACTGGGGAATTTACACAGAATTTGCCGAGAAAGTTGCTAATGTATTCAATTTAGGTAAGACATCTGGATCTGATGCCCACTCACTGAGAAATATAGGATTAGCATATACTATATGCGAAGATCCGATAAAAGATATTAAAAAAAGAAGAACTAAAGTTGCAGGCATAGAAAGCCCGTGGACTTACAAGATATCTAATTTAATCAAATTTTTAGATAATTCTCCTGTTTAAAAAAAGAAATATTATCAAACTAAGTATGCTAAAAATTATTACTATATATATAATCCTAGTATTACTCCCAAAAATTATTGGTATGGGTCCTACAAAAACGATTCCGCCTGATTCGACTTTACCAGAACCTGAAATAAAAGAAGCAACGATTGTAATAAATACGCCAATAAAAATCAGTGCTATGCCTATTAAAAACATCTGTTCTTGCATCAAAGCCTCGAGCGAGACTTGAACTCGCGACCCTCTGATCTCTTTCAGTCATCTTTTTATCGTCAGATCAGATACAAGTCAGATGCTCTACCGAACTGAGCTATCGAGGCATATTTTTCTAATTTGTATTGTATTTTTTTCTCTTTAAGTTTAGCAAACATTATTAAACTTTTCTCCAAAGGGGATAAATCCTTTATTTACACCTTTATTTAAGTAGATATGATGAAAAATAAATTTTTAATATCTATCCTTTTGTCACTGCTAATACTTAGCAGTTTTGTTATAGCAGAAGAAAATAATGAATATTCCATGAACGCTTCAGTGTATTCACAGAAATCAGAAGTTTCGCCATGCGGTATTGCAACTTTTGATGTTATTATTACAAATTTGGGGCAAGAAAGTGACACATTTTATTTGGATGTGTCAGGAGTTCCCAAAGAATGGTATACATTAACACACGATTCTGTTACGTTGAATCCGGAAGAATCTAAAACCATTTATTTGTTTATTACAGCTGATTGTTATTCAAAAGAAGCAGAATACAATATAACTGTTTCAATATTGGGTAAATCAGATACGTCTGTTGACGCGATTCTAAAAGTTAAACCTGACAGGATTTTAGAAATTAAAACGCCTGAAAAATTATCTGGTTGTTTATGTGAGGATAGTTCATCAAAGGCAATAGTGGAAAATAAAGGAAAATATGAAGAAAACGTCATTTTATCGATGAATCTTGACTCAGAAAACTATGCATTGAGCGAAAACGAGTTCACATTAAATTCTGGGGAATCGAAAGAAGTCGAATTATCAATTAAAGCAGCGTGCGATAATACACCTGGAACTGAACCGCTAGAATTAGAGGCGAAATCACAAAACAGCTATGCACGTTCAACCAAAACCATTCAAATAGAAAGATTGAATTGTCATGATTTCTCTTTAAGTTATGATAACGAAATCAATGTTTGCTCAGGTGAACCAACTGTATTAGAAATAGAGATAGAGAATACTGGAACTAAGGAGGATGTTTTCACAGTGTCTATAGATGAAATGGATTATTCTGAAGCTGTTTCTATTAAACCTGGTGCTAGCGAAAAAATTTCTACTGTGTTAACAATACAAGAGGAGAAAGAAACTGGTATAGAGTTTCTATTGAAATCATCATATAAATCAGAAATTGGATCATTAAAAATAATTTCAGAAAAATGCTACGGAGTTGATATACAACCAGAAGCGAATGAAATTAAAATAGAATCTGGAAAAGGAATATTATTAAAAGCGAAAATTAAAAACCTCGGAATAAAACAAGATTCATTCAAAATATATTCAGATGTTTCATGGGCATCCATAAGACCAAAAACAATAGCATTAGAGGGTAATGAAACGAAGGAAGCATTTGCATATTACAGCCCCGAATTCGGTGCTTTGGGTGTTTATGAGACAATGCTAGTGGCTGAATCTGAGAAATCAAAAGACACCGAAACAATAAAAATTAATGTTTTAAAGGAAGTTGAGGAGGCGACAACCACTATAAGTGAAATCAGTACTACTACAACAGAAAAAATGGCTGATACTAGTGGGCCAAATCTATTACAAAATAAGTCTATTAAAGCATTGGTTATAGCTGTTATCATATCATTGATTATTTTCAGCGTACTTTATTTTTTTGTAATGAAGGGGGATTAAAATGCTAACTGAAGTTCTACTGTTAGCAAATTTTCTTCTATTTGTATCTATAGTTTTAGAAGCAAAAATCAGATCTAGATTAGGGTATTTTATTGTTATGACTGGAGTTGTTCTAGGAATTATAGATTTAATCTATGCTCTAGTCCTACTATTGAAGTGATCTGATGAACCCGAAAGATCTAATGGCGTTTTCGCTTACACTTATTGTTTTGATAATGAGTTCTTATTTTACTTTTATTGAATTCAGTCATATTGTATTTGCATTAGATAAGTGCAAAAACCATTCAGCTGAAATTAATATAGAATCTTCAAATGTTGATCTAGAAGTCGGTAAAGGTAGATTGTTGAAAGCTATTTTAAAAAATAATGGAGAAGTAGATGATTTTCAAATAATAAAAGATGGACCGGATTGGGTTGTTATAAAACCTGAAAAAACTAGATTGAATATAAATCAAACTGAAGAAATTTTTGTTTACATGAGTCCTGATCTAGGGAGTGAAGGCAAATATAAAATAAAAATAATGACAAAATCTTCTTGTGTTTATTTAGAGAACGAGATTATAGCTAATGTTTTAAGACTGGTTTGATGTCTTTTTTCCTCTTAACTGTGGAACAACTTTTATTTTGGAATTCTCAAACTTCTTATCAGGTTTGTTTTCGAAAAACCTGTCCAAAAAAATCCCTAGAGCCGAAACTTCTGATATAGGCTGATTAGTTATAGCAACTTGATAATCAACGAAACTATATATATCGCTCGGAACTTTCTCACTTCCTATCACCACAATTAACTGTTCCTTACTTCTTAATTCATTTATTATAGAATGAGAATCAATTCCATACATAGTCAATAAAACGATAGTCTTTCCATGATTTTTTGATTCTTTAATAAATTGTTTCCAATTTTTTTCATATTTAACCTCAAATACATCACCCCAGGCATTAGCAACTTTTTTTATGCTGTCTTCCATTTTCTCGTCTTTTTCCCCGCAATACGTCATGTCACTGGCATCGAATGCTCTCGCTGTCAAACCGCAGTGCGTAGTGATACGTTGATCTCTAAAAATTCTATGACCTAAACGCAAGATTGTTATTTGCATATACTTTAAAAGTTTACAATGAAACTATTATAAGTTATTCGGTGATCAATTGGAAAGAAGAAGAGAAGTATTCACAGAAGAAGAAGAGATTTCAAGAATAAGAAAACCAAAACAAGGCGAATTGCTGGCAATAGTCGAGCAAATGTTAGGATCAGATAAACTGAGAATTCGCTGTGATGATGGAAAATCAAGAATTGGGAGAATACCAGGGAAACTAAGAAAAAGAGTTTGGATAAGAATCAGCGATCTTGTTCTTGTAGAGCCGTGGAAAGTTATGTCGGATGAAAGAGCGGATATTGTTTGGAGATACACAAAAACACAAGCAAACTGGATGCAAAAAAATAATCTGATAAAAAATCTTAGAATAGATTGATTATATCATTTTTTAAATAATACACACGTTCTTATAGTATGACAAAACTGCAATTCGAAGATACAGAGGATATAAAAATATCCAAAGGCGTTTTTGATAGAAGAACTTTATTGACACTGCATAATCTAATCAATAAGAAAAAGATCAAAAGCGTTGACACAATACTAAAAGAAGGAAAGGAAAGCAATGTTTTTTTAGGTAAAGATCACTCAAACAACCCAATTGCCATCAAAATATACAGAATAGAATCTTGCAATTTCAAAAACATGTGGAAGTATCTCATAGGAGATAACAGGTTCAGAACTGTAAAAAAGGACAAATATTTTGTTGTAAATTTATGGTGTCAAAGAGAATTCAAAAACATGACCTTGGCATATAATGCAAATGTGGACGTGCCCAGACCTATTTTCTGCAAAGATAATGTATTGGTCATGGAGTTTATAGGTGATGGAAATTTTCCTGCACCGAGGCTAATCGAACTAAGAACGGATGGCAATAGCTTATACAAGAAAATAGTGAAAGATGTCAGAAAATTGGCAAAAATTGGTTTGGTCCATGGTGATTTAAGTGCTTACAATATTCTAATTCATGAAAAACCATATATAATCGACTTGAGCCATGGCATGATGTTATCAAACAACGAATCATTTGATTTATTAAAAAGAGATATTCAAAATATAAACAAATATTTTTCAAAAATGGGTGTCAAGACTATTAACGAAGAAAAGATTATTCATGAAATAGTCAAAGAGAGGGATCAGAAATGATCGATTTTGTAAAAATACCCGATAAAAGGATAACAATACTTAAAAAAAAGCCAGAAATACGAGTAATGATTGAAAGAAGCACTAAAACAAAAATTAAAATAGATGAAGATATAACTATAGAGGGGGAAAGCGTAGACGTGTATTTGGCTAAAAATGTACTAAAGGCGTTTGGGAGAGGGTTTGAAATAGAAAGCAGCTTGAATTTATTGAAAGATGAATATTCACTGGAAGTAGTCAACTTAACAGATTTCACTGGATCAGAAAATAGAATGAAAATTTTTAAAGGAAGGCTAATTGGAACCGGAGGCAAAACAAAGAAATATATAGAAAATTATACTAATACTAAAATCTCTATCTTCGGAAAAACAGTGGGTATAATAGGAAAGTGGACTGATATATTATCTGCTAAAGAGGCAGTAATGATGGTAATAGAGGGCAGTACCCACAAAACATTATATAGATGGTTAGAACGAAGAGCGAGGGGTGATCAAACTGACAGAAATCACTAGAACAGCAGAAGAAATGGCAAAAGAACACAGAGAAGTATCCGTATCTGAATTTTTTGAAAGAAATAGACATCTTTTGGGTTATGATAATCCTACAAAGGCATTGGCCACAGTAGTGAAAGAATTGGTAGATAACTCCTTAGACGCGTGTGAATCTGCTAGAATTCTCCCTAGGATATGGGTAGAAGTAAAACAGAATACTGCCGATAAATTCAATGTTATGACAAAGGATAATGGCCCTGGAATTATTGACAAACAAATACCATTTACAATGGGAAAACTGCTATATGGAAGCAAATTTTTCAAACTTGCTCAGTCACGAGGGCAGCAAGGTATTGGCGCTAGCGGCGCTGTTCTTTACGCACAACTAACTACAGGCAAACCAACTACAGTTATATCCAGCACAGGTAATGGTAAAACATCGTATTATGAACTCATGATTGACGTGAAAAAAAACGAACCGCAGATTCTTAATCACAAACTTATTGAAGACGGAAAAGAATGGCATGGATTAAAAGTTGAAATGGAAATAGAAGGAAGATTCATCGAAAATAAGCAATCTGTCGTGGAGTATGTTAAACAGATAGCCATAGCTAATCCCTATGCTGAAATAACATTTGAGGGCCCCAATGGCAAAATTGAGTTTCCACGTGGAGCCAGTGTATTACCGCCAATGCCTAAAGAAATAAAACCACATCCACATGGTATCGAATTAGGAATTTTAAGAAGAATGCTGGAATCAACCAACTCCAGAACCGTTTTGTCTTTCATGACTAACGATTTTTCCAGAGTAGGAAGAAATTCGGGTGAAGAGATATGCAAACTTGCTGGTATTGATCCTAACATATCACCGAAGAGACTTACTGTGGAAGATTCTGATAAATTATTCAAAGCAATGCACAAAGTCCAATTAATGAGACCACCAACCGATTGCTTGTCTCCTTTAGGCGAGGATCTTCTGTTAAAGGGATTACAAAAGGAAATAAAGGCCGAGTTCTTTGCAGCAGTAACAAGACCTCCATCAGTTTATAGAGGAAACCCATTCACTATTGAGTGTGGCATTGCATATGGCGGTGAATTACCACAAGATCAAAACGGTGACCTGTTGAGATTCGCTAACAGAGTTCCTCTGCTTTATCAAGCTGGAGATTGTGCAATAACAAAATCGGTTACAGCAACCGACTGGAAAAGATATGGACTACAACAATCCGGTAAAGCACTACCTACAGGACCTGTAGTTGTGATGGTTCATATGGCTTCTGTTTGGGTTCCGTTTGTTTCTGAGAGCAAGCAAGCTGTAGCATCTTATCCTGATATAATAAAGGAGATTAAATTGGGATTACAAGAGGTGGGGAGAAAATTACAATACCATATATCTGGAAAAAGAAAGGCCGAGATGCAGAAAAAGAGAAGAGAGATATTTGAGAGATATATTCCTGAAGTGGCCGGAGCCTTAGGAAAATTAACCGATACGAAACCAGAACCTATTTTAATTAAATTACAGGATATGATTAAGAAGAAAGGGATGAAGGAAATTGAAGGAAACGAAGAAAAAACTTGAAGAATTGGGAGAAGAAGTTGTCAAGGATATAAATTCTGGAAAAAATCCGGATATTGATATACCTGTCAGATCTTTATCTAATGTCATTTATGACGAAAAAACACAAATGCTTACTTTAGGAGATAAAATTTCTAAAAGAATTTTCTTCAATGTTGCTCACGCCAAGCCTTTCATGCAAACATTGCTTGTGGCCGCGTTTTGTAAAGAATTGGTCGGAGAGGGCGTGCATACAAGCCTAAGAGATTTGTATTACGCACTAAAAAGAACTTTACCGAATTCAAATGAAAACACGTTCGACGAACAGAGTGAATCAGATCCTCTGATAGTTGATCTGGAGGTTACACTTGACATATTGAGAGAGCAATTACATTTAGGTGCGGATGTTAGAGGAAGAGCTGTCGGTAATGTTATAATAAAAGACAGAGGAGACACGATCGATTGGTCTAAATTAGGCAGTGGTGGTTGGGCAATACCAAGCAATGTGGAGGATGTGGAAATCAAAAACGTTGATGCAGACTACATAATTGTTATTGAAAAAAACGCAGCCTTCGAGAGATTGCATGAAGACAGATTTTGGCAAAAAAATAAGTGTGTCCTCATAACAACCCAAGGTCAAGCTGCTAGAGGAGTAAGAAGAACTATTCAGAGATTATCTGATGAGTTTAATTTACCTGTATATGTTTTTGCAGATAGTGATCCATACGGATGGTATATTTATTCCGTCATAAAATACGGTTCCATATCATTAGCTCATGTATCTGACAGATTGGGAACACCAAAAGCAAAATATCTCGGGTTGACGATGACTGATATTGAAAGATTTGATTTGAAAAATTTCACAATAAAGGCAAAGGATGTCGACATAAAAAGGGCTCAAGAAATGCTAAAGTATGACTGGTTCAAACATCCTAAGTGGAAGAATGAATTAGAAATAATGCTTGAAAAAAAGTACAAAGCGGAGTTAGAAGCATTATCTGGAAAGGGGTTAAAATTCGTTACTGAAACTTATTTGCCTGACAAGATCAAAAACAAAGATTTCTTGCCTTAAACAAATTCACCTTTTATCCGTATTAGGTCATTAAACGAATATTTATCTCGCTTAATAGTTGTTGCGACGAAATAATACGAAGGACGAATATAATAACTATGACTCTAACTTAATTCCTGATTTCTTCTCAAAAATTCCTTTTCCCATCTTTCTTTTAATTTCTAAGAATTCTTTTTTAATAAACTTGAAATTTTCTACTGAATACTCGAAAATAGTATTTGCGTCCGTTTTTGTCATTTTAGGATTCTTCTTACAACCTTGTTCTACTGTAATTAAGAAATTCCTACAAGCTCCATTTGTAGTAAATCCGTCACAATATTGACAACTCTCGCACAAATGTCCTTTTTCTTCGATATTCAATAAATCATTATGTGCTGGTAATATCCAAACAAGTTCTGGATTAATTAGAATAATACCTAAATCATCTTGTTTCATCAATCTTTCCACCATTTGACCTATCTCACCTTCAACCAAAGCAAAATAATTCAAACAATCTGTTCCCAGCCAAACCTTTGCATTAGGATTTTCCTTCTTTGCCTGCAAACAATATGCTTCTATTTGACCAAAATTTCTAATATTCAATATATCCTTAACCTCTATTATCCATAATTCCTTTCCTTTCTGTGCAATTATGTCGTACCTGTAAGAAGAATCCTCATCAACATCTTGAAACTCATAAACAACCTCGAATCCTAACGATTGTAAATGTTTACCTATTGAGTTTTGAATAGTACCATGCGATCTTACATGTCTTCTTCTACATTTTGTTTGGAAGAACTGGCCAAATCTAATAGTCTTCTCATTACATATTATCATATTATTTATTACGAAGATTATATTGAAAAGCATCGTCCTTCGCATTACCCGTTCATTCCATTCACTTGCTTTCGTTCAGATAGTATCATCTGCATTCTCACTCAGTCGCGCAACAGGAATTCAAATTCCTCTCACTTTGCTCGCTCAACAACTCGTTAGTAGTTAGTATATAAAAAATTACGAAAAATAGGACTCGTTGGAAATTATTCCATAACTTCTTTGAATTCCATATGTTGTCTATAATTCAAGAGGCCTCAAAACTTCAGTTAAAGATGAATTTACAAGAAAATTAAATAAATAATGTTGTTACTACCGTTAAGTATTTAAAGTTTAATTTGAAGTCATTCTTAAGGTGAAATTTAATGGTATTGTTCGGAGAAGAAAAGGACTGGAAAGAGTTCTTATGCGAAGACGGACAAGTTGAATTAGCAGAACTTTTAGAAAAAGCAAAGAAACATAGATGCGCCTACATGCAAGCCGACGACGTTAAAGTTGCTCAATTATGGTCTGCATTAGTAGAAGTTACAAAAGAACTAAAAGACACAAAAGCCAGATTGACAAGAGTAGAAAACTCAATGAAAGCAATAGCAAAAATGGGAGATGCAGCTAAAAGAGAAATGCTAAGAGAAAGAATGAAAGACGTCTTCAAACCAAAAACTACAGAAGAAAAAGAACAAATAGACAAAATAGTAGACAGCCTAATGGAATACTAGTGAAATATAGTTCTGTTGGGATGTTTTATATATTTTTTTCTTTAAACATTTTTGATAGTTTTAATCTTTTAGTGCTGATAAACTAAGCAAAAGTGTATTTTCATGTTTAATATTTAAAGACTTTTTTACATTTATTCATGTGATAAAATGAATGAAGGAGATTTCATAAGAATAGATTTTGTGGGTAGAATAAAGGAAAACGGACAAATATTTGATTTAACAAAGGAGGACGTGGCCAAAGAAAATGCGATATTCAATCCTGAATTTAAATATGGCCCTGTTCCTGTTATTGTCGGCAGTAATCTTATTATAAAGGGCATCGAAAAAACACTAAAAGACATGAAAATTGGCGAGAAGAAAAAAATCGAGGTTCCTCTAGAAGAAGGTTTTGGCAAAAGAAGTGAAAAATTAATCAAACTTATACCAATTTCAGAATTCAAAAAACAAAATATGGAACCTTATCCCGGCATGATAGTCAATATGAACAATGTTGGCGGAAGAGTTCTGTCTGTATCTGGCGGTAGAATAACAGTTGACTTCAATCATCCACTTGCGGGGAAAGAATTGGAATATGATTTGGAAATAACAGAACAGATAAAGGATGAGAATAAACAAGTAAAGGCTATCCTAGAACTTTATATAAAAATGAAGGATGAGGATGTTGAAGTTTCAGTTAAAGATGGCGTTGCGGAAATAAACATAAAAGTTGATGTTCATAGAAAAACAAAGGAAGAATGTGTTCAGATAATTAAAAAATGGATAAAGGAAATTCAGAAAATAAGATTTATCGAAGAATTCTAGAAAATAATTTTCTTTTTTATATTCATAAAAAGGCATTTAAGTTTGCGTTCTAAGAAATTTAATAGTTGTGACAACTAAGAGATAATAAAAGGTATAAAATATGGCAGTTCCTTCAATGAGAAAAGATATAATAAAAAAGAGAGAAAACAAAGTAGATGAAGAATTAAAAAAACTTCTTGAAGAGAAAAGAGCAAGCATAAAGGTAGTTGGCTGTGGCGGAGCAGGTAATAACACTATTACAAGAATGATGGAAGTGGGTATACAGGGTGTTCACACCATTGCATTAAATACTGATGCCCAAGATCTATTTTATTGCGACTCTGATATGAAACTTCTTATCGGTAAAGAATTAACAGGCGGCTTGGGCGCAGGTGGCGACCCTAATGTTGGCATGGAAGCTGCTAAAGAAAGTAGAGAGGAAATAAAAAATTTAATCCAGGGAGCGGATATGATATTTGTTACTTGCGGATTGGGTGGTGGAACCGGAACAGGCTCTGCACCTATTGTAGCTGAAATCACACAAAAAATGAATATTTTGACAATTGGTATAGTCACTTTACCGTTCACTATGGAAGGAAAAACAAGAATGAAAAATGCAAAGGTGGGGTTGGAAAATCTCAGGAAAGTTGTCGATACAATAATTATAATCCCTAATGATAGATTATTAGAAGTCGTCCCTAATGTAAGCCTGGCTACTGCTTTTAAAGTAGCAGATGAAATTTTGGTTAATTCAGTTAAAGGTGTTGCTGAACTGATTACAACGCCTGGATTAATTAATCTTGACCTGGCTGACGTAAAAGCTGTTATGAGGAAAGGTGGGTTAGCTATGATTGGAATAGGTGAAAGCAATTCAGAAAACAGGGCTGTAGAAGCGGTAGAAAAGGCCTTAGCAAATCCATTATTATCGTTAGACATAGGCGGCGCATCTGGGGCAATAATTAATGTTACTGGCGGACAGGATATGACCATAAAAGAGGCCCAGGAAGTTGTAGAAGCTATATCGAATAAACTATCAGAGGATGCTAAAATTATTTGGGGTGCTCAGGTCTCAAAAGATATGGGAGATGTCATAAGAGCTATGCTCATAATAACTGGTGTTGAAGGTGGGGAAGATTATACAACTGAAGATCTATTCAAACCAAAAAAAACTGTCATAGAAGAAGAGCTCGGCATAGAGTTTTTAGAGTGATCGAATTCTTTAAAAATCTATTTTATTATATAAAAACAATCTAAATTTGTGATTTAATATGAAACTCAATATAAAGGAGAGTATTGCAAAATACAGAAGAGTACTACAAGTGGCCAAAAAACCGACAGCAAAGAATATGAAAGAAGTGCTAAGAATATGTGGTATAGGGTTTCTGGTCATTGGTTCAATCGGATTTATATTCTATTTAATATCAATAATGGTTGGATAAAATGATTTATGCTGTTAAGACAATCATAGGAAGAGAAAATATAGTTTTAGAATCAATGGCGGATAAAGCTAAAACCGCTGCCATGGACATAAAGGCTTTGGCTCATCCTGAGGAAATAAAGGGGTATATTTTTGTAGAAGGCGAACTAAGGGATATTCAAGATGTTATAAAAGAAATACCGCATGCAAGAGGAATATTAAGAAACCCTGTAAGTATTAACGAAATAAAAAGATTTTTGGAAACAAAGAAAACGGAGATACAAATAACTGAAGGTGATATAGTAGAAGTAATAGGCGGTCCATTCAAAGGCGAAAAGGGAAGAGTCACTAGATTTGATAAATATAAAAGTGAAGTTACTATAGAACTGATAGAAGTTACCGTGCCTATACCGGTCACGGTTAACGCGGAACTAGTGACTATTATACAAAAAACGAGTGCATAGTATGGGAAAAGAAACATTAGATTTATTGATTGAAGGTGGAAATGCTAAACCTGGACCAACAACCGCTCCCAAACTTTCTCAGTATAAAGTTAACATGGGACAACTATTCAACGAAATAAATGAAAAAACAAAGGAATACAAAGGAATGAATGTCCCTGTGAAAATAGTCATTGATACAAGCAAATCTTCATACGAGATAAAGGTTGGTGTACCGCCTGTATCTTCACTGATTAAAAAGGAACTGGGTTTGAAAAAGATGGGTGTTGAAAAAAAAGCTGAAGACAAGATTAAGCCTGCGACAGTAGAAGAAAAAAAACCTGCAGAAGTAATTGAAAAGAGAGATGCTAAAACGCCGACAAAGACTCCTGTTGAAGAATTGGCACCTAAAAAAGAGGAAAAAAAGGAAAGAATAATTTTTGGAAATTTGAAAATGGAACAAATTGTAAAAATAACAAAAATGAAAAGAGATTCTTTACTAGCTAAAGATTTTAAAAAGGCTGTGAAAGAAATTGTTGGTGCTGTCGTAAGTATGCCCTTAACTATTGAAGGCAAACCTGCAAAAGAAATTTTGAAAGAAATAGATGAAGGGAAGTATGATTCTTTATTGAAATAAACCATAAAGTTTGTTTCCGTTGCTGTTTTCAAAAAATAATTTATTTGACATATTAATCGATTTTACAATGTTCGATATATTTTATATTAAAATACCATTTCTAGTAAACTACTTAACTTTTTCATTCATTGAAATATTAGGATTTGATGAAATTCTCTGTTGTATTATGGGGCTTTTGGGTAATATCAGTAACTTCATTAATCATATCTGCAAAGTTTCTTGAATTAACAAGTTTTCTAGTTTTAATGTCCATACTCGCTATGATTGGCATACAATTATACTACAACGAGAGGAACTACAGTTTATTGAAAAAGTTTTATAATAGCCCTAACAGCATTGATGAGAAATTGCAATCTATTGAAAAGGAAATAATAGAAAAAAGACTGGATAACTTTAATTCTGAAATGAAATTGGAAGACTTTAGAAGAGAACAAGAAAAAAAGTATAGAGAAATAACAAAAAGGGTTTTTGAATTAGATAATAAATTCGTTGAAAAATTTGATACTTTAGGAAAAGTTGTCGTAAAATTAGGTAAAGATTTAAAGAAGAGTTAAACCGTGCATCGAACATTTACTGTTTTTTCTGCCCATGCCTGAGGACAGCTTCCTGGTGTGACTCTGACTTTACTCACAAGAGCATTGTTAGCACAATAAGTGTTCTTGTCGCAACCATATACCAAGATTATTTGTTCCCCTAATTTTAAGGTGTTTGTTGAGTTAGGACCACCTGTACTGTTAGAATAAAATGTATTATTAAGAGACGCAAATACAGAAAAGTCCCATAGTTCGTTTTGGCCTACGTTATTTATAGCTACTTTTAGTTGTTGTGATGAATTAGCGCAGATTACATTAACTATATCTATAACAGCGCTGCTACAATTTACTGCTTTTGACGTGCCCTGTTCTATCGTATCTGTTTGGGTTTTAGTCAAAGAAGTAAGCCATCCACCGAGCAGACTGGCAACAGCTAAGGTAAACGCTATAAGCAGGACTGTCGCAACTATTGGGGATATACCTTTATTTTTCATCTAATAGTAATTGGTTTACT
Organism: Candidatus Aenigmatarchaeota archaeon; assembly: GCA_018304545.1. GTDB lineage: Archaea > Aenigmatarchaeota > Aenigmatarchaeia > CG10238-14 > CG10238-14 > JAGVVZ01. Next base: position 146,472 of record JAGVVZ010000002.1, on the reverse strand, counting down.
TAAATAAAAAAGTTGGTCATAGACTCGTTCTTAATCTCTTCTATATCTTTTTAGTATATTATCGAAAATATCCGACTCTGATTCATCACTATCTTCTGCTGTCACTGGACTTGAACCGGCTCTTCCGCCACGAAGACTTTTCAGAGCTAAACGACCATAATAAATTGCGCCCACTCCAGAAACAGTAATAATTGTGCCCATTATCAAATAAAATAAATTTTCTGCGGTCTGTGGATCTATACCATAAGGCATTATATTTCACCATATATTTACTACTTTTTAGTAACATTAATAATGTCAAGACTCATTTATAAACGTTTCTATCTTTCAGTAGTTAATTTCTATTTACAAGTAGTTACATAAAAGATATTTAAATTTGTACCTCTAAGATAGTTTAGCCCGTTTTTACTGCCAATGGCAGGAGGGAAGAGAATGGAATATTTAGATAAAATAAAACAATTAAGAGAGTCTTCTAAGAAGAGAAGTTTCAAACAAAGATTTGATCTAATTATTAATCTAAAGGAATTTGATGTAAACAAAGCGGATAACAAATTCGATGAAATAGTAACACTTCCTAATGGTCTTGGAAAGCCCGTATCAATTACGTTATTTTCGTCTGATGACAAGAAAATAGATGGTTGTATTATAGTAAAGGACGCAGAAATCGAAAAATTGGAGAAAGATAAGAAAGAACTAAGCAAACTTATCAATTCCACGCAACTGTTCTTGTCAGAGCCTAAGTTAATGCCCGTAGTGGGTAAACATTTAGGTAAATATCTGGCTCCTAGAGGATTAATGCCCAAACCGCTTATAGGGAACGTGGAGAACGCTATAAAGGATTACAAAAAAGGCGTAAGGCTAACAATCAAAAAACAACCCATATTACATACAGTTATAGGAACAGAGGACATGAAAGACGAAGAGTTAAATGAGAATATTAAGATTTTAATTGAATTTTTGAAGAACAAGCTACCCAAGGGCAGAAATAACCTCGGAAAGATTGTTTTGAAAATGACTATGAGCAAGCCGATAAAACTTGAGGTGTAAGAATTGGTAAAGGAATATAAAAAGGAGCAAGTAAAAACATTGACCAAATACATGAAAGAATACCCTGTAATCGGGTTAGTGGATCTTTATAAAATGCCGTCAAAACAGTTGCAGGCAATAAGAAAGGACATGAGAAACGACGCAAAAATCGTTATGGCCAAAAAACGTTTGATAAAAATTGCCATGAAAGAGATAAACAGAAGCGGGCTGGAAAAACTATATGAAATTGATATGAAAAAACCAGCATTAATTTTTACTGCAATCAACCCATTCAAATTGTTCAAGATATTAGAAGGCAATAAATCACCCACATATGCAAAAGAGGGCGATATAACACCTATTGACATAGCTATACCCGAAGGACCAACAAAACTTCCCGCGGGTCCTGCCATAGGCGAATTGCAAAGAGCAAAAATACCTGCTATGGTAAAAGAAGGTAAAATTCATGTTTCAAAGGAAACGATTGTTCTTAAAAAAGACGGCAAAGTAACAACCGATGTTGCAAATCTTCTGAAAAAATTGGATATACAACCAATGAATATAGGTATAAACTTGTTGGGGGTTTGGGAAGATGGTTTTGTTTTTAATAAAGGTATTTTATCCGTAAGTACTGAAGAATACATCCAAAAACTTCAACTGGCGCATTCATATGCGTTGAACCTTGCCGTAAACACGAAATATACAACAAAAGAATCTATCAAAATACTGTTACAAAAAGCTTATTGGAACGCCAAAAATCTTGGCTTGAACAGGAATATATTAGATAAAGGAATAATTGAGGACGTTCTAAGAAAAGCGAAAATGCAGGCTGATATGATAAAAAACAAAACGGGTGTTTAATTTGATAAAATTTTTATTGACTTGCGATGACGGATATAACTCTCCAGGTTTACTAGCATCAAAAAAGGCTGTCGAAAATTTAGGAGAAGTGTATGTTTATGCAACTGAAACTCAGAATACAGCTGGTGGATCTAGAATGACTGTTAACAAACCTGTGAAGTACTACAAAAGAAACTTGTTGGACGGGACAGAATGTGTTTCTGTAGACGGAACGCCTGTCGATGTTGTCAGGTTAGCTCTGCTTCATGATTTAAAAGATGAAAAACCCGATTTTGTTATTTCAGGAATAAACATAGGCGAACAAATTAGTAATTCAGCAATAATTATGTCAGGAACATGCTCAGCGGCTTTTATGGCATCCTGTATGGGCATACCATCTCTAGCCTTCGGCTACACACCAGATAATGAAGAAATCAAGTATATACATCATGCAGATCATAACGGATTCGAACATATGTTTGATTTTCCACAAAAAGTCGAAGAAAAAATAGTAAAATGGGTTTTAAAAAACGGCCTTAAGGGTGCCGATTGGTTAAACATAAATATTCCGACTAAAAAAACTGACAATATCAAGGTTGTGCGTGCAATAAGAGATGGATATTACGATAATGGGATAGATAAGAGAAAGGATCACTTTTTCAATATTGGATTACCCTTTAAAAATAAAATATTTCCTGAAAATAGTGATGCTGAATGGATAAAAAATGCTGTTACTGTTGTGCCTTGTCATGTTGATTTTACAGATCATGAAAAACTTAAAAAGTTGAAAATTTTAGAAAATGAATTGAAATTTCAGGAGGTGTAAAGAGTGGAATACGTATATTCAGCATTATTGCTTCATTCCGCAGGAAAGGAAGTTAATGAAGGCAATGTAAAGAAAGTCCTAGAGAGTGCAGGAGCCAAAGCAGAAGATGCTAAAGTAAAGGCGTTAGTATCTGCATTAGAAGGCGTAAATATAGAAGACGTTATTAAGCAGTCAGCAATGCCTATGATGGCAGTAGCACCTGTAACAGGTGGAGAAGCTAAAGCAGAAAAGAAAGAAGTGAAAGAAGAAAAGAAAGAAGAAAAGGCTGCAGAAGAAGCGGCAAGTGGATTAGCAAGCCTATTTGGTTAATTTTTTATTTTGTTTGCCAATTTTTAGGAAAAGAATGGTTTAAATAGTTAATTTTCTTCTTTTGTTTTGGAGAGAAGAATGCAACACTTGCAGTCTATCAGGGATTCTTTAAGTAATAAATTTGTCAGGATATTTTTAGTAGCCTCTATGCTCCTTGGTATCGGGTTTTATGGAGGACGTGTTTCAAGAAATGGAGATATGGAAGGGGCACGTCAAGATGGATACGCTAGTGGATACCAACAAGGACGCAACGATACATATGAAGGAGCTTTATCAGGATTATCAGGAACTGGGGGCGGAGATGTAGATAATGGATTTTCTCTAACACCAACACCAGTTATTCCGAATCCAATTGCAACTCCTCAAATATACGTTGTAAATCGTGGTGATACAATATGGGGCATTGCAGATTATTTAATCAAAAATGATCCTAGATATAGTGGATGGACTACTGCTAGATTAAAAGGTGATATAATCAGATTAAATCCTAATATAGAGCCAGAACGCATGCATAGAGGAAATGTATTGTATCTACCATAAACCAATATACTAAAGCCTTTTAATATTATGTTATCCAAAAAGTACTAAGGTAATGTTATGGAAAGATTGTTAAAACAAGCGGAAAAAATAAAGGATAAGGACCTTAGAAAAAGGGTGATTGATCTAATCAGAGATATGAAACTTTCAAATAAAGAATTTCAGAAGTACAAGGCAGAGGCGATAGAAAAGGCTGCAAGTGTTTTTGCTGTCGGATCATCTAGTTTGGGTCCTGTTGAAAGGGATGTGCTTAATCATACCGTCACATTGTCAGAGTTCTGCTCAGATGCTGTAAAACTCTTCAAACAGCAATACGGCCTCAGTTTGAATGAAGACTATTTACTTGCCGGGACTATACTCCACGATTTAATGAAGGCATTTGAATACAATAGAGATTCTAGCGGTGATTTAGAGCCAACTGGAATAATGCTTGATCATACAATGCTTGCTGTAGCTGAATTATATTCTAGAGATTTTCCGGAAGAAGTTATTCATATAGTAGCATCACATTTTGGTGAAGGCGGACCAACACCACCAAGATCCTTTGAGGCATTAACTTTGCATTATCTCGACACCCTCGTGTCGCTAATAGAATATTATCATTACGGAAAATTAAAACTAGAGAAACAATTTGAATTATTAAAGAGACAAAAAATGCAAGAGGCCGGTGAGGAAGACTGAATAATTTAGACGAACTGATTGAGAGCATAGAAAACATTCTTAAAAAATTAAAGACGGATGATGTTGTTTGTCTGATACATCATGATGATGGCGACGGATGTTCTTCGGCGGCACTATTTTCTATCATAGTTAATAATTTGACGGGATCCTATCCTATTTTATTCCCATTAAGAGGAGCTAACAGCATAAACAAAAGATTATTGAGTTCGTTAAAAGTAATAAATCCCGAATTAACGGTCACTCTAGATCTGTCTATAGATCCGAAAAAATTAAATATATTCAATGGATTCATTTTAGACCATCATATTTTCGGTCAAGACATAAAAACCAGTAATATGTTATATCTGAATCCAAGATTTTTTGAAAAAAGTGATAATAAAGTTGTTCCTACAAGCTTCATGATATACAAAGTTTTAAAAAAAATGTTTCCGGAAGAAGGTGCTTCTTGGATAGGTTGTATAGGTGTCACAGAAGATCATAGAGTTGAGGCATGTAAAGAAATATTTGAAGATACTGAAAAAAATTATCCAAATTTAATTAAAACTAAGATAACACAAGAAGATATAGAAAACTCAATTTTTGGCATTATGTGGGATATGGTTAGATCGGGAAGAATGGTTAAAGGAGAAGAAGGAACAAAAACTTCTGTATTAAGCTTAATCGAGTGCAAAGATAGACCGGACCAATTCATTAATGGATTAACGACCAATTCATATTCAGTAAAAAAATTCTATGAGAAAATGGTATCAGAAATAGAAAATTCTCTGAACGATTTTGAAAAAACCGCGACCTTCTATAGAGATAAAAAAGTTGTGGTGTTTGAACCAAAAAAAGTAAATTTAAGTGGGATTACCTCTTTCTTATCAGATAAAATCAGAAAGATGTATCCAGAATGGATTGTTTGTGTTGTTAATAGAAACCAAAGGGGCGGAAAGGTCAAAATAAGTATTCGTATAGAACAAAATAAGAGAGAAACCAATCTAGTAGAATTATTAGAGAAGATAAAAATAAATGTCCCTTCTGCCATTGGCGGCGGACATAAATCAGCAATAGGAATTAATATGGATATTGATGAGTTAAATAATTTTTTTGAAGAATTATTGGCCTCTGTTTAATAAAAAGAGTGCTCATTAGTCCTATTTTCTTCGTTCAAAGAAACTTTACAGTTTCAAAAATAAAGTATACGCATGAATTAAAAATAGAATAGTGATTATAATGAAATGTTATAAATGTCATTCCCCAAGATTGATAAGGTTTTTAGACGGATTCGGCAAAAAAAGAATTTTCTGCAGAAGTTGTCAAGAAAGTGTTTTAATCGAAGAAATATCAATAGCCCAAAGAAAATTAACTGAATTAAATATACACGGAGGTTGGAATAATGGAAGAATTAGCGCAAATACAGGGGAGTTTAATATTAGATAGAAATGTTTTAAAAATGAAGTTAAATCTAATAAATGGAAGAAATCTATTTGGTTGGATGAAACCTATAAATTAGCTCTTTGCCTTACAAACAAAGAACCCGTGATCTCTTTCAAGTGGTTCTAATGTTACGAAATCCACCACATTAAATTTATTTTCTAGTTTTTTCCTTTCATTCTTATATATTATTTGAGGTTTCTGTGTAACATCTATACTTCTAGATTTAATAGCAATCATGGCAAAACCTTTTGGTTTCAAGAAAAATTCACAGTTTCTTATAAAAACCTCTGTCATGTCAGGTATTGCAATATCCGCGTAGACTAGATCTACTTCTTCTATCCATGAATAGCTCTCTGGGTTCCTACCGTTAGCTAGTAAAGGCACTAAATTTTCTCTTTCCTTCGCAACCGGTAAAGTGTCTCTCAACACTCTCTCGGAAATTTCTATTCCGTATATCAGTCCATCTTTTCCGACGATATCAGAAAAATGAGATGCTGTTGTAGAACTTGCCAAACCTAAATAAAGAACTTTCATTTTTTCTAATAATGGAAATTGATTTAGTCCTTTTTTTATGGCTGCTGCTGGTTTTGATCGGAAAGATATCCATTCTCTGTATTCGATCCCGTTGTGCTTAAACAATTGTTCTTCATAAACCCTTTTTCCAGGAACTAAATTTTTTGTAGCAAGATTGTTTTTAAATAAAAAAATTCCAGGAAATTTTTTATGAGGCGTTATTTCCATATTAGCACCAAGAATTGTTTTTCGTCCAAACTATTGAACATTTGCTGCTCACACAAGCTATCCTGCCACAGCCGCAGTCTATAGTTCCTTTTTTGCATTCTTCCGTACAAGAAACACCTAAGCAGTTAGATCCGTAAACTTTATTTATAGCTTTATTAGCATGACAACAAGTTGCTGGTCCACAATCTTCATCTTTAAAACAAGAAGTTTTCGGTGTATCAAAACTATACAAAGATGATTTCAAAATTAATATTGAGCCAAGGGCAACTATAATAACTAAAACAAGGAGCAGATACATAGATAGGCCCTGAAGATTGTCGATCATGGTATTAATAGATGAAAATAATATTAAAAAGCTATTCAATCTTTTTCTAGCATAACTCCCTTTATTCTGTCTTCAAGTTCTTTTTTTAACTCATTAGATCTGTTTGTATTCCCATAATAATCCATTTTAATGGCAATACTTAATTTAGCTGCGAGAATCCTAGCTATTTTACCTTTTTTATTGAATGGTGCCTGTTGAATTAAATTATGCATATACAAACTACCGTGTTTAGGACTCCTACCGTGACCGTGTAAATACCTAAACAGAGCTTTTTCAGCACCTAACAATTGTATTGTTGACGATGGCTTTTTCGCTAATTTTTCTAAACCGCCAGCAAGAGATATCAATCTCGCAGCTAATAAATGTCCTGCTACAGAGCTGAAATTAGGTGCTATTTCATTAAGTACAAATTCGACATATGCTTCAAGGTTGTTTCTCAATTTATACAAATTCAATATATTGTTAGAAAATTCTTTTAATGTTTCTTCATCTTTTTTATTAAGGTCTATACCCATACTATTTTTGACTAATTCTAAAAAATTTTCATCCGTTATATTATCTCTTAAGCCATGCGCAGATACAATTTTGACATATTTTTCGTGGTTATCCACTATGTTATTTAATTCAGGAAAATGTAATCCGTACCATTCACGTAATCTGCTAACAAAAATGTTAATTGACTTATCTAGTTCGTCAATAGCATCTATAGCTTCCATGACTATTTTATCTTTCTTTACAGTCTGTTTTGTTTCTATTCTAGTTATTTCAATACCCAAATCTGTTAAATATTTGTTCAGATCCTGTTCATTTAAATTAATGGTTTTTGCTATGGTTCTCATTTTTTTTCTGATCAGTTTATCTCCAAAATTGTTGTGCTCAAGTTCATATATATCGCTCCTTTTGGAAGAAATAAACTCGTTATAGCCTATTTTCTTAAGATAAGATGTAATATCATTCTCTTCTGGTAGAACTCCTGTATCTAGTATTTTCTTGGCTGCCAAAATAGAATCTTTACTAAATGGAACGTGTTTAATTATCTCTCCTTTTTCGCTTATTCCGAACACACCCAATGGACTGATGGTTATATAGCACTTCAAATTATATCACATCTAATTAAATATAATTTATTATACAAAATAATATATAAGGGATAAAATGCAAAAAAAATGCAGTAAGTGTGGTAAAGCAATAAAAGAAGTTGGAAGACTTATTAGAGTAAATTGGCTTGGATTCAGGGCTCCTCTATGTAAAACCTGTAGGAAGAATTTAAAGAAAAAATAGTTCTAGCGGCTCATTTCTATAGTGATTTATATTGGTTAACTAATCATATTTAACTGAGAATATGATAAAAGAAGACTATGTAATGCTTATGGGTAAAAGAAACTTTCTAGTTAAATTAAACAACGAAAAATTCCATACACAGTATGGAATTTTAGACTTATCTAAAATAAAAAAAATGAATTGGGGAAACAAAATATACACACATTCTAATGAAATGTTTGTAATAGTGAAACCAACAATGATTGATTTTTTAAACAAAAAAATGAAGAGGCTGCCTCAAATAATAACCCCTGAGGACACAAGTCTAATTTTATCGGTCACAGGAATACCAGATAAAAGTCTAATCGTTGACGCAGGCACCGGATCTGGATTTCTCTGCATGTTTTTAGGATATTATTTAAAAAATAGCAAAATTATAACCTATGAAAAAAACACAAATTTCTACAATTCAGCTAAAAAAAATATAGAAATGTTAAAACTAAAAAATGTGAAGATAGTAAACGAAGATATAACAGATGGTATGAAAGAAAAAAATGTAGACATGGTAACATTAGATATGAAAGACGCAGAAAAGATTATAGAAGACGCATATAAATCACTAAAAATTGGTGGATGGCTCGTTGTTTTTTCTCCGTACATAGAACAAGTGAAGTTAGTTATAAACGAAATCAACAAGTATAATTTTGTTAATTTAAAAACAATAGAAAATATAAGGAGAGAATGGCAAACAGAGGTTTTTACAAGACCAAAAACTCTGGGTATTATGCATACCGGCTGGTTAACATTCGCGAGAAAAATATATTGATTTTATGAAAAAAATATCAGAACAGATAATTGCATATGGACATAAAAATATATTAGGACAACATAGGACAACGATAGAAATAACTAAACAAAATTATTTAACAAAAAATGGAGACTGTATAATAGCAATAAAATCTAATAAAGGATGCTATGATGTCAATGAAGAATTAAAAAATGAATTAATTCTTGGAAAAAAAATTAAAGTAATTCTATTAACAAATGGCAAAACAGATGAAATAATAGCACAAGGATCTCCAAATTTAACCTTCAAAGATAAAAATAGTATAATAATAAGAAAGTCTAACTTCATTGATGATAGAACACTAGCTATTTTAGCAAATAAATCATCAATAGATATAAATAGGGATATAATAAACGATTTGAAAAAAACTGAAAGGAAAATTTTAATTAACATAGAAATTATGTGATAAAATGAAAGGAAAGGATCCAATAAAAAAATACATACCTATATTTGTATTATTCTTGTTCATAGTGTCATTGAGTTATTTATCTGGTTCTATAATAAAAAATATAGTGAAGGTAAAGAGACCGTGTATTAGCTTACCTGGATGCCCTAACGATTATTCATTTCCAAGTATGAGTTCACTGATTTTATTCTCGCTAACAACTGTATTTTTTTATGAAAAAAGAAAATTAAACTTACATTTTGTTTTATTACCTATCTCAATAATAATTTCAAGTTATGAAATAATAATATTAACAAGTAGGCCTTTAGATGTTTTATTTGGTTTAGTATTTGGTTTTTCAATTGGATATATGACTCATAAAATATTTCGATTTTTAGGAAAAGAATAACATACAAATTTGTATTTTAATTAAATATTCATATGAAATTCTGGGAGAATAGTCTAGTTTGGTTTATGACTCTAGCCTCGGGACATAGAGAGAACGCTGGTAACTGGGGTTCAAATCCCCATTCTCCCACATATTAAAGGACTAAATTTTATTATTTTGCGTCTTTTCGCCCAATTGTTTTTTTATACTAAACGCTATTTTTTCTCCAAGAATTTTAGTCAATTTACTGATATCGATTTTTCTTAAATCTCCTATATCTTTAATATTGGAATTATACAATCTTCTAGCTCTGACCCTACCTATACTTTGTAATTTAACTAGAGGGATTAATTCTTCTTTTATACCATATCTTAATCTAATTCTAATTTTTTTTATATGGGATAAAATAATTTTCATTTTTAAAAGTAAACATAATTCGTAAATAGAATAAAACAACCAGTCTGCAATTAACAATTTATTTCTAAGTTCACCTGGAGTTATATTATATTTTATCAAAATTTGATTTTCTGATATTTCATTCAACCAATCATAAAAAATTGTAGTTAGTTTCACGGATTTTAAGAAATTGTCATAGCTACTATCCCATTCGTCTGGTATTTTGATTAAAAATTTTTTACCGTTTTTGATTAAAAATTTTTCTAAAATTTCTGTTTCACCAGACCGTATAGAAGGTAATGGATCAAATTCTGGTGTAATTATAGCAAGTTGCAAAAATCCTATTATATCTGCGTTTTCTCTTAGATTAGAGGTTATAATATGACCAGACAATGGATCCAAATAAAGTTCTGATATTCTTTTTCCTATTTTTGTTGCTTCTAAATTATTTTTTGAATTTTTTATTTGATCAAATTTTATAAGTAATTTTATTATTCTATCTATTTTTTTATCTATTCCAAACAAATTGTTTTTTTGATGATAATAAAATGTTTTTTTAAAAAAATCTTTCAATTCATCCATATTTTTAACAAAATTAGATGCTATAAGAGATAAGACATGTGATCTAAGCGCAGACTCGTCTGAAAGTTTAGACTCTATATCTTCCGTGTCAGATAAAATATACTTATCAATTAACTCTTGAGCTTGTAATTCGTTTCTAGCAAATATAATTGATTCCCCAAATTCATCATATTGTGGTCTTCCTGCTCTACCTACAAATTGCTTATACTCAATAACTGGGATTAACATAGAACCTAAACCAGTATAGTATCTCCTCAAATCTCTGACTATGACTCTAAATGCAGGTAAATTTATACCCATGGACAACGTTGGTGTTGCCACTATAACTTTTATTTTTCCTTCACGAAATCCGTTCTCGATTATTTTTCTTTGTTCACTTACAAGACCGGCATGATGAAACGCAATTCCATTATCAACACATTTAGATAGTTTTTCACATTGAATAGTTGGTATTTCTAAAGCATTCAATACAGAAAGTGAGATGTTATTCAACTCTGTTTTTTCAGTGTTTAAATTTTTTTCATTAACAAAAATACTTAATTTTTCAGCTAAAGATTCTGCGTTTCTTCTAGTTGATACAAAAATCAGAATCTGTTTTTTCATATTTAATGTGTCTTCAACAATTGATTTTTCGTCAGATATATTAGAAGATAAATAGTAATCCCTTTTTTCTAAAAAATTAATTTTTCCATCGTAAGAAACCCCTTCATACAATTTAACTGGCCTCCAAGAACTAACAATAAAATCAGAGTCTAGCCATTCGGATAGTTCTTTAATGTTATTAATTGTTGCACTCAAGCCTACTATTTGGGCTTTTGGTATCATCAATTTCAATTTTGTTAGCAATATTTCTAACGTTGGTCCTCTAGAATAATCTGAAATCAAATGTATTTCATCAACAACAACTAAACCAACATCATTTATCCATTCAATTCCGTGTCTTAGCAAACTATCCATTTTTTCATTACTACAAATTATCCAGTCATAATCTCTTAGCCTTTGATCGGAATTATCAAGGTCTCCTATAGACAAAGCAATTTTTATTCCTAGTTGAGAGAATTTATTTTTAAAATTATCATAATGTTCTTGAGCTAACGCAACTAAAGGACACAAGTACAAAACTTTCTTTCTCTCAGTAACGTGACATTTTAAACTAGCTGTTATAGCACAAAGAGTTTTTCCACTAGCTGTTGGGGATGAAATTATTAAATTTTTTTTATCTAATAAATCCTTATGTATAGCTTCATTTTGAACTGGATTCAGGTTTTTTATATTAAAAATTTCGAGTATTTTTTTTGTTATCAAATAATTATCCACTAAATCACTCAATTATTAGTTATATACCGTATTTTAATTTACTAACTAAACGTGTAACAAATAAAAATTATATTTAAGACGTGAAAACAAGAACCAGTTTTCCATCATCTAGTTTTTTTTCTGACAAACAATAATTCTTAGGTACATTTAATATTTTGAAATAACTAACCTCATTGGAAGTGGCTCTCAATTCTGCCGAATTTGGCATAATTTGTAATTCTATATCCTCTTCAGACTTCACATCAGGTAAACATATTTGGAATTTTAAAATACCATCTCTATTATTTGTAATTATATGTGGTTCTATCACGTTTTTAGACATTTTCTTAGTATTATATTTCTGACGGTTAATTTCGTAGTGATCTGTTTCTTTATTTACATCTGATCGTGATAACGTTATCGGTTCGTCAATATTTGTTATACTAATTGTTATTCCGTGTAGTTTGTCCTCATACTTTACAAGCTTTTTTTTAAATTGATCTACGTGTTTATTTAAAAAATCTGAGAATAAGCTTGTTTTTTCAATGCTGTGCCCGCATAAAGGACAAAATCCCCATTCTTTTTGTACTTCTGAGTCACAATATTGGCAATTCATATGATCAATTATTAATTATATTTCTCAATTCTTATAAATATCAAATAAAAATTAACATAGTAATTTTTCTTATATAATAACATATCTCAAAAAGTGAGGGATAAATATAGCAGAAAAGATTAAATTTGACAGCTGTCAAATTAATATTTAATGATTAAAAAGATAGGAAAGTCTATGCTAGAAAAGATAGGAAAGGTCATTTTTGTACTAAAAGAAGCAGAAGATTGGATACATATAAGGGAAATAGCAAGAAAAACAGAGATACATCCGCAGACAATATCTAATATAGTTAATAAATATCTAAATAGCTTTATTTTAACACAGAATTTCAATGAATACGGTTTTAGAATCAAATTGGTAAAAATAAAGGATAAAAATACTGATTTAGAAAAATTACTAAGATATTTAAATATTATAAATAAAATAAACTAAAATTAGCCGTTATTCAACAAATTTTAAAGTTTATAATGTATTAAATTAATTCGTTCTCGCTTACAATAACATAATCCCCAATAGATTTTACAGCACTAAATGGGATTAAAGTTCTGCCTTTATCATCGGATTTAAGATTCATCTCATTTAGATGTCGAGTAGAATCTGTAACGACTAAATTTAACAGTTCGCCACTTTCTATTACAAAATCAACATTACTAACTACACCAAATTTTCTACCTGTTTCTTCACTAACAATCGTTTTTCCGACAACAGTACGTGCTTTTATTCTTGTTTCAGCCATGAAATCACCTGTAACTATTTTATAATTCAATAATATTTTATAATTTTAACCATATAAACTTAAAGTAATTAAGCATCAACGAATAGTGTTTTACCTTTACCAGAAAGATAATAAACATAACTATTTCCAAGTTGTTTTCGTTTAATTATATCGTCATCCATTAATCTCTTCAATATATTGTTAACCGAGCGTATAGCGTGATATTTTGTTTTGTAACTCTCTATACCAATGACATTAACTATGTCTGTGGGTGATAAATCCGTTTGTTTATTTAGTAATTCTAATATTTCCTTCTGTTTGGACGTGATTAATATTTTAGATTGTGCCATTTCGGACGGAATAGATGTTTTATAAACCTCATCAATAAACTGAGATGTTATTATACTTATGTTCCTTTTAACGCTTTCACGTAATAGATCGTCACAAATTTTAATTATTTCACGTGGGAATCCACCTGTTATATTGTGTATTTTATTGATACATTCAGGTGAAAATGGTTCCAATCCTTTACCACCTGCATTTTCTATCCGTTTTCTAATCAAAGAATCAGTTTCGGTAACGTTTAATGACTGTAAATAAACACGTGTATTTATTCTCATCATAAGTGTTGGTAAATCTGTTTCTAATTTTTTTTCTAAAATTGGTAAACCAGCAAATACTAATGTGAGGTTTGGAATTATATCGCTTAATGTTCTGAACCATTCTAAAACTTCAACAGACGATTCATGTGATTCATCTATCAGTAGAATCACATTTTTTTTGGAAATTTTATTGAGTAAATACTTTTGAATGTTCAAAATATTCAAATGAGGGAAAAAAATATTATCTATAACAGAATATCCAAAAATAAATTTGAACAAATCAATCATATCCTCTTTTTTAGTTGGGGGTTTTGGAACATAATATAACGAAAGATCATTATTTCTTACCGTTTTCATTGTCCAATTTAAAAATGTTGTTTTACCAGATCCTGTTGGACCAATTACTAATGCTATTTTATGTTGATTCATTATATGAGACAAGAGTAAATCTGCTTGCGAAGCGTATCCTACCATTAAATCTGGTAGAACGGATAAAACAAATGGGTTTTTGTTCCAACCTAATTTATTGTAATATTTATAATCAAGTAACATGAAATTCACTATTCATCCATTTTTAAGTAATTGTTAATTAGAAAATTTAAAGATATCGTGAAATTTATAAATTAAAAAAGTAATTCATATTATGAGATTATTCACGTGCATACTTATACCAAATAAAATAAAACTATCTCTATTGAGATTTCAAGATGAACTATCTAGAATTCCGCTAAAGGGAAATTTTGTAGAAAAAGATAATCTTCACATTACTATTACTTTTTTAGGTGAAAAAAATGAAAATGAAACAAAGAATATAATGAACGGACTGAATAAACTAGATGCCAATGTATTTAGAGTACAGTTAGATGGAATAAAAATAATTCCAAGAATGAATAATATAAAAATAATTGGGATAAGCGTGAAAGACCATGATGAACAATTAAAAGACCTGATAGAAAAAACTGTAAAAAACATTGGGGGCACCTATCATTTGGAATCAAAGTTAACTTTGTGTCGTGTTTCAAAAATATTTGATAAGAATGAAGTACTAGATTTTTTAAGAAAAAACCAATATATAAAATTCGGCGAATTTGAAGTTAATTCAATAAATCTTATGGAAAGCACATTAACGAAAAATGGACTGTTATATAAAAATATTTTCACAAAGGTATTGAAATGAAAGAAAGCACTCTAATAAAAATCAGTTTGATTTCGTCAGTTCTTGGAATAATTTTAATATTGATATCGAATAAAATATACGAACCCGAAACAAAGAAAGTAATGGAAATTACAGGAAAGGAAAACTCGATACAAATGCATGGTAATATAACAAGTAAATTTGTTTCGAAACAAAATACCTACTTTTTAAAACTTAAAGATGAAACTGGTACCATAGATTTAGTTATATTCGATAATAGTATAAAAAATATAGACAAACTAAAAAATAGCACAAGCATTAGCGTAATTGGAAAACCTAGTATATATAAGGGCAAGTTGGAAATTATTGTAACAGAGTTAATTGTTTAATTCTGTTTTTGTGTAAGTTCTAACTCTTTTCGGTTTTGTTTTATTTTCTAGACTCTCTCCTATTAAGTAACTTATGTTATTATGATCCGCAATTTCTATCATATTGTCGTCAATAGAAGAATCTACCAAAACTATTTTAGCATTTTCTAAATCTTTATTTTCTTTAGTAAATCTGCTCAATGGTATCTTGCCAACAATTTTCATCTTATCATCAAAAATGTAGACCGCTTTTGTACCTATCATTCTATCCAATGTATTAGATATTTTTTCTTTCATTCTTTCATCCAAATCTTCGCGTTTTTTATATCGGGGTTTTTCAACTAAATTTTTAGTCCTTAATGCCTTGTATATTTCTTTCTTTGTTAGTTCTTCCACTTCTTTGCCATCAGGAGCTCTAACAACATCTCTTATTGGGATTAATTGGCTCAACTCTTTTAGTATTAAATCGCCGCCTCTATCTCCATCCAAAAACAGTGTAACTATTCTGTCTTGACAAAAATCTATTAACTCTTTGGATACTGTCGTGCCACCAACAGCTACAGCATTCTTGATACCATTTTTCAAAAGATTAATTACATCAGCTCTACCCTCAACTACGATTATTTCATTTGAGTCAGGAATATCTGGACCACATTCAAGACCATTATATTCTGCTATTTCCGATATCCTAACAGATTCTTTAACAGTTTCTGTAAGATGATCCGTTTCTGGTATTTCTTCTAGTAGTTTTTGTAGAATCTCTTTTGCTCTATCTACAACATAATCCCTCTTAACCATTCGTATATCCTTAATAGCTCTAAGTTTAATAGAAGATTCACAAGGACCTATTCTCTCTATCGTTTCTACAGCAGCTGCTATAAGTGACGTTTCTGATGCATCTAAACTTGATGGTATTTGAATAGTCCCTGATGTTGTTCCTTTATCTTCCTTTAAATTAACCTCAATTCTTCCTATCCTGCCCGTTCTTTGTAGTTCTCTTAAATCAAGATCTTGCCCTAATAAACCCTCTGTTTGACCAAAAATAGCGCCTATAACATCGGGTTTTTCAACTACTCCGTTCGCGGAGAAATCTGCTTCTATCAAATATTTTATTGTTGATTGAGCTAATTTTGCCATTATAATCATCCTCCATTGTGGTTGAATTTTTTTTAATTTCTTCTATTTTAATCACCTTAAAGATGTTTTTGAATTTTAATCTAAGGTTATGATTAAATCTAATTCTAATTTTATCAAAAAATTTATAAATCTTTTGTTTTTCGTTTTCTCCTTCGCAATCAAAATCTGTTAGCACTATATATTTGCTTTTTCTGATAATTTATCACTGAAGCTTTCTATTTCACTACCAGATATGTTAATTATATTATTTAAACTCAGATTATTCAAAGATGCACCATGTTTATTACCTTTAACTATTGTCAAATATTCACTCGCCAGATCAATAAATTTTTCTTCATTTAACAACATTATAACACTCTATCTAGTATATCTCTTTCTGTTATAATACCTTTTAATATATCATCATCAGTTACAATTAAACCGCCACATCTACTATTTTTCATCAATTCTATAGCATCTTTAACATCGCTTTCTTCATTTATTGTAAGTATTTTTTTTATCATAATGTCACTAACCGAAAAATGAAGGTTATCTTTTTGATATTTACATTTTTTTAGTATATCAAGACATAATCTATCAGTAATAAGACCACATAATTTTTTATTTTCAACGATCGGCAATTTTCTATATTTAGTATTAATTATAGAATTCAAACAGTTATAAAAGTTGTTTTGTGATATATAGAATGGTTTTCTTGTCATTATATCTTTAACGTGAATATGTGATACATAATCCTTAAATAAATCTACAATATCGTGTTCGGTTACTAGTCCTTTTAAATTCATTTTATCATCTACGACTGGAAATCCGCCTCTTCTAGCAAATTTGAATCTTTTTATAACAATTTCAAGTGGTTCATAATACCTACACGTGATAATATCTCTGGACATTATAAGTGAAATAGGTGAGTTAAAATCAACGTTCCTAAGGAAAGCATCTAATATATCCATCACAGTCACTACACCCAAAACGTTGTTTTTTTTAATTGGGAATTTTTTAATTTTCAATACAGGAAATCTTCTATAACCAGTTTTAGATATCTTCTCAATAACTTCATATATTGAGTTGTTATAATTAACAAATTCAGGATTAGTATTTGAATAATAAATAACTGGTTTTCCTATATCTACAATTTGGTTCAATAATTCCATATTAATTATCTATATCTTGAACGATATTAATTATCTATTCTTTACAATCTTCGCATGCCCATTCATCATTTTCAAAAACAAGGTTATCAGAATAATTTCCGCAGATTTCACAAACACCAGATGTGATAGACTCCTCAAATGTTGGTGGGTTTTCCCTCATAAGCAATCTAGCTTCGAGTAATTCCATCATTTCAGGCACGTTTCTAGCGATATCCGTGGTTGTTAAAACACCAACAAGACTTCTATTATCAATAATCGGTATTCTTTTTATTCTGTGTTTTTTCATTTTAAAAACTACGTCTGTGATTTTGTCGCTAGGTGAAGAAAAAATCAGAGGCGTTGTCATTATTTGAGAAACTTTAATTTTTTTGGGGTCTTTACATAAAGCGACTATTCTTTTAGTGAGATCTGTGTCAGTTAAAATACCTATAGGTTTATTGTTTTTTAAAACTATAACTGTCCCTACTCTGTGTTCTGACATCATTTTAGCTGCTTTTTGTGTACTTTCCTGCCAGTCTATCCTTAAGGGGTTTTTTGTCATTATATCTTTAACCAAAATGTTGTTTTTAGAAAAAATCTTGCTAAATATTGATCTTATTTTTTTCATAATAATCAATTCAATTTATTTTTATAGATATTTAATAATATTATGATCTAATGAGAAAAGGTTATTATTCGGAATATTTGGCCAAAAAAGAATTGATTAAAAAATATGGAAGACAAAATGTAATAAAAATGAGTATAGGACAATCGTCAGATTATATTATACTTAAACCAAATGAAGACAAAATAGAAAAAATAGTTGAAGTAAAGGGTACCAAAAAAAACAAATATTACCCAAGGTCTAGAGAGAAAGAACAAATAGATTTAATAAAGAAGTTGGGAGAAGAACATAGGATACCTGTTGAAATGTGGTTTAAATTCAAAAATAAAAAAGATTTTGTAATACAGATATTATAAGTGATAACATGAATTTGATAGTAATCGGGGATAATCATAATGATATAGAAAATATGTTAGTTTTTTTAGAAAAACTCAAAAAATTCAGTTTTGAGGCCATACTATATACCGGGGACTTCACAGATGTTACAACACCCAAGGGGTTTTCGCAAGAAGAAATAGCTTTGCTGATCATCGAAGAGTTAAAAACGTTAAAAAAACCTGTTTTTGCCGTACCAGGAAATAATGACACCGTTAAAGTAATAGATATTATAAAAAAAGAGGGTATAAGCATACATGGCAAAGGCGTGATGTTGAAAGATGTGGGTTTTTATGGATATGGGGGAGCTAAAACTCCATTCAACACGACAATAGAACCAACAGAAGAAGAATTAAAAACTAATTTAGAAAAAGGATGGAATGATATAAAAGACGTGACAAAGAAAATACAGCTAACACATATGCCCCCATTAAACACAAGACTGGATATGGTTTCTACTGGTACACATGTGGGTTCTAAGACCATAAGAGAATTTATAGAAACAAAGAGGCCTCTTGCCAGTGTTTCTGCTCACATTCATGAAGCTAGAGGCGTAGACCGTATAGGAAACACATTGCTATTAAATCCTGGGAGAATATCTGAGGGATATTTTGGGTTAATAACAATAAAAGACGGTTTAGCAGAAGGAAACGTGTTTAATCTTACAGAAAAACAGGGCTGACCCCCCTGTTTCCTATGTAGTATAAAAATAATTTTTATATTGTTTTATGTTTTCGTTGAGACATGAGGAAATAATTTAATATAAATTGATATATGTTCTGTGTTTTGATCTTGTTAACCCTTTTTGTTAAATTTCGTGTTAAATATTTAATCATTTTAAAGTAGTTAAATAATTATAATACTGTTATATTCTCTAAATAGTTATATATTAAGTCTACAATGGAAACAGGGGGGTGAGGGTGTTTATATATTTTCCAATAGAAAAAGCTTTATTTCAATAGGAAAAATAAGTATTATGTCTCGTAATATTCAAACCATTTTCCAGGAATTTATCACAAAATCAACACCCGTTTTTAAGAATAGAGACGCATTAACATCACACTTTGCCCCAGAAACAATACCACACAGGAATGAACAAATAAATACGTTAGCTTCTATTGTTGCACCCTCTTTGAAAGGTGGCAGGCCGTCAAATATTTTTATTTACGGATTGACGGGTACAGGAAAAACCCTGTGCGCAAAATATATAGGCGAGGAACTGGAAAAGATGTCCCATCAAGGCACCAATCTCGTCAAAGTGCTTTATATAAATTGTAAAATGAAAAAAGTCGCAGATACGGAATATAGACTTGTAGCGGAACTGATTAGGCTTTTGGGTGAAGATATTCCCGCAACAGGTTTACCCACAGAAACGGTGTATCAAACATTTTTTAATATAATTGATTCCAGAGAGTGGGTTGTTATTGTGATTTTAGACGAGGTAGACACTCTTGTAGAAAAAATGGGCGACAGCTTTCTTTATAATTTTACGAGAATAAACCAGGAACTAAAAAAAGCAAAGGTAGCTATTATGGGTATAACAAACGATCTTCACTTTATAGATATTTTAGATCCTCGTGTGAAAAGCTCTTTAAGTGAAGAAGAGCTTTTGTTTCCACCATACAACGCTCTGGAACTACAAGACATATTAAAACATAGGGCAGAAATTGGCTTTCATAATTACATATTATCGGAGGAAGTTATTCCAAAATGCGCGGCGCTTGCAGCTCAAGAGCATGGTGATGCTAGAAGAGCATTAGATCTTCTCAGGGTTGCAGGTGAAATAGTTGAGAGAAACAGCGAACCAAAAATAACAGAGAAACATGTCGATATAGCTCAGGATAAGATAGATTATGATAGAATAGTTGAGTCTGTAAAATCTCTTCCTAAACAAACTAAAGTTGTTTTATGGTCTACTATTCAATTAGTTGATCAAAAAAGAGAAGATATACAAACCGGAGATGTTTACGGAATTTATGAAAATAAATGCAAGGAAACTGGTTTGTATCCACTAACTCAAAGAAGAATATCAGATTTAATATCCGAATTAGATATGACAGGTATAATAAACGCTAAAATAGTTTCTTTAGGTAGATATGGTCGAACTCGTGAAATAAAATTAAGTGTTTCTCAGCCAGCGAAAGAAAAAATTAGAGATATACTTGATCATGATTTAGTGATCTGATGGACGATAAGGAAACAATTAAACTATTTCTGGAGAAAGGATTTCAAATATCAAAAGATGCTTTGCCTTTGGTTGTTTCGGAACCACATTTTATTATCGAGGAAATGAATAGATTAAATCCGCGTCCATTTATAATAACTCAAGATCACATAAATAAAATAAAAATTAAATCCGAAAAACTTACAATAAGTATTTTAAAAACATATTTTTTCGACAAAAAACAGCTAAAGATAGACGAATTCGCCAAAAGTTATGTAATAAAATATGAAAAAATAAGTAAGATAATACAAGAAAACAACAATTTGGAAAGGTTAATTTCCATCAACAAAATAAATCCCAAAACAACCGAATTTTCTATAATAGGTATAATAAGAGACAAATTACAAAACCAATTGCTTGTTGAGGATATGACAGGTGAAATTGAAATATATTTCGAGTCTAAATTAAAAGATAAAATAATTGATATTGATTCAGATGATGTACTTGGACTTAAATGTAGACGTATAGATTCTAAATTTTATTTAGAAAACATATATTATCCAGATGTTAGAATAGACAGAAACGTGAATCGATTAGAAAAAAATATTAATATGTTATTCCTTCCTGATGGATTTGTTAACTTTGAAGTGATAGAAAATATGAAAATTGATTTTTATTTTTATTTTGATAAAAACGAACTATTTGAAAGCATAAAGAATAATGAACTTATGACTAAACTTGTACAACAAGAAATTCATCAGCCAACATTAATAAACATTAATAACTTAAAAATTTTATTTCTACCAAAAATATTTTATGATAAAAACCAGATTGATTTGTCTTCACATGAAATAGAGAAATTATTGAAAAGAAGATTCATTTTACCTAAAAATAACAAGCTTTTCAATACAGACAAAAGTGACTTTGTTTTGACAGACTTGCCAGATATTGTGATTACTAATATAGAGCCGCATATTTACAAAAATTATAAAGGAACGAGTATAATATCAGTGAGCGATTATAAAATATATAATGTGAATCTTAAATCAAGAGAAGTCGTTCTTATAGAGTAAACCTAAATAACAATATGTTATATTAATATTATGGAATTAGACTTTCAAATATTGGACGTAGATTATGTACTGACAAACGCTAGGCCGACAGTAAGGATTTTTGGTAGGGCTATAGATAACTCTTCTGTTACTATATTTTTTGATAATTTTCTTCCCTATTTTTATGTACTTCCAAATTTTGGTAAAGAGAAAGAACTTGTAGATTATATTACTAAAAAGCATAAAGATGTTGTACTGAAAATAGAGAATAAGGAAAAAACTCTTTCAATAGGGTTTCATGATAAACCAATAAATATGATTAAAATAACATTAAACAATCCAGCAATTGTTCCAAATATACGTGAAGATCTAAAATTAAACGTGAATGTAAAAGAGATATTCGAAGCAGATATTTTATTCAAATACAGATTTATGACAGATTTTAATATATACGGTATGAAATGGTATAGAGCCATAGGCGAATTCGTAAGAACAAATATAACTAAAACTGAAAAAAAATTTCAAGCGACTTCTATTCAGGAATTAAATATAGATCAAAATAGTTTAATTAAATATCTGAGCATTGATATAGAATCCGTTTCCTCGGAAGGTGGTTTACCAAACCCAGAAAAAGACGCTATTATTATGATAAGTTTGGTTTTCTATCCAACTTATAAAGAGAAAAGCAGTTTAGTCTTAATTTCTAAGAGAACTAAGAAATATGACGGAACATTGAATTTTGACTCAGAGAAAGACATGTTAGTAGAACTAACAAAAATAATTGATAATTTTGATCCAGATATTATTTTGGGTTACAATATTTTAAATTTTGATCTGCCTTTTATAGATACTAGACTTATTAAAAATAATGTAAGTAGAAGTTTGGGTAGATGTTCCCAGAAGCCTATTAGAATAGATAAATTCGCCAATAAACAGAAAATAGTTGTTCCGGGCAGAGTCGTTGCAGATATATACGACTTGATTAAGGAAGCAACTGTAAAGTTTGGTCTTTATAGAGAATTAAAAAGATTTAGTTTAGGTGACGTTTCAAAATTAATTTTGGGCGAGAGTAAAATAGATGTTTCACCTAGTGAAATATCAAAATTCTGGACAGACAATAGTGAAAAATTTGAAAAATTGGTTGATTATAGTAGAAGAGACGCAGAGTTACCGTTAAGAATTCTATTTGAGAAAAACATGCTTGATAAATTTTTTGAAATGTCAAAAGTTTCTGGCTTAGTTTTGCAGGATGTGCTGGATGGTGGAGAAGCAGCTAGAATAGATAATTTACTTTTGAAAGAATTCAATAAGAGGAATTTCGTTTTACCATGTAAACCGGAAAGTAGTCAATTATACAAAAGGAACGAAGAGAGAATAAAAGGCGGTTTAAAAGGCGGATTTGTGTTAAAACCAGTAATAGGATTTCATGATAAATGTGTTGTTTATTTGGATTTCAAATCCATGTATCCCAGTATTATGATGTCATTTAATATATGCCCCACAACTCTACTCATCAAAGATATTGATATTGATAAGATGAGTACAAGTCTTGGAACGTCTTTCGTTTCGCCAAAAATCAGAAAGGGCGTTATACCAGAAATACTCGAGTATTTGATTTTTACTAGAGACAAACTAAAAAAAGAAATGAAAAACGAAAAATCAGAAGAAGGAAGAAGATATCTTTATGCTAAACAATACGCATTTAAAACTATAGCTAATGCCTTTTATGGATATTCTGGGTACATAAGGGCCAGATTGTATGTAATTGATATAGCCAACACAATAACAGGCGTTGGTAGAGAAATGATAGGTAAAACAAAATTAATAGTTGAAACCAAAACAGGCCACACAGTAATATATGCGGATACAGATTCTATCATGGTCAAAACTAAAACTAAAGAAGTAAGTGAAGCATTTAAGACAGGTGAAGAAATATCCAAACTTGTGAATGATGAATTAAACGGTATATTAAAAATAAAAATTGAGAGTATATTCAAAACACTTTTAATTCTTAACAAAAAAAGATATGCCGGTTGGAATTTTGAACCTCTGTCTTCTGGATATGAAGAATCAATCGTAACTAAAGGTATAGAAACAGTTAGAAGAGACTGGTGTAACTTAGTTTCAGAAACACTCCAAGAAATTATTAACGTAGTTCTAAAGGAACAAAACATAAATAAGGCATTAAAACTTGTTAGAGATAAAATAGAACAAATAAAAACAGGTAAAATGGACATTAGTAAGCTGGTTATAACTAAAAGCATTTCTAAATCCCTTAAAACGTATAAAGGTGTTCAACCACATGTGGAATTGGTTAGAAAAATGAAAAAAAGAGACGCAACAGCAGTTCCTGGTATTGGAGATAGAATAGGTTTCATAATAGTTCAGGGAGTTGGTATGGTTTCTAAAAGAGCCGAAGATCCCGAGTATGCAAAGAAGCACGGAATAAAAGTCGATTCTAAATATTATATAGAAAGTCAATTATTACCACCTCTAGAAAGAGTATTTGAAGCACTTAATGTTAACAAATCTGAATTAATGGGTATTGGTAAACAAATGGGGATTTTTGATGCTATGAAGCATGAAACAACAGCAGAGAACGGTTATGAAAAATTTCTTACAAATATAGAAGGTGTAATTTGTGAAAATTGTAATAATATTTTTAGGAGAATACCACTTTCCGCAAAATGTAACTTTTGTAATGGCGATTTACTATTTTATGATGGTGAAAAAAGGTCAAAAATTTACATTTCTTCCGAAATTCCATATTAAAATGGGTATGAATAGTAACATGCAATATTTTTCCATAGGAAACAAAGGGGTAGCACAACACCCGCGAATTATTCGTGCAAAAACAATATTTTTCCATAGGAAACAAAGGGGTAGCACAAAACACTTGTGGTCACATAAAAATTTCATAAAAATAGAAAACCAATCACGTTACTTAAACCAGAAAAATAAATTATTGTTGACAACATCAGATATCCCATACAACTCGTTCTTTTAATTTTAAATAAGATTGGCAACAAACCGATGAATATAGATATTATCAGGATAAAAAAACCCCAAAAACCCGTAAATAACAACACTAACGTGCACGTGAATAATATTATAATTTTTGATACTAGATCGTAGTTTATTTTACTTAATAAAAGAAGCGTCTTTTTTCCTAAAAACCAAGTAAAAATAACAGATAAAGACCCGGAAAATATTAGTATTCCAACGGAAAATAACAGATATTCCGTATTAAAGTTATAAACAATTTCATTTATTGCTAGTGCTGTACCGCTTCTTATTTTTTCTAAACTAGAAAGAGACACAATTGAAAACAGTAAATTCGACATATTTATACCAGATAACGTGCCTAAAAACTCTTTATCTGATAATTTTATCGTATGGGATACTAGGACGCCGGCTTGGCTTTCTCCCGCACCTGGTAATATACCGACCAAAAGACCAGCTATTATACCCGATGATACGGTCTTAACAAAACCTTCATTATTTATATTATCTATTATTTGCCTCTGTGTTGGTAGTTTTTTCAAGCCACCCCTTTCTATTAACAGACCAGCTAAGCCGAACATACCCGTTAGAGAGGGAAATAAAACATTTTCAGATTTTATAAGAGGGGAGTTCAAGGTTATAATACCCCAAATACCAGAAATAATGAAAACTAAAATAAAAAAATATTTTTTATTTCCTTTTTCAAAAAAAGCCATAATTAAAAACAAACCAATCAATAAAAAATGAATATAATTGTGTAGATTATCGTATAAGAAGGGAATCAGAATGAGGAAAATTGGCAATAAAAGAGTTGAAATTAATAACGTCAGAATTCCAGATATAAGACTTATATACAAAGCTTCTAACCCCCTGCCCTCTAATACCATTTTATGTCCTGGTAAAACATTGATAGCAGTGTTAGAATCTGGTATAGAGAAGAATATAGTTGGTATATAGTTTGATATTACGTTAGAAATGGATATAGATAAAACAAAGGCGATCAAGTCCCATTCAGATAAAAAACTAAGAAGAGGCAAAATAGAAACAAGTATTATGTATATTTGGTTCGGGTGAATTCCCGGCAATAAACCAACTGCTATACCAACAAATATTCCTAAAAGAGAGAATAATAATATGTCTAACATTTTAATTAAAATAATATTAAAACAAAATAAAAAACCAAAGCTCTATTTTGATGCAGCCATTTCTTTAACTGCTTTCAGGGCCACAACCAAAGCTGCTGGTGCTACGAATATAGCCACGTATGCTAATACAGGTTCTAAATAGTTGCCTATGTACGGCAATTTCTCTAAACCTGCAGAACTAGTAGCCATTAATACCAACGTAGCTAATAAGAACGGACTAGCTTCTTTAGCTGTTATATTCATTAACCCAACAACTAAACCCAACAGCACTACTACTGTTAATACGTAGCCTGGTAAGGAATATCCAGCACCTTCTACTAATCCTAGAACAACTGCTAATAATACACCAGCGAGGAAAGCCCATTCTCCATATCTAGGTTCTTTCGCCATTACTTCACCTATCATAATATATTTATTTCCTGAATAAAAATCTTTCTCGAAAGTATTTTCACTTACAAGAAGCAAACAAAATGGTTTAAGTTTATAAACTTTCTTTTCCAATTTGTTCTCATGATGCCAGGAATTGATCCAAAAAAATTGGAACAAACATTAAAACAATTAGGAATGACGATGGAAAACGTGAGTTCATCACAGGTAATAATAAAAACAGAAAACGGTGACATAGTAATAAATAATCCCCAAGTAGTGAAAACTTCGATGAAAGGCCAAATTGTATATCAAATTTCAGGAGATGGTGCGCCACAATTTTCCCAAGACGACATAAATTTAGTTATGGAGCAGACAGGGGTTAGAGATGAGATCAGAGTAAAAAAGACACTAGAAGAGACAAAAGGCGACGTTGTAGAAGCAATAATGAAATTAAAAAGTGAATAAATAAATCAATTTTCATATATTAAATGGTAATATGTTTATACTTCTTGTCACGTTCCTTTTGTCGTTTGTCGTTTGTTTTATATTAACAAAGTATCTGATAGTGTATTTCCAAAATAATAACATAGTTGCATTTGACTTACATAAAAAAAATAAACCACTTTTAGCTAATAGTGGTGGTATACCCGTTGTCTTGTCTTTGATAGTAGGTTTAATGTTCTTTATAGGTTCCAAAACATTTTTTTTAAACGATCAAACAAAACTTTTGGACCTTTTTGCTGCCGCATTAACAATATTATTAATCTCTATAATAGGATTTTTTGATGATCTTAACTCCAGCAATATACTAAAAGGTAAAGACAAAATAAGGAAAGGTTTAAAACAATGGCAAAAACCACTATTGACACTTTTTGCAGCCATCCCATTAATGGTAATAAAAGCCGGCTATAGTTCACTAACTCTGCCATTAATAGGGTCTGTAAATTTTGGTATAATATACCCGTTAATATTAGTCCCGTTAGGTGTTGTTTTTGTTGCTAACTCTGTTAATATGTTGGGTGGCTTTAATGGTTCTGAAGCAGGAATGGGCTTGGTTTATACTATATCATTAGGCCTATTTGCATTGAAACACGGTGAAACAGTTTCGGCTGTTATATTTATTTCAACTGCAGGTGCGCTTTTAGCATTTCTTAAATATAATTGGATTCCAGCTAAAATTTTACCAGGAGACAGCCTTACTTATGGTTTAGGATCTGTTGTCGCATCCGGAGTAATAATAGGAAACATGGAAAAAGCCGGAATGATAGTTATGATCCCTTTCATTTTAGAATTTTTCCTTAAATTTAGATCTAAGTTTAGTGCGCAGTGCTTAGGTAAACTAAAAAAAGATAATAGTTTAGAACCACCTTATGGCAAGAAAATATATTCATGGACGCATGTTATAATGAATTTGGGGCGATTGAACGAAAAACAAGTTAGTTTAGCGTTAATATTATTGGAATTAATGTTTTGTGTGACTATATTTATTTTATTTTAATGATCTCACGAGATCGACATCCTCTTTTGTGTGAACATTTATCCAATTGCCAGCCACAGGATATCCTATAAGTTTTCCCTCTTTGGCTAATTTAGGAAATATATTATTCTGTAAATTCCAATGAACTTGTCCAGGAGGTATTAGATTAAAAATTTCAAGTTTCATGAAACCAATGAAAATAGACGATAGAAATGTTTTAGCTTTTTGAGGTTTCTCTTCGTAATTTATTATGTTGTATCCGTCCATTTCAACTATTCCGGCCTCAGAATCTAGTCTGTCTTTAGTGTAAACACTAAGAGTTACAACACCGCTATTTTGCAAATGGAAATTATGGAGTTTTTTTAAATTAAAATCAAAATAATGATCGCAAGGTATAAACAAAAAATCAGATTTTATATAATTTTTTGCAAGTTCTAAAGTTTTAGCTGACCCAAGAGTTTCTTTTTCTTCCAAATAGTTTATTTTTACTCCATACTTGTTTCCATCACCTAATACTTCATATATTCTTGCGATAACTGGTGAAAAACCAATTATTATAATATTGACAAATCCAGATTCTCTACATTTTAGTATAATATCCTCTATTAGTGTTTTTCTGCCTATGTTTACTAATGGCCTTATCTCATTTAATTCTTTTATAATAAGATCATGAGGCGTTCCACCTGCTAATATCACTGCAGTTTTCCTATCGATTACATGTTCCCTCAAGATTTTTTCTATAGCATCAGATCGCGATCTTATAACAATCCCGTCGATTCTAGAATCAATGTCTTTTATTAAGTTTTTATCAATACTCAATGATACCCTAATTTTTGTCATAAATAGTAATAATATATTATTACTATTTAATACTTAAGTAATACTTTTATTATAAAAACGTCTATTTTATTCCATGTATAAAGTAGGAATAGTAGGAACCGGTTACGTTGGATTAACGACTGGTTCGTGTTTTACCGATAAAACTGGAGGATCGTATAAAGTAGTTTTTTATGATACGGATCATGATAAAATTAATATAATAAGAGAATTAAAAGTGCCTTTTCATGAACCAGGTTTACCAGAGATGTTGCACGGTGGTATGAAAAAAAATCTAGTTACAGCAACAACAAATATAAAAGATTTAAGAGAATGTGATGTAATCTTTGTATGCGTAGGCACGCCTTCAAATGGCGACAGTTCTGTTGATTTAGAATATATTAGACGAGCCAGTAAAGATATAGGAACACTAATAAGAACAAATCCTAAATATCAGTTGATTGTTATTAAGAGTACTGTTATACCATGTTCTACCGAGGATACTGTTATTCCAACATTGATTAAATACTCGGGAAAAAAATACATATCAGATTTTGGTGTTTGTATGAATCCAGAGTTTTTAACTGAAGGAAATGCAGTAAAAGACGGATTAAATCCGTCTAGAATAGTTATAGGTTCTAATGATAAACGTTCTACAACTCGAGCACTTTCTTTATATGAACCCTGGAGAAGTAGAACAAATATAATTACAATAGATATTAGAACAGCCGAGATGATGAAATACGCATCTAATGCTTCTCTGGCATCTAGATTAGGTTTGGCTAATGAATTAGCAAGATATTGTCATTCTTTAGGAATAGATTCGCGAAAAGTTATGAAAGTTGTAGGTATGGATCCAAGAATAGGACCAGAATATTTGGGAGCTGGTAGAGGATGGGGCGGAAGCTGTTTTCCTAAAGATTTAAAGGGTTTGATTCATTTAGGAGAAAAACTGGATATTGACGTTCCATTATTAAAATCAGTAATTACATCAAATGAAATTCAAAAAACAATCATGGTATATCAATTAGAAAAATCACTAGGAACACTAAATAAAATGGTAATAGCTGTTTTAGGTTTAGCGTTTAAAAAAGATACAGATGATGTCAGATATTCACCCGCAATAGATATTATAAAGGAACTAAAAAAAAGAGGCGCTACAATAAGGGCATACGATCCAAAGGCAACATCTAATATGGTAAGACTATTTCCAGATATAGAATATATTGAATCGGCTAAAGACGCTTTGAGGGACGTGGATGGTTGTTTAATAGTTACTGACTGGCCAGAATTTGCAAGTCTCACGGATGATGATTTTAATTTAATGCATACGAGAATAACAACCTCCCCAAATATTATAGAAGGTTTACCTATTTTAGATCCCAGAAAGGTAACGAAATTTAAAGGTATATCTTGGTAATATATTTGTTTTTATGTCACTAGTCTCTATTATAATACCAATAAAAAATGAACCCTATATTGATACACTTATCTATGATATACATCATGAGCTCAAAAATATTAAACATGAAATTATAGTTGTGGATAAAAGTGAAAATAGACCAAATATAAAAAATGCAAAACTTATAGTCCAAAAATCAGATGGTTTGGGGAAAGCCTTTTTAGAAGGTTTGAAAGAAAGTAAGGGAAATATAATAGTTCTTATGGATGGCGACGGAAGCCACGATCCCAAAGATATACGAAGCCTTTTAAGAAAGATTGATGAAAATGATATAGTTATAGGATCAAAATACATATCCGGATCTAAGGTGGAAGATCCATTTCTAAGAGTTGCCATAAGTCATTGTGCGAATTCTATAGCGAGGTTTATTTTAGGATTAAAAATCAAAGATCCTGTTTCTGGTTTTGCTGCTATAAAGAGAAGAGTTTTGGAAGATATAAAGTTAAATCCAATAGGATATAAAGTTGTGACAGAACTGATATATAAAGCAACAAAAAAAGGATATAGAATCGTTGAATCTACATTTATTTTTCATAAAAGAAAGGAAGGTCAATCTAAATTTAATTTCAATGAAATATTTAGATTTGTCAGATTGGTTTTACGTTTAAAGCTTATTGGAAGGTAATTTTCCAGTTTTTCCAGTTTTATTCCAGAGTTTTTCAAATTCTTGCCCATACCACGTATTATATATAATATTTTCAGCCATTTTTTTGCCTTTTAAATTATACCATATAACAGAATTGTATTGTCTTGTTCCCCAAGCAAAAACATCGAAAAATTTTGTTTTAAATATAATTTCTTTTAATATGGGAACTTTCCTAAAATTCATTTCAAGAAGAAATATAGGTTGTTTATTCGGTTTAGCTTCAACGAATTTGTTTGTAAAAAATTTATCTCCAATTATCTCATATTTCATTGATCCAACACCCATTTTTTCAGAAAATTTTATGTGATTAATTTTTTTTGGATCTAGACACATAAATTTTGCAGCCATTGTATCTATTGCTACCCTGTCATTTCCTGCAAATATGACATTTGTTATTTTTGGTATACCCGTTCTGGGCGCATCACCTTCCATCGTGATTGTTCCGTCTACTAAATTATATGTTGTTTTTTTGAAATAATTGTTAATATCTCCTATAACTTGGTTAACTAGAGGATGGTAATTGTGCCTTACCCCCCTTGGTATCAATCCCCAATGATTTTTTAAACAACATGTTAATTTAGTGAGGCAATGAGATTTTAATATGGGCAAATTTATTATAGTATCAGCTTCCAAAACAGATTTTGAAACCAACATATTTTTTAGTATTTTACCATTTATATTTTGCATTACTGTTTCTTCGTCTGATATATTTACGAATTCTGTATCGTATTTTTCTGCAATATCTAGTATTCCCCATAATTTTGCAGCTCTATTTAATTGTTTCGCGGCTGCTAGATCTGCATCACCCATTTTAATCTCGGCTTTTGGAAACACCCTCTTAACTTCTTTTAAAACCGTTTCAACTACCCATGGTGATGTGCATTGACCCGGTACTAGTTGATCTGAAATACCATTTATTTTTAAAAATATTTTATTTCCAGTTACATATTTTTTCCACAATGTCAATTCCATTGCCCTTTTAACAGCCTTTTGTACGCCGTCTTTTTCCTGTTTGACTTTCACAAATGCTATTTTACTCATTAAAATCACTTATTATTGCATCAGCAGATTCAAAACCTGATTCCAAAGCAGATGAAACGTTTCTTATTTTTGGGAATATTCTGAAAATTCCTGCGAAATAAATACCACTATCTGACAGAGGTGGATTTTTGAAGTGTAGATCAAATATGGCTTCTGCGTATTTGAATTTAACTATTTTGTACCAATCCACATTTTTTTCACAATTTTTAAATATAATTTTTAAATATTTCATATAAACTTCAAATATTTCATTTTCGTTTTTATTCCACAATTCATTTTCGCCGCTAAAATATGTTGCCAAATAAATATTGCTTTTGTTTTTTGGCGCAGAATCTTTATATAAAATGCTATTCGTAAATATTACTTTAAACGGATAATTATCTAAAACATTTAACCAATAAAAATTACTATATTTTTTTTTGAGTCCTATACAACCACATATAACACTTAAATATTCTATTTTTTTAAAGCCTTCCTCTAACTTTACCGAATGATCTTTCATTGTTGCTAATTTAATATAAACTTCTGGTGGTAGTGTGCTTAATATAATATCAAATTTTTCTTCAATTTTATTATTATCAGATATAAATGTGATTATTTTGTTTTTTACATCAATTTTTTTTATCTGAATATTTGTTTTAATTTTACAATTTAATTTTCGTAATTTTTTTGCTATCAAGTCCAGTATTAATCCTTCGCCGCCACCTTCTAACCAACCAAATTTTTTCATAAAAGATTGAGATTCTCTAACAAATCTTGTACCAAACCACGCGGCTGAAATTTGTTCTGGGAGTTTATTAAATTTATTTCTTATTAACTTTTCGAAAATTATATTATAATTGTTTTTTCCAGCTCTTTTAACTATCCAATCCCTTGCATTTACTTTTTCAGTATCAGTCCAATCCCGTTTTATAGAAGAAGTGATTATAAAAAAAACAAGTCTTATTTTATCTAAAAAAGGTATAGGAAACTTAATCATGTCTAACGGCGAAGATAATCCCCATATTTTGTTTTTATACACAAAACCTGTTTTTACCTTCGTTTTTTTAAACTTATTTTTTATTCCGAAATCATTTATCATCTTTATTGTGTAAAAATCTCCCTCTAGTATGTGATGATAAGTTTTGTTTATGTAATATGTTTTTCTATCCCAGAGTATCTTATATCTAGAAGCCAATCCGCCTATATAATTTTCTTTTTCTAATATAGTTACATCAAATCCAATTTCCTTTAATTTCAAAGCTGCTGCTAAACCCGCGGATCCTGCTCCTATTATACAAATTGTCTTCATTTTTATCCATAATAAGTGAGTGTATTAAAGTATTAATTAATTACTCGTGCTATGAAAAATATAACTTTCATATTATCCCCACTAACAGTCTCAAATTCTCTCATTTCCGTTTTTATTATTTTTAAAAAATTTTCATAGTTTTTTCCCATGTAAGAGGTCCACAAGTTTACTTCCCACAATCCTGCATTTTTATCAGAAATATCACTTTTTATATCTAAAATTGCATCTAAAAAGTAAGTGGAATTTTTAGATTTTATATAATCTGTTACGTTTTTGTTTTCTATTGATTTTATAGCTTCAAAGTTTATCACACCATCTAGATTGATAGTTCTTCTTTGAGAATAATACTGTATTAACCCACTATTGAATGATGAAACGACAACATCCTTCCCCGTGTTGTTTTTTATCCATAAACTACCTTCGTACATCATTGTTTGCCATGGTGTATAACCCCTTGTCCATTCCTTATAACCATTGATTATTATTTGAGTTAGTAAAATCGCGAAAATTAATGATGCCACTAGACGCTTGTTGTTTTTTAAACCCTCAGCAAATAAGAATATACCATCACATAACGTTACTAGTAATATTGATGAAGAAGCTGTAAAATATCTGAGATCCAACCTCCACATGTATAGAGAATAAAACAACAATATAAAACCCACATAAGTTAATTGTGGTAATAAAATAATATTTTTATTTTTTATAGATGAAACTAAGAAGTATACAACAGAAATAGCTAAAATAATATTTATTGGTGTGATATTAATTGGACCGAAATAATATATAATTAAAAAAATACCAGTTGATAAGTTCTTAACTAATATATTTATTAGTTCTGCGTCATTACATTTATTTACATTGCATATCATGTGCCCTAGTTTATATACAGCTTTACCGCTACTGGGTAGAAACGTTTCAAAATTTATATAATTCCAAATAAACCATGGGGATATTACAATTATTATACTTATGACAACTATTATGATATATTTAAATATTTGTGAAGCGTTTTTTCTAAATTTTATTATAACAAAAGCAAAAGATCCTATGATAAGAAAAACCGAGTCCATACGAGATAATATAGTTAAGCCTAATATGGTTCCAAGTAATATAGATTTAAAAAAAGTAAAATTTTTTATTGAAAATAAATATAACAAACTCAAGTTTATTAAAAAAATAGTTAATGATACTTCTATACCATTCAATGTAAAAAATATAAACAACGGATTGATAGCGTAAATTATAGAACACAATATACCGACTTTATGGTTATAAATTATTCTTCCTATTCTATACATTAAAAATATTGTTAATGTATCTAGCATAGCAGATGCAGTTAATACTAAATGTATTACCGAATCATTTTGTATGATCTTGAATAGTGGTGCTATTATGAATACCCATAAAGGCTGAAAACCATTTGTAATGGAAACACCATCAAATGACACCAAATTCTTATTTGCTATATTTTTAGCTATTGAGAATGCTATAAATGCGTCATCAATTAAAATTTTCTGAATTAGAATCTCTATATTTTGCCATAATATAATTGATCTTAAAAAGAAACCTATTAACAGCGTAATTAATATTAGTAAATATTTTTTGTCTCTTGTTTTCATTATAATGTCTTTAAGAGCTTAAATTTTTAAATACCTCATAATGAAACTTTCTATAATAATACCAGTATATAATGAAGAAAAAACTATACGTCATGTTATAAATAAAGTTTCAGAAATAGATTATAATATAGATACTGAAATAATAATTATCAACGATGGATCATCAGATAAAACATTTAATGAGTTAAATAAAATTAAAAAAAAGTTTAAAAAATTAAAAATAATATCTTATAAAAAAAATAAAGGCAAAGGTTATGCAATTAGGTTAGGTATAGCTAAATCTAAAGGTAACATTATAGTTATACAAGATGCTGATTTAGAATACAGTCCTAATCAAATACCATATTTAATAAGCCCTTTAATGATGAAACAAAAAAAAGTTGTTTACGGTAGTAGATTTATGGGAGAATATAGAAATATGAAATTCTTTCAACTCTTGGGAAACAAAATATTAACATTTTTAACAAATTTATTATTTGGATCTAATTTAACGGACATGGAGACTTGTTATAAATGTATACATAAAGACATTTTGAATAAAATAGATTTATTTTCTGATGGGTTCGAAATTGAAGCTGAAATTTCAGCAAAAATACTGAAATCTGGTTTTGAAATTTACGAGTTACCTATAGATTATTCTGCTAGGACCAAAAAAGAAGGTAAAAAAATAAACTGGAAAGACGCCATTAAAAATATAGTAATACTTTTAAAAGTCAAGTTTAGTATTTTTGATGGTTAAAAATGAAAAATATATACATATTACACGTAGTTTTATTTATTTTATTTCTGAAAATTGTATTGCTTCTAGTATCACCTATTTTTAGATTTGGTGATGATTTAAGATATTTAGCATCAGCTAAAACTATTTTTATGAGTAATGATGTATTACCAGAAAAAGAAAAAATTACTAATAATTTAATTTGGTATCCGCCATTTGTTTTGTATATATTAACAGCATTATTATCGTTATCATTCAAAAATCAGTTTTTGTGGTTTATTTTTTCAAAAATATTTGAATTATTTTCTTTTTTAGGTTCAACAGTAATTATTTTGAAAATTTTAAGAAAATTAAATTTTTCAAAAAATGAAAAAATTTTATGTTTGTTACTATTCACTTTATACCCGATTAATATGTTTTTATCTTCATCCATCATGCTAGATTCGCCTTTAATATTTTTTATGTTGTTGCTATTTTGGTTTATTTTTTACGATAAAAACTATCTAATTGGTTCTGTAATTTGTGGCCTTTTGGTATTAATTAAATCTTCAGGTATACTTTTAGTTATCTCTTCTATTATATCTGTTATTCTTTTTGAAAAAAACAAATCACTTAAAATAAAATATTTTGTTTTTGTAGTTATTTTTTGTAGTATTATAAGTGGTTTTTGGATTTATCATAATTATATTGTATTAGGAACGCCAATTTATGATCCGTGGACTAAAGATGAAATAAATCTTTATAAAGAAAGATCGTTTACGTCTAACTTGTTCTATGGATATTTAAGTTTTTGGGGTTTACCACCGTCATATAGGATTTCATCTAGATTGAATATGTCAAACGAATTTATTTTTGCTATTCAAATTTTAATTGCTTTGTTTTTCATGCCATTATCGTATCTTATTATATATAAAACTATTAAAGATTATAAAAAAACATTTTATTTTATACCGTTTGTTGTAATATTTTTTGTATTTGGACTTTACTACTTTCTAAAAACCACCTTTTCTGATATTCCGAGATATATATTTCCAATATTTCCAATTTTTTGTATTTACTTTTCTAGACAATTGAATTTCAACAATAAGTTCCTGAAATTATACATAGTATCAGTATTGTTTGTTTTTATCTTCATTTCATTCTCTATCCAGATTTATTTTTTGAACAAGGAATATAACATAAAAAATAATTTGCTTAATATAATAAACGAGAACCAAGATAAAAAAATTTTAATACAGTCTAAAGATAGAGAAATTTTTTGGATTTTAAATTTATATTATAATATTGATATGGAATCAACACAAGAAGCATGCAAGAACTTTATAAATAAAGGTCCATTATCATATTGTGTAGACAAAAATAAAATAATTATTTTCAGACAGTTTTCAACTATAAATTATGGTGAGGTATTGATTACAATCTAATTAATATTTTTTATTAATTCTAAAACTGTATTTAATCCGTCGTTTTTACATAATTCGCCTTTTAATATACAAATATAATTACAATCTATATTATTAAATTTCTTATTTTTGTACAAAATAAATATTTCATTATTTGCTCTTCCTTCGAAAATTTTTTCTATTTCTAACTCTTTTTTATTCATATTATTTTTTTGATCTATTATATACTCTATTCCCCAATCATTTAATAACTTTTTAGATAAGTTGTTTTCCCAAAATATGCAAGGCCTAATTACATTACCTTCTATATTATTTATTCTACCATATAATACATAAATAGAGGAAAAAATTGGATTCTCTGAAAGTATTAACACGTTTCCTCCTGTTTTTGTTATGTTCATTATTTCGTTTACAGGATATCTTTCTTTTATGTAATTATTTTTTATATTGATAACAGTTTGTGCAAATATTAGAGCAAAAAATATTAAAAATATTATTTTATTATATTTTTTATATTTGTTAGATAATTCTTTTATTGAGTAAACAGATGATATAATATATATCGGCATTAATAAAAACGCAAATCTATTGTCAGAGTCTGCGAATAACATGAATGTTATCATTGGTATTAATAACCAAATAAAGTAAAAATAATTTTTATGATTTTTTAACATAAAGTATATTAGTGATATTGCCACAAATGGACCTAGTATATATCCGAAATTTAAATTTAAATCAAAATATCTTAACTTGCTTCCGAATGGTGTGGTTGCAATGTGGACAATTAATTTATATAATTTAAATTTCCATACTAAAAACCCATAAGGTGATAATATTATGAATGACACAACAAACGCTAATATTATGTATTTTAATAGTTTTTTATTTGATAATATAGAATCTAAAAATATTATTGGATACAGAAAAAACGAAAAGAATTTTGTCAACATAGAAACTGCTAATAATACACCAAGTTTTATATATTCTATTTTGTTTGTAGATTTTTTATTTTTTAACTTTATGTAATAAAATATTGTGAGTGAAAATACTAGAATCTGTATTATGTCCGTCATTATTTTATCTGCATAATGAAACATGCTAGAAAAGGTTAAAAAAATTACTATACCTAGTATAGAATATTTTTCATCTTTTATTATTTCTTTAGATATTAGGTATATTATGTATGATGTTAATAGTAAAATTACTATATTGAATATTCTTAATACTATAATATTTTCTGAAAAAAATAATATAGATGCTATAAAAATATGATATATTGGCGGATAACTTGGGGTCACCTTTGGATATTTTACAACAAAATTTGTTGCAAAATTCGCTAAATCTTTTATTGAATCAAAATTTTTTAAATTACTTATTATATCTTTTATGAAAAATCCTATCAATAAATGCGTTCCTTCGTCTGCGCCCCAAACATAATTTTGTGTTATTAGTAATCTTATTAGTAAAAATAATAAAAAAATAGTTATTATTATAAAATTTATTCTCAGCTTAAACACCTTTTATATATTTTATAAGTTTTTTTTGCTGTTATTTTCCAATCAAATTTTTTTGCTTTTTTTAAATTTTTTTGAATTATTTCATATTTCAGTTTATTATTTGATAAAATTTCAATAGCCGCTTTTGCAAATAAATTCATGTTATTTGGATTAAAAAGAAATTCTTTATTTTCAACAAGTTCTGGTATTGACGATCTATTTGAGGCTATTATTGCTACTCCTGATGCCATAGCTTCTAATATTGGAAAGCCAAAACCTTCAAAATATGACGGAAATACGAACAGATCCGAAGAATTATAATATAATGCAAGGAGATTTTCTGACACGTTATTTAATTGTATTACAGAGTTGTTCAAGTTGTAATTGTTTATTAGTGTGTCTATTCTTCTATTGGAATCTCCTATTCTAATAAGAATACTATTTTTTTCTATTTTTTTAATTTTGTAAAAAATTTTTATTACGCCCTCTACGTTTTTTCTACCTAAACTTGATCCTACATGCAATATTATTTTTTTATCCAACGGAAGTTTTAATTTTGATCTAGATTCTATCTTGTTTCTTGGTTTGAACCTTTTTTTGTCAATCCCTTCATAAATAACTTCTATATTTTTTTTGTCAAAATTATAATATTCTTGTAATTGTCTTTTTGTGTTTTTAGACACAGCTATTATTTGATTGAAATTATCTATTTTGTCATATATTTTTTTGTGAAAATAGTTTATTATTGGATGGAAATCACTACAAAATAATGAATTAATATCATGTACAGTTATTACTTTTTTTGTGTTTACATTTATTTTAGATAAAAACTGATTTGACGCATGCACTACGTCATAATTACTTAAATTTTTTAATTTGTTTGGTATATAAAACATTTCATTTAAAGTAGTTTTTAGAATAGGATAATTGGCCTTTTTAAATACTTCTATGTCTTTGTTTACTTTTTTATCTGAAGAATTAAAATAAAATAGTTTTGTATTTTTTGTATTCTTATGAAGCTCAAAAGCATATCTACCCAATCCACTTTCTGGTTTAAAATCCGTAACTATAGCAACTTTCATACTAATCATAACTGGCTAGTAATAATATTTCTGTTGGCTCTAGAAAATTTCCTAAAAAAAATGAAATTGGTAACGCTATTTTAGATGGTAGTTTATACATACCTTTAAATTGATATCTTTGCCAAATACTTAAAATTTTAAAATTTTCTTTTTTTACTATCTTTTCTAAAGATTCTTTTGTGAACATATATTTATGCGTTGGATCAGATTCCGGATATTTGTATTTACCTTGCGGTATTCTTATTAATAAAATACCTTTCTTTTTTAATACTCTTTTAAATTCTTTGATACAGACCGATGGATTTTTAGTATGTTCTATTATATGAGATGCAAATATTCCATCGAATGATGTTTTTTTGAATGGTAGTTTCCTAACGTCTCCACGAATAAACCTTTTTGTATATATGTCCATACCGATAGCTATATTTTTAAATTCTGTAAACCAACCAGTTCCGCAACCAACATCTAATATAATTTTGCACTTATCAAAAAAACTCCAATAATATTCTATTTCATTTTTTGGATAATTTAACTCTGCCAAGTTATCATCTTAATGTAAATAAATATTTTTTAGATATTGTATTCCAAGAATACTTAGTATTTAATAATTTGAATCCTTCATCGCCCATTTTTTTTAATATTTTTTTGTTATTAATAATCTTTAATATTTTTTTAGCTAATTCTTTTTCGTTTTCTTTCTCAACTAATAACCCCGTTTTATTATCTATTACTATTTCTTTTGTGGCACCGATATTTGTGGCTATAATAGGTTTTTTAAATTCATACGTTACAAAAGGAATAGAACTATTTGTTATTTCCCTATAAGGCATTATAATAATGTCGCTAGCATACATATAAGGTGTTAGTTTATCCAAACCTATATATTCTAATTTTGTTTTGATAAAATTTTTAATATTCAGATTTAATATCAATTTTTCATAATCTTCCCATCTTACCCATTCTTTTTTTACTGATCCAACAATTAAAAGTAAAATATTTTTTTCTCTTTCGCTTACAATTTTCAGAGCTCTTAAAAGAACATCTAACCCCTTGTCAGGTGTTATTATACCAAAGAATAACAGAATTCTTTTATTCAGGTTAATATTGATGATAGATTTTGCTCTATTTTGAGATATTTTTTTTGGTTTTTCAACATACGGACCTAATGGTATATAAAAAACATTTTTAAATCCCAAATTTTTAATTATTCTTTCATTGTATTTTGAATGAGCTATTATCAAGTCACTATTTTTTAGTATGAGTTTTCTTATAAACATTGGTCTATATTTAGTTCTGGTAGTTAATGGATCATCGTGAGATTCAAACACCAATTTGAATGAATCGCTAAGTTTTTTAATTAATATAACTAGCAATGTCATTGGCCACGATAGTGATTGGATATCTATGAACTGATACGTCTTATTTAATTTTCTTATCAAATTCAAGTAATATATAATTCTATTAAAAAAACCACCAGTTCTATAATAAAAATCAATTTTTTTCACATTTTTTAATTTTTCATAAAGTGGTTTAGCATAATTAAATATGCCCCCAGAATCTATGTCACATATTATTAACATATTTTTAATCAAAACACCACCTTTTAGAACTTTTCTCTTAGTATTATTATAAAGAAAAATATAAAAATGGTAATAAAAATGAAAATATGCATTACTTCAAGTGCTGGCGGACACTTAACAGAAGCTTTACAAATAGCAAAGGAATTAAAAAATCATAAAATATTTTTTTTCACATTTTATATTAGTCATATAAAAGAATCTTTGGGAGATTATAGTGTGTATTTTAATACAAATCCTAGACGTAACCCACTATCCTATTTTAGAATAATTTTAAAATCAATTACTATCTTGTTGAAAGAGAAGCCAGATATAATTGTATCTACAGGTGCAGGCTTTACAGTTCCGATATCGATATTAGGTAAATTAGTGTTTAGATCGAAATTAATATATACGGAATGCTCGGCTCAGGTTTTTAAACCTTCTTTGTGTGGTAGAATATTATATCCATTTGCTGATTTGTTTTTTGTTCAGTGGAAATATTTGTTAAATTATTATGGTAAGAAGGCTCAATATGGTGGTTTGCTTATATGATATTTGTTACTGTAGGTACACACGAGCAACAGTTTGATAGATTGATAAAAAAAGTAGATGAAATATCAGCTAAAAATAAACATGAATTTATTGTCCAATTGGGATATTCTAATTATAAACCTAAAAATATAAAAAAGACGTATAAATTTATTCCTTACGATGAAACACTAAATATTATAAAAAATTCTGACATAATAATTACGCATTGCGGTATTGGTACAGTATTATCTTGTATTAGATATAAAAAACCAATAATTGTTGTTCCTAGGCAAAGAAGGTTTAATGAACATACTAACGATCATCAAATGCAGCTAGCCAAAGTTTTAGAAAATGATAAGAAAGCAATTTGTATCTATGATATAAATTACCTAGAGCGAGCTATTAAATCAGTAAAGAAACTCAAAATTAAATCGTACAAACAGGGTAATATCGTACAAAAAATTTTAAAATTTATTGATAATTTAGGCGATTAAATGAAAATTTTGTTTATAACTAGGGGTTTTAAACCAGCGATAGGTGGAACGGAAACTTATATTAATGAATTATATGACAATCTTAGCAAAAAACATGAAATTATCTGTATTGTTCATTCTAATCCTAAAAGAAAAGAACAAGATAATATATTTCAAATAAATTCATTAAAAACAAAAAACAGAACAGTATCTTTCTTACATTTCATTATAAATTCCATAAAAATAGCTTTAAAACAAAAATTTGATGTGATACATGCTAATACAGAAATTTCTGGTTTATCCGGAATCTTTATTAAATTTTTTAAAGGTAAACCATTGGTAACAACAATTCATGACACAGGATTTATTAGATTTAATCCTCAATGGTCGTGGTTTGGTAGGGCTTCTAGACGCATTTTGAAGAAAATTGTTTGTAAATTTTCCAATAAAGTTATTACAGTAAGCCCAGGTGTTAAAAATCAATTGGTTAGATTTTTAGGAGTTTCCAATAAAAATATAGAAGTTATCCCTTATGGTTTAGATACACATAAATTCAACTTAAGAATAAGAGGTAATATTCGCAAAAAACTTAATATAAAGAATAAGTTCTTAATTTTATTTGTAGGTATGTTATATCCCAAAAAAGGATTGGAATACTTGATAGAATCTCTATATAATTTAAGTAAGAAATTTTCTAAATTTAAATTGGTATTAGTTGGTATGGAAATATATCCAGGCTATAAACAAAAATTAATTGATTTGGTAGATAGGTTCAAACTTAACGATAAAATAATATTTGCTGGTTCAGTTTCATATAAAGAAATACCCAAATGGTATATTGCATCAGATGTTTTTGTTCTTCCAAGTATAGATACAGAGGGATTAAGCTTAACTTGTCTTGAGGCAGGCGCTTGCGGGAAACCTGTTGTTGCTTCTACTATATTAGAAGATACTAATGCTGTTTTGAGAAATAAGACAGCACTAATAGTAAGACCAAGAAATGTTAACGATTTAACAGAGAATTTATTAAAATTGATAAAGAACAAGAAACTTAGATATGAATTAGGTCATAATGGAAGAAAATACTCCGAGAACTTTAGTTGGGTAAAAACAAGTAAAAAAACTGAAGAAATATACATTAACTTAAACGGTGGTAAAAATTAATATTCTAGACATAGGATGCGGGTTAAAAAAATACGATTCTGGTAATGAAAATGATACAATTTTTGGTCTAGATAAATATTTTTCTGATAATGCTGATTTATTAGCGGAATTAGAATCTAGTAACTTACCATTTAAATCGAATATATTCGATAAGGTAATTGCTAGTCATATATTAGAACATATAGAAAATTTACATAAAATTATGTCAGAGATACATAGAATATCTAAAAATAACGGAATTTTATATATTTGGACGCCCCACGCATCAGATTTGTCAGCCTTTGGACATATAGGTCATGTTAGATATTTTACTGTCAATTCATTTTTACATTTTACGTATGAAAATGCGGAGAATCAATTTATAAAAGAAAAATTTAGATTGAAAAAAATTAAATTGTATTTTGTTAGAAAATTTTCTAAATTTAGTTTTCTAAACATAATTTTTTATCCACTTTTAAACATCAATCATAAATTTTATGAAAAATTTTTATGTAGATTAATACCAGCGGGAGAAATGTATGTGGAATTGGAAGTGATTAAATGAAAAAAGAACCCAGTGTAACTATATTTGTTCCTGTAAAAAATTCAGAAAATACTATAACTAAATGTATAAACTCACTGCTAAATTTGGATTATAAAAACAAAGAAATTTTTATTATAGACAACATATCAGACGATAACACTTATGAAATATTAAAAAATTATAATAAAAAAATAAATCTAATAAAAATGCCAGGCACAGTTCCTAGACTCCATAATTTTATAATTAAACACACTAAAGCACAATTTATTGCCTACACTAATTCTGATTGTGTGGTCGAAAAAAACTGGTTAAAAAAACTGATTTCTAATTTTGATTCAAACGATATCGTAGCAACTACGGGTTATTGCGCCACACCTCGTGGATTAAATAAACTTCAAACTATAATAGGTAAAGAGCTAGAAAGCCGTTTTTTGAAATCCCCAACCTTTGTATATAGAGGTCCTGATATGAATTTATGTGTTAGAACAAATTTTGCTAAAAAAGTAATGTTTGACGATAGATTTGTTTGGTCATGGGAATCAGATTTTGGCTATAGATTAACAAAACTAGGTAAAATGAAATATGTGCCGAGCGCTATTGTTTATCATTATCATAGACCAACCTTGATAAAATTTTTTAGGCAACAATTTAACAATGCTTTGATAAACATTTTTTTATATTGGAAACACAAGGATAAAA
Source organism: Candidatus Aenigmatarchaeota archaeon (assembly GCA_018304545.1). Lineage (GTDB taxonomy): Archaea > Aenigmatarchaeota > Aenigmatarchaeia > CG10238-14 > CG10238-14 > JAGVVZ01. The sequence continues at coordinate 102,175 of JAGVVZ010000002.1, read as the reverse complement.
TTTTGGGAGATCACATATCTACAACTTCTATGGCTCTAACTTTAGGCTTGTCATTTATTCTTTCATTTTCTTTGATCCTATCGTTGTTAAATGTATTTTTTTTAAAAATATCTATAATATCTTTTATAATTCTTTTTTTATTATATTTTAAAGAAACAGTTAGTGTGTCCAGTAAAATAGAAGATTCCCCATTAATACTAACAATTTTGATTGTTAGGACAATAGCATGGATGTTAGGATGGTCTACAGGTTTATTTTTGTTTTTCAAGAGAGGTTGGTATAAAAATGAAAATACTTCACCTAGGTAAATATTTTCCACCCGATATAGGTGGCGTTGAAAGGTTTACTTATGTTGTGGCTAAGGAAATTGTTAAATTAAAAAACGAGGTTATAGTCGTAGTTTTTAATAATTCAAATAAATTCAAAAGAGAGAGAATAGATAATATAGATGTAATAAGATTGCCCAGGATTTATAATATCTTTAGAACACCTCTTACTTTACCAATAATAAAATTAATAGAAGACGCAAATCCAGATTTGATTCATTTGCATATACCTAATCCGTGGTTTGAACTTAATTTACTATTTTATTTTTTAAAATATCCTAATTCAAAAATAGTTGTCACTTATCATTCTGATGTTGTAAATTACACAATAGTACATTTTGTGGGCAATATAATAAGATATATGTATTTGTTACCGTTATTGTTTTTTTCTAAAAAAATAATGGCTACAAGTGAAAATTATATTCATGGATCCTTTGCTCTATATTTATTTAGAAACAAAACTTCTGTTGTGCCATTGAGTATAGATTATACGAAATTCAAGACTAATGATAAAATAAAAACAGATAAACACGTTTTACTTTATGTAGGTAGATTGTTTCGCTACAAGGGGTTATACTATCTTATAAATGCAATTAAAATGTTATCTGTAAAAAGAAAAGATTTTATTCTTTATATTGTTGGAGATGGCGAATTGAAAAATAATTTGATTGATTTAACACGCAAATTGAAGTTAAATAAATATATAAAATTTTTAGGTAAAATACCTGATAAAGATATATTGAAATATTATAATTCTTGCGAAATTTTCATTTTGCCGTCAGTTTTTAAATCAGAGGCTTTTGGAATAGTGCAACTAGAAGCAATGTGTTTCAAAAAACCTGTTATTTCGACAAATATAAAAGGTAGTGGTATTACCTATGTTAATATTAATAATACGACTGGTATTGTTGTAAAACCAAAAGATATAGAATCTTTATCAGACGCCATAGGTAAACTACTAAATGATAAAGGTTTGAGACTAAAGATGGGTTATAATGCATACAAAAGAGTGAAAATGTATTTTACCAAAGAAAAAATGATCAAAAATATATTAAATGTTTATAAAAATGTTGTGAAAGGTATATAAATGTCCGTTTTCAATAAAACTGTTTCAAATACGTTTTATATGGTTTTAGTTTGGGGAATTTTGACTTTGACGTCATTTTTCTTTCAACTTTTATCAATAAAATATCTTACACAAGAAGATTTTGGTATATCTCTTACAGCTATAAATTTTTCTGTTTTTATATCAAGTATAGTTATATTAGGTTTTAACATAGCTATAGCAAAATTGATTCCTGAATATATTAGAAAAAAGAAACACGAGAGAGCTAGAAACATAGTTTCTAGATCCTTTATTATAATATTAATTTCTAGTTTCATTGTTTCGATTATAATACTCATTAATTTCAAACAAATTTCCATTTTACTTAAAATGCCTGTATCGATCTTGATTTTATCAGTGATTTCAATGTTTTTCTATTCTTTGTCAATATTCTTTGGTAATATTGTTTATGGCATGCAGAATATGAAGAGATATTTTATATCTGGTAGTGCATTTGGCATATCAAGACTTATAATTTCCTTTCTCTTAATCCTTCTCGGTTTCGGATATTTTGGTCCTATTGTAGGTTTTCTAATCGGAAATATTATTTGGCTCGCACTACTTTTTACACCAAAAATGATAACATTTAAAATAAAAAACTTCAACGACAAAAAACTCTTTGAGTATAGTGTTCCTGGATTGCTTAGTACATTTTCAAATTCTTTATTTACAAATGCTCAGTATGTGATTTTATCGATAATAAAAACAGTTAAAATAACAGGTGTTTTTGGTGTAGGCATGCTGATTTCTTCTGTTGTTGCCGTCATACCTAATATTTTATCTTTATCTATATTCCCGATATTATCTGAATTATCAGTTGGTGGCAGAAAAAATCAGTCTCTCAGATTGATAAAGTATACGATTAAGTACTCCTTGTTTTTTACTATTCCAATCATTTTTATTTTTTCTATATTTGGCAATACTGTAATTCTATTATTTGCAAATGAAAATTATGTCAATGCTAAATACATAATACCAATTATTTCAGTATCGTCATTAATAATGTCTCTTGCTTCAGGAATGAACAATGCCATATATGCCGCTAAAAAACCTACAACATACAAATATATTTTATTGATAGTTTCTTCTATTTTCCTTATAATAACACCTGTTCTATCATACTTGAAGGGCGATATAGGTATATCTATTGGATTTTTTATAACTATGGTAATATTTTTTATAATAAGTTTTATTAATTTAAGAAAAATCATAAAATTGGAATTTCCTTCAATGAATTTATTGAAAATTTTATTAGCGTCATTTTTAGTTTTTGTTCCATGGATTTTTTTTGCATCCTATGTGAATAATATAATTTCTCTAATTACCGTTTCACTTATTTCACTTGTGTTGTATGTATTGCTACTTGTTTTATTGAAATTTTATGAAAATGATGATAAACGTATAATTAAATCATTCTTGAACAAAATGAAAATTAATAATTTTGACAAAATAATTGATAGAATTTAGTTTATGTTAACTTTAAACAGCTTTATTTCTGGGTTTGAATATACCATTTCGAAATTGCTTAATCCACTTCCACTGAAAAAGAATGTTCTGACAAAAATACTATCCTTTATTTGTGGCGCGAAATATATAGCATTCTCAAACCCAGGTTGTATCCAAATTAATCCATCTATTTTTTCTAATTTTATTGGATATTCTGATAAATCTAAAAATTGAACTTGGCCTTTATCATTGAAAAACATGATGTTTGTTATGACAAATCTATTATTATAGATAGGTATTAACGTATTATTTTTTTGTATAATACTGAACTTTAAACCAGATCCACCATATTCATACGTAATGACATTATTTCCATCCTTATCTGTCATTATAACAGGTTTTCCATCCTGATCTCTCTGCAAATTTAATATCCATGGACACCACACCCAGACACCCCTGCCCTGGTAAGCAAATTCTCCACAGGAAACTTGACCCTCTTCAGTTTTTGGCGTAGAGGCACAACATGATCCAGGATTCTTTAGAAAATCTTCTCGTGATGTTACAGGAACTCTAAAACCACCAAAATAGTTCATCCAAGTGAACTTACCTATCAGGTCACTACTTGATATAAAATATATTTCTGATATTTTCTCACATGCCTCTTTCGGTACTATATTACCATATACGTCTTTTATTTTCTGGCAGTCCTCTGGCTTTAATTGCGAATATTTTTTCAGTATTTCAATTGCCTCTTTTTCATTGTTTGTTGACATTATCTTTCCCATATCCTCTATTCTGTTATTGTGATTATATGGCATGCATTCCGTTGGCCCACAATGTGCACCATCTCCATGAACCTTCAGTCCAGTATAGCCGGCAATTATATGTCCAGGATCCCACCACGTTGCTATTAGTGCGTTTTTATCTGCATTATTTTTAAGCCAATCTAACATTCCAATCCAATTTGAACTTATGTCATAACCACCAGAGTTCATTGAATAAGCTAGGGTTTGTGACGTGTATAATAATATGAGAAATGCTAGTAGTCCTAGTATAGTAGATTTGATTAGCAGTTCCTTGTTTTTTATATAATTTATTATGTTACCTATGACATATCCGGCCGATGCGGCAACAGCTACGGAGAAAAGTAATGCAAACCTAACACCGTTTAAAATTATATAAAATGTTACTAGCGCCCAGATGAATAGAAAAATTTCCTCTATGTTGGGTCTTTCCTTTTTGTATAATTTATATGCTACTAGCAAAGGCAATCCTATTAACATAAAATATGATGGTATTGTGCCTATTCTTTGTATTACAGAGTTAAATCCAGATTTTGTTAATACGTCAACAGGCTGTAGTTCTGCAACAGATACGTTTACTATGACACCTTTGCCTAATCTGAACCCAGATGCAGTTAATATAAAAATACCTACATTACCCAAACCTATTATTGTACCAATTATGTTTGTTATCAATACGATTATCAATAACGGTAATAAAGGTTTTTTCAGTTCAGTCCACATCTCCTTTAAGTTTATTTTAAGTTTATTTTTTTTGTAGTTTTTGATGATATTTTGTAAAACATACAAAGGCAAAAGCAGAGAGAAAAATAAAATTACGTACCACCCAAACCACCAGCTATATACAAATAATAGGTTAGACACAACAGCAAATGCAATAGAATACCATTTAGGATTTTTTATTGCGAGGAAGATTGAATATACGCATAAGTATGAGTAAAAAACAACCACAACATCAGTATCTAAATATCCAGCAAGAGACACACTAACAAACACAGGAGTCATGACAGCAAATATAGCTGTAGCTAACCCGCCCCATTCATTTGAAAGTTCTTTGCCTAAAAAATAAGCAGGTATTACACTAAGCGATGCCATTATAGCTGGAGAGAGTATGGCTGCTTTCATAAAAGTTATTTCTGTGAATATACTGAGTAATTTGTAAAAGAGTATTATAGTATAAAGCCAGCCACTACTTGATGGGAACGGTCTTCCAGGAGGAAAGAATGACAACATATCCCATTTTGGGGGTTTCAAATTATTGTCTAATATCTCTTTAGCATGTCTGTAAAACCACCATGGATCATAATCCGCAACAAGATCAGGTATTTCCGTAGTTCTACTCTTATATGTTAAAATAATTACTAGCAACAATAGCGCGATTGATATCAAAAAATTAACTTTTATTTTTGGTAATTTCATATTTCTGATCTCTCTGTTATTATAGAATCATAAATGTCTATTAATCTTTTTAAAAATGATCCCCATGTATATTTTTTTGCTATTTTTCTGTTTTCTAACCCATATTTTCTCGTTACTCTTGGGTTTTCTTTATAATATCTTATATTTTTTATTATTTGATTTACTGAGTTGGAACTCATAATATTACCACATTGTCCTATGTCGACGGTAGATGTTACAGCACATCCTGCAGACATGGCTTCTAATATGGTTATACCAAAACCTTCAGTTAAAGATGGCAGACAAAATATAGATGCTTTATTATACACGTTTACGATTTCTTTATCTTTTAATGGTCCAGTAAAAAATACATTGTCAGGAGAGTTAGTTTTCAATTTTTCTATATAACTCCCACCACCAACTATTATGAAATCAGTTTCTTTCATTATTTTTGCAGATTCTATCAAATTATCCAAACCTTTTATTTTTGCTACAAACTTGTCCATAGAAAAATTTCCAACAAACAAAACACAATCTTCCTTTTTCTTATAATCATATTTTTTTACTTCAGTGCCAGGCGTTAAGATATTGATTTTATCTCTTCTGATACCGATATCCACACCAATTTTTTTAGATAAATTATTTTGGAATACATAAGCATCATAATCTCTAACTAAATAGAATTTTTCCATTGTCTCGAAAGCAGACCCAATAATAGGTCCTCTTACAACTTTCCAATTTTTTCCAAATATATGATGTATGTAGCATAAGATTGGTTTTTTTGATATTCTGGAAGCCAAGTACGATGCATAACACACATTTCCACTACTTGTATGTATTACATCAACGTCTTTTGAATATTTTTTTATTATTGGAAAACTAAAATTCATTAAATAACGATTTATTGGTATTCTGATGCTTTCAATTCCTTGATATTTTTTAATTTTATAATCTCCACTGCATATAACTTTTATCTCATATCCTTTGTTCGCTAATTCAGTAGCAATTTTTAATGAGAGGGTTTCACCGCCGCCAGCTACATCCGGTGGAAATAAATCTTGAGTCATCAAAATTTTCATTTTTTCACATTAAATATTGATAACTAAATAAAAATTACTTATTATATAATAGATATTCGTTACCTAATTCAACATAGGTGATTTCTTTTTATGCGCCTTTCCGTTGCTGTTGACAACTCCTAACGCTTTCCTGCCTTTTGTTAGCCTTTTAGCCAAATAAGCAGCATAACTTAGAGCGTACCCAAATACTCTTACTCCTTCTACCGGATCTAAATTTTTTGTGATCGTTTGCCATATCTGTTTGGGGTTTGTGTAAAATCTTATCATTAGTTTATCTCTCAATTCATTAATTTCTTCAGACGTCAAATGAGGATAATTAACAAGACATTTTAGTTGTCCGTTTTCGTCTAGCCATTCATCATATTTTTCTGTAACTAAATAACCGTTGTGTTTTGCCCATTCATAAAATTCTGTTCCTGGAAAAGGTACAGCTTGTTGAAAGAAAACCATGTCAGGATTCATTCTTTTGGCAAACTGAAAAGTTTGTTCTACGCTCTCCTTTGTATCACCAGATAATCCTATCATAAAGCAACCAAATATTCTTAAACCCACTTTTTTGGCATCTCTAGTAAATCTTTCAGCTTGAGCCAATTCAACACCCTTTCTTATGTTATTCAACACTTGTTGGTTACCACTTTCATATCCAACTATAAGAATTCTTGCTCCCGCGTCTTTCATTGTTTTCATTATGTCATAATCCAATTGTGCTCTGGCATTGCATGACCAAACTACATCTAATCCCCTTTCTTTTATTTCTTTGCAGATTGCTGAGACCCGGTCTCTGTTTATTGTGAACGTGTCGTCTTCGAAGAATATTTCCTTTACTTGTGGTATTTTTTTATTTATAAATTCTACTTCATCAACTACATTTTTAGGTGATCTCATTCTGAATGTATGCATTGTAAATACTTGTGGATAGTCGCAATAATTGCATCTAGCTGGGCACCCTCTGCTAGTCCATGTTTGAAGCATAGGATATCTGGCCAGAGCATATTTGTAATCATAAACACTGAGAAATTCTTTATAAACCTTTGAAACAAATGGTAAAGAATCTAAGTCTTGTATTAAGGGTCTTGGTGGAGTGTTAATAATAGTTTTGTTTTCTCTGAAAGATATGCCAGGAATTTGCTTGAGGCCGTTACTCTTAAAACCATTCTTTTCTAAGTGATCTGCTATATCTTTTATTGTATAATCATATTCCCCTCTTGCTAAAAAATCTATATTTTTTGACATCTGCATTGTATCTATAGATAAAGCACTTACATGTTTACCCGCTAAAACAATTTTACTCTCTTTGATTTCCTTTATCTTGTCAATAAAGTTTACGTCGCTGTGTATTGTAGGTGTAGATGTTTCAACAACTATCATTTCTGGATCAAATTTCTCGATCGTCTTTAAGGTTTCTTTTTGATCCATTTCTTTAGCTACGGCATCTACTAGTAAAGGTTTGTGGTTGCTAAATTCCATAAGCACACCCGTTGCGTAACTTAGCCAAAAAGGATAATATAACGTGCCAGATTTAGTAAACTCGGGCCATCTGCTGTCCTTGCTTATTTTAACTCTATAAGGTGAATTTAGTAGCATTATTTTCATAATATCACATTATAATTAACACTGTTATATTTTATAAATGGAATACTTTTATAAATCTTAAACTATTCTATTTTAAGATATTTCTTAAAATACATATAAGATAAAGGATAAAAATGGCTAAAGATAAGGAAATATCTATAGAAATACCAAAACCAGAGATTTTGTTCATACTTCTTATATTATCTGTATTCTCATTTTTAGAATTCAAAGTCATGACTTCCAGAGGTCTGGCATTTGGTGATGAAGGATATCATTCTATACTAGCAAAATATATGGGAGATAATAAAGAATATCCTGTTTGGAATCCTATTTTAGGTTCAGAAGATTCAAAAAATGGTTTTTTTGATAACCCATTTTGGCATCTGCTTCTAGGAGGGTTTTTCTCTGTTTTCGGTTTTCATGAGTTTATAATAAAAGTACTACCTCCCTTTATAGGAGTAATACTTGTTGGCCTGTCAACATATATATTAGGCAAAAGGATTTTTAATAAAGAGATAGGAGTAATTGCCTGTATAATAGCAATATCAGTTCCGTCCATGGTTACGTATTCTTTGCTCGCATATAAAGATACAACCTTTGTACTATATTTTTCTCTTGCTAGCATGTGCCTCATACTTGGTCTTATTTCCGAAAAATCAAAATATTTTATATTAGGAGGAGTGTTTTCCGGACTATCTTTTTTGACTAAAACCCCAGCTTATGTCGCAATACCTTTGTTATTGGGCTCTATGTTTTTATTTAGACTAAAAGAAAAGAAAAAAACGGAAATTGTTTTGAAAGAATTTTTGCCAGTATTTCTTATTTTTATCATAATATCAGGATCCTTTGTTCTTAGAAATTTTGTTCACTACAAAACAATTTGCGCGCCTTTACCTTTAATAAGCGATTCTACTTGCTATAAAAAATCTAGTTATGAAGAGAAAAACAAATATGAAGGCAGAACAGAAGAGGTGGGCGTAGAAGGCAGTGCTTTTAGAATGGGTATAATGAACTATTTTAGTTTTTCTTACGGATATTTGATATTTGTACCCCTTTCATTTATTTTAGGATTATTCCTACTTTTTTCGAGAAAAAGTAAGCAAGACATACTATTGTTAATTTCAGTAGCATCATTTTTGCCAGTAGCTTATTTCGCATTTCCTGGTAGAGCAGAAGACACGTCAAGATTTTTGTTGCCACTAGTTCCTTTGATTGCTTTAATTTCTGCAAATTATTGGGAAAAAATATACGTATTCGTCAAGAATCATTACAAACACTTAGCATTAGTAATATTCATTACTGTTCTTGTTTTTGGTTATTACAACTATATAGATAAACTAAAAACAATGGAGAGAGTAAAAGAATTTTCTCCTGCCTTCTTTGAAGCTTGTCAATGGATTAGAGAAAACACGCCCAAGAATTCTAGACTAGGTGTTGTTATATGGGCGGGTGCTACTGCATATAATTGCCAAAGAGAGGTTGGTGGAGGCGGCGGAGACGTAACATTGAGTCAAAATCTCACATTAGCATTATCAGTTCTTAAAATGCAAGGATCTACGCACGTTTTCATACAAAAATTTAGTATAGGCTGGAATGACGAAAAATTAACAGAAAGATATCCAATAAGTTTCGTTGATTTCCTCGAGAAAAATCCAGAACATTTTAAAAAGATCTATGAAAACGGACCGGATTTATCTCAATGCAAACTTCGCGGAGGTTGCGATGGAACTATACTTTATGAAATAGATTATTCTAATACAACACTAATTCCTAAAGATGTTTTATCGAGATCATAACTTATTTTATACTCTGAATACTTTGTAAAAATTCTTTATCTGCAGGTGCAACATAATTCGGGGGGTTAGTTGGTGCTGGTTTCAAGCCAACACATATTTTGCATATTTCCCAATCAAACTTTCCTGTCATTAAATCATGTCTAACCTTTTTCCAAATTGGCTTGTTCCAGATATATATTAAGTTTTCTTTGTTTGCATCCCCAAATACATGCTGTGAAAAATAATCGTTACAACATAATATTACGTGACCATTATAATCAATTACCGCTATATCAGAAGGCAATGGACAAAATTTCATTTTTATCATATTATCAGGATCAACTAACCCGCCTCTGTTGGACAAATTTGTATTTTCCATGGTGTAAACACGGTAATGTATATATTTCCTTTTCTGCGACCGATTAAGTTCTTTGAACAGGTTATTCATATTAACAGACATTTTTTCTCCATGCTGGGTTATCAAAAATTTATCCACACCGCTGTTTATTAGATTGTGAAAGGTTTCTTTATTTAAAAAGTCTCCGTTTGTAAATATGACTATTTTACATTTTGGTAGTTTTCTCTTGACATACTTCATAAGTCTTGGTAATCTCTTATCTAATAAAGGCTCACCATAAAAATGCGGGCTAATTCTTCCAGAAAAATTTATTTTAGATAAATCATCTATTATTTTTTTGAAAAGTTTCTCATTCATTAATTTAGATTCTCTTTTATAGTATCTAACTGGGCAATAAACACATCTTCTATTACATACGGATATAGTTTCTATTTCAACTGCTTTGAACATATCAACAGTTCTGTATTTCAAATAATTTTTCATGTTCCAATACAATTTAGCAAAAAATGACTGCATACTTGAGGATAAAAAATCTTTTCCTATATCCAAAATTGATAAACTCATAAACCTTTTTAGATTATTTAAAATAAAAGTCTTAACATTATAAAATTAAATTCTACCCGTCTTGTTTTTTATATTTAAATTAATGATTTTATCAATAATACCGTAAACAACAAATGTCATTGATATTACATCAAAAAATGGTGTAATAAAAGACTTAATATTTTTTGTAATAAAAAACATTTTTATTGTTCGCTTAAACTCGACAATAAAAAAAGTTAAAATTCCAAGTAATCCTACCATGTTAAATGGTTTATTCAAAAATAGAAATAATATGTATATTGGAAAAAAAGCCAATAAAAATACAAATCCTATTCTCTTTATACCTTCAAATTTATGTTTTCTTAATGAAAAAACGAGTGATCTTCCCATCCATCTACTTTGACCAACTAATTCTTTTACCTCTTCTATTTGTTTATGCCATAAAATTGCTTTAGGCGCGTATTGTATTTTATATCCAGATTTATGCATTCTATGAAATAATTCCCAATCTATATAGTATCCATATTCTGGATCAACGCCATTAAGTTTTTTTAAAACATTTTTTTTGATAGCTCTGGGAATTCTTTGTTTTGATTGTGACCAACCCAATTCGTGTCTCAGATGCAGCATTTGAGCTATGAATTTGTTTTTATTGTATAGTTTTTCGTTTCCTTCGACGCCAGCAACATTTTCATTTTCCAGAAATTTATTGACTATTTCTTTTATATAATTTTTATGTAATATCATATCAGAATCAATAAAAACAACTAAATCTCCATTTGAACCTTTCCACCCTAAATTTCTTGCATTACCCATGCCTTCATGTGGACCCATTATAAATTTCACTGGAAATTTCTCAACTATTTCCGATGTTTTATCAGTTGAGCCATCGTCTACAACTATAGTTTCCAATTTGTTTTTGGGATAATTTATTTTTATTATTGAATTCAAAAGTCTACCAACATCCTTTTCTTCATTATAAGTAGTGATAACTATTGATACTTTTGGTAATTCCATTTTTATCATTTATTTTTAAATCCAACAAGAATGATATCTTGTGACAGACTTTCGTTTTTTTCTGCTAATTCTTGAACTAGTTTTCTTAGGTATGGTAATTCAAATATCTTACCTATTAAATGAATGTGAAACGATGTCTTGTATTTTTTGATTTTATTAAACCCGTTCTTAATTAATTTTTTTTCTAATGATAAAAAACTAAAATTACTCTTGTGTTCTTTTACATATGCGTAAAAATCGGTTCCAAGAACCCATCTTATAGTTCTCGTTTGAGTCGAATATGAATTTGGTACGCCTATTATAATCTTACCATTTGTTTTTAAAACTCTTTTAACTTCTATTATCACCATGTCTGGTTTGTATGTATGTTCTAAAGTGTGATTAATTAATACACAATCAAAACTTGATTTTTTGAATGGAAGTTTATGCATATCACCCCTGATTAACGGTATTAGAAAATTGCCGTCGTGTAATTTATAAAAATTTACATATCTACTTTCAAGTATATCCAAGCCAACAACGTTTTTATGTTTATGAGAGAAAATGCCATCAGCACATCCCAGATCTAAAACATGGCCTGTTAATTCTTTTTGTATTATGTTGTAAGTTTTTTCTACATAAGGCGCCTTCTTTAATTTTTTTTCCGATCTCATTTTTTCACATTGACTAATTCTTTGATCTCATTTTTCAAATTTAATATGAATATATTTATATCAAATTTTTTCGCTTGTTTTATGCAATCTTCTTTCATCTTTTTAATATTTTCTAATTTTAGACTACTTACGATTTTAATTATCTCATTCTCATTAGCCTTAATTAAAAACCCAGATTTTTTATCTATTATTGTTTCTTTACATCCGCCTTCATTTACTGCGATACATGGTTTACCAGAAGCCATAGATTCTATAGGTACTATGCCGTAATCTTCATCAACAGGCATGTAAATTGTAGCTAAACAATTTGCGTACAGATCTATTTTTTTACTTAAATTTACATTTCCGATGAAAAAGATATTTTTTGAATTTTCCGATAAATTTACTAAATTATTTTTTTCCGGACCATCTCCCGCTATAACCAGTTTTTTATCTGGCATTTTTTTAAATGCCTTTACTATTAAATCAACTCTTTTTTCTTTTGTAAATCTATTAATAGTAAAATAATAGTCTCCATACTTTTTACATCTAAATTTTTTTGTATCAACAGGATGGTACAAAACTTTGCTATTGATATTATAATATTTTTTTAGCCTTTTTTGAGTGTTTCTCGAGTTAGCGAGAACTTTATTAAAATTCTTTGTCCAACTTTTATCAAAAAAACAGTAAATAAAACACCATAATTTGAATAACGGTTTTTGCCAAAAATTTAATCTATTGTAAACTGTTTCGTGAAGGTCATATAAACCTCTATTTGGGGAGTTACAAATCCAAATATTGGGCGAATGATTTTTTGAAGCAGATGCACAATAAAGTCTTGTGAATAAGTATATATCATATTTGCTAGTCTTTAGTTTGGAAAACCTGAATGCAATTTCGCTGTAAGTTAATAATTTAGAATTTTTGAAAAACAGCCCAATTTCCTTTATCTTCAACTTCCTTAAATCCTCATCAGAATTTTTCCAGTCAACGTATGTCGTATAAATGTCTGCATTCATTTTTTTTGCTATATCTATTGCAACTCTTTCAGACCCACCCTTCTCGGCAAATATATCGAAAAATAAAGCTATTTTCATTATAATTTCTTTGATCGAAACAGATATAATACCTTCCATTGGATATGAAATTATGTACTATAGAATAAAGAAAAATTTAAGTACACATTACTCGAAATTAATAAATGAGTGATAAAATGACTAAAGACAAAAAAAATTTGCCATTAGCACCTTTAGAAAGATTACTAAGAAAGTTAGGTGCTAAAAGAGTTTCAAAGGGAGCTGTAAAGGAGTTTTCTAATAGATTAACGGACTACGTTGGTAAATTATCTGCAGAGGCGGCTACGTTGGCTAGACATGCTGGCAGAAAGACTATCATTGATGAAGACGTAAAAATGGCTAGAAGAAAAATCACATCCTAAACATTAATTCAAATATTTCAGCTTTCGTTTCGTAATTCTATCAGTGGTTTTGTGTTTAATTTACAAGAAATATTATTTGAACTAGAGAAAAAAACGTCTTTATCAAAAGAGAAACTAATGGATAAAATAAAAGAAAAACAAGATGAATTTTCAGGCTTAGTTTCTGCTGATGGGGCCGCACATTTAGTTGCACGTGATTTTGGCATAGATATTTTGAAAACACAAGATAGAAATATAAAAATAAAAGATGTAACAAGCGGAATGAGAAACCTCAATTTAAAAGTTAGGATTTTAGACATGACTCCTGTGAAAGAATTTAATAAAAAGGATGGTAGCATTGGTAGAGTTTCTAATTTAATAGTTTCTGACGGAACAGGAGAAGTTAGAATCCCGCTATGGGACAAACAAGTTGAGATGGTAAATAGTGTAATAAATATTGGAGATGTAATAGAAATAAAAAACGTGAATTCGCGAGATAACATATATGGAGGTGTAGAGCTAGTTCTGTTCAAATTTTCATCTATTGATAAAATAGAAGATGACAAGAGTATCCCATTTAAAACAAGCAAAAAAACATATAACAGAATACTAATAAAAGAAGCTAAAGACGGATTTTATGAAATAAAAGGTACAATAGTTGATATTTTCAATACAAACCCATTATTTTTAACATGCCCAAAATGCAAAATTAAAGTTGAAGATAGAGAAAGCGAGTACTTTTGCCAAGAACATGGCATAGTCGTCCCTGATCCAAACATTATAATTACAGGAGTATTAGATGACGGAACATCTTCAATAAGAGGAGTTTTTTTCAGAGACACAGCAAAATTAATTTCTAATCTGGACCCTTTATCTTTGATAAAGTTACCCCAGAAAGAAATTACAGATTTAATAAAAAACAGTGTTTTGGGTGAAGAATTCATTTTTAAAGGGAAAATCAGGAAAAATAAAATCTTTGATACCTTAGAAATGGCAGTAAATGACGTGGAAACAATTGATTTTGAAGAGGAGAGTAAAAAACTTATAGATAAAATTGAAAGTTTAAAGTGGTTATAATGGTTGAGAAAAAGGTTAAATTGGAAGATATAGCTGGCATAGGCCCAAAATTAGCAGAAAAACTGACAGAAGTTGGTATTACGGATCCAATGACAGTTGCTGTATCAGCTCCAGGGGAATTAATGACTATTTTAGAAATAACTCACGCAACCGCCACCAAAATAATCACAAGTGCTAGGCAGTTACTAGAAATGGGTTTTGTTTCTGCTGATAAAGTCTGGAAGCAACAACAGAAGGCAAGCAGAATAACTACAAGTAGTAAGGCATTAGATGATCTGCTTGGTGGAGGGATACAAACGCAAGCTATAACAGAAGCATTTGCACAATTTGGTTCTGGGAAGACTCAGATAGGGTTCCAATTATCTGTTAATGTACAATCACCTATTGATAAAGGTGGCTTGAATGGCAATTGTTTATGGATAGATAGTGAGAACACATTTAGACCGCAAAGAGTTATGCAAATAGCTCAAGCAACAGGTTCGGACCCAGAAAAAGTATTGAAAAACATATTTGTTGCTAGAGCGTATACAAGTGATCATCAGGTATTTTTGGTAGAAAAGGCAGGAGAAATGATCGAAAACAATAATATAAAACTGATAATTGTTGATTCTTTAACTTCTCATTTCAGGTCTGATTACACTGGTAGGGGAGAATTAGCCCCTAGACAGCAAAAACTGAATAGGCATCTTCATACACTGCAAAAACTAGCAGATACTTATAATCTCGCTATTTATGTCACAAATCAAGTATTGGCAAATCCAGCTATTTTATTTGGTGATCCTACAACTCCTGTGGGAGGACACGTATTGGCTCATCAAGCTACATACAGATTATATTTAAGAAAATCATCTGGAGATAAGAAAATAGCTAAAATGATGGACGCGCCAGATTTGCCAGTAGGAGAATGTGTATTCAAAGTTACACCTGAAGGAATAAGAGACGTTTAATTTCTTAATTTTCATAATAAATCTATGAGTTTGAAAGTGATTGTTTTCGATTTTTGGGAAACATTGGTGGCGGGAAATGAAAAAGAGACAATGAATAAGCTATGCAAAAAATTGAATTTTGTTGACGTAAATTCCTTTTGGAAATTTTGCGACAAAGAATGGTTTCCGACAAAATTAAATAGGGAATTATTTTTAAAAAAAATAATAAAGGATAAGAATTTGAATGTGGATATTTTAGAAATTATCACACTATGGAAAGAAGCCACAAAAGTTAATAAGTTATTTGATGATGTTATAAGTAATCTAGAAAAGTTGTCAAAAAAATACAATCTTGTTTTATTATCAAATACAAGTGTAGAATATTCAAATGAATTTATAAAAAATTTAGGAATAATGAAATTTTTTGATAAAGTTATTTTGTCTTGTGATGTTGAATTAGCGAAACCAAATCTGAAATTCTTTGAATTAATATTGAAAGAAACTGAAGCCCGACCGAATGAAATATGTTTTATTGGTGATAGTTATTCTAATGATATCATTCCGGCAGAGAAAATAGGTTTTAAAACCATTCTTATTGATAGAACAGATAGATATGATAAATTCATACATCACACCATAATAAAATCATTGAATGAATTAAAATTGTGATTTCCATGAAAATTATTGCAGATTTTCAATTGCATTCGAAATATTCTAGAGCGACAAGCAAAGATATGGATATAGAGCACTTGTCTAAAGGAGCAAAAATTAAAGGACTAAATCTATTGGGTACAGGTGATTTCACGCATCCTTTATGGCTGAAAGAACTAAAAGAAAAATTACAACCTATAAATGATTCCGGAATTTTTACTTATAGCGAAGTTTTTTTTCTTTTAACTGGAGAAATATCAACATTTTTTGAGCATAATGGCAAAATAAAAAAGATACACCACGTCATACACTGTTCTGGTTTTGATATTGTTGAGCAAATGAATGATATTCTATCTAAATATGGAGATCTAAAAGCAGATGGGAGGCCTATAGTTAACGTTACACCTGAAGAAATTGTTGAGCAATTAGTTGACATAGATAAAAATATTTTCATATATCCATCCCACGCTTGGACACCTTTTTTTGGTTGTTTTGGATCGAAGTCAGGATTAGATTCAGTTGATGAATGTTATGGCGATCAAATAAAGCACATACATGCTATAGAGACGGGATTGTCAAGCGACCCTTCGATGAATTGGAGGGTAAGTTCGTTAGACAGGTTTACATTATTATCGAGCTCTGATTCTCATAGCCCTAATCCGTGGAGATTAGGCAGGGAGGCTAATATTTTTGATTTAGATGCAGTGAGTTACAATGAAATTCATGACACGATAATTGAAAAAGATAAAAACAAGTTTTTGTACACGATAGAAACAGATCCGTCATATGGTAAATATCATTTTACTGGTCATAGAAACTGTCAAACTAGTTTCCACCCAAAAGACGCAATGGAATTAAATAATATATGTCCTAGATGCAAAAGAAAACTTACAATAGGTGTTATGCAAAGAGTAGAAGAATTGGCTGATAGACCTGAGGGCTTTGTTCCTAGAGATGCTATACCATTCAAAACTTTACTTCCTTTGTATGAAATAATCTCTTTTGTTACTGGTACTAAGCAGTTATACTCTAAAAAAGTAATGGAAGAACAAAATAAATTAATAAACACTTTTGGCAATGAATTAAAAATTTTATTAGAAACCTCAAAAGAAGATTTGGTTAAAGTTACAAAACCACAAATTGCAGATGCTATTGTGAATGTTAGAGAAGGAAAAATAAAATATATTCCAGGCTATGATGGAGTTTATGGCGAGCCAGTTTTTGATAATTCCCTGTATGAAAATTTTCGGCAGAAACATAATAAAATGACTTCATCTACTCAAAAGAATTTGAGAGAGTTTAAGGGCTTGTAGTCTAACGGTTAGGACATTACCCTCACACGGTAAAGAAAGGAGTTCAATTCTCCTCAGGCCCAATAAAAATTATGTTGGAGGAATAACATTTACAGTTGTACATTGACCAACATAATATATGTAATTCATTCCAATGCTTACTGGTATACTTTCCCATCCAATATTAGATAAACCAGAAACAGGTAAATCACAATGAAGGACTTTTTTCCCGCCAATAAGCTTCACACTAGTAAGTGAACTAGTACATGTTATGGCTCTACCTGGGCTAGATACTGAGACTATTGGTATTACATTAGGTTTTCCTGCGGGTGGTAGAGCATCACTTACTGTACCACCACCCCTATCTTCGATTGTAATGTCTATATCAATAGATACAGGAACTGTTTTGAATATCTTTTTGTCAGACTGAACAGATACAGTTAAAGGACCTCTACTAGGAATAGACGTTGTTATACCAAGACCATTCTTAAATCCATTTTGTTGTTCTTTTGGTAATGATTTTATATAATTATCTGTTGCAATTTTAATATTATTTTCAGATGTTGTAGTATAACTGAAATACGTTCTTGCTTCCATTGTGTACGGAACTACAACGCCTCTTGGAGTAGTATGCGTTATTTGCCATTCAACACTTTCTTCATCGCCACCTATATTAGAACTTGGATCGGGTGGCTCTAAGTTAGACCCTACTATAGGACCTACGCTAGGCAATATAGTCCATTCAGGTCTACTTAATCCAAATAAATAATAATTTACACCTGTTGCTTGTAAACTACCGCTGTTTTTAATAGAAAATACTAAGTCCATTTCTTCTCCCGTTTCGAATTCGTTAAAACTAGGAGAAAATTCAGTTACATGAACTTCATTAGCGCCGCCAGGATTACTACCACATGTTCCAGCTCCTCCGCCACCTCCACCTTGACCGACACATCCTGCTATAACAACAATTATAGCCAATAAAAATAATGTGAAAGATCTGGTCTTCATATTAAATTATTCTAGGCGAACAACTTATTAAGTTTATCCTTGTTTTAGTAATTCTGGTAAACAGTTCATGCAATTGATTGCTATTAATATAATCATAAGCAGAATCACTAAAATTATTATCCAGTATTTTCTTTGTTTTCTTGATTCGAATATCCAAATAATGAAGACTATCCAAACAATAAAATAAAAAATGAATGGTATGATAGGTAAAAATATTAGATCAAAAATATTGATGCCTTCTGTCCACAAAGCATATTCTATTGCAGAAAAAGAAGATAAGAGAAACAGGCACGCAAACAACAACACATTCGATGATTTTTTATTATCTTTCTCAAAGAATAGTCCTATTATAAACAATAAAACAGACATAAACCCCGAAATTATCGACATTGATAATATTACATTCGATATCAAATTCTCACATTTAGTATTTAATTTTCTAAGAGTAATATTTTTCCTATGAATATCACAGATTTTGTTTATAGATATTATATTAAATCGTTAGTCACAAAAGAGGGCTACAATATCATAAACACAGCCACATATGCTTTGTTGTTCGTATTTTTATCTTATTTGACATTCAAATTGTTTCAGAAACTTAAACTTAAAATTAATAAAAACTTTGTTCTTGCCATACTCCCATTTGTTCTATTAGGAATCAACATAAGAGTTTTGGAAGACGCAGGGTTTTTGAAAGGATTTTTATTTATGACACCAGGTATATGGTTGTTGTTTCTTTCCGTGATACTAATTACCCTGGGGATATCGCTCTTAATCGAAAAAAAGACCAGAATACCTTATTATAGAGTTATGATAATATTTGGAGTTGTTTTACTTTTACCAACCTTCGCTTTAGTAAGACTAAGTAATTTAAAAGGGCTGTTATATGTTTCACTTTGGTATCTACCAATTCTGATATTTTTGATTGTTATTAAATGGTCTAAAGAAAATAAAATTCTGCTAGGTGTACACGGCTTTGATTCTATCGTGACGTTTGTCGCTATAGATTACTTTAATTATCGCGAGTTGCATGTATTGCCGAGATATATTATAAATGTCACAGGGACAGGCCTTTCTTTTGTGATTTTAAAATTGATTGTCGTGGCTGTAGTTTTGCATATGATAGATAGGAGTAAAGAGGAAGAAGAATTTAAGAACTTTATAAAATTCGCAATAGGACTTCTAGGATTCGTGCCAGGAATGAGAGATTTTATTAATTTGATTTGGTTAGGACAATAATTATTTTTTAACTTCTAAATTACTTAGGGTGAAACTGCCGTCATCTAACGTTTCAAAATTTATGATGTTAGTTCCAACTGTTACATCACTATCATCGTAACTCATTTTTATGAGTTCATTTTCTCTAAAAGAGCTTAATATGCCTACAGGATGTTCATTTCCATTAGCATCGGTTATACTTAGTTTTAATGATCCTAAGAAGTTTGAATCTACGATGAAGAATTCCATAACGCCTTTTTTGTTTCCTTTCAGTCTGTTTAAATCAGATTCTGTTATACTAAAAGTAAATGACCTTTTCTTTCTTGCCGTCTCTTGATGGAATATCACTATTTCAGTATCGTCTAATTCATAAACAGTTCCTGTTTCTGTCGAGAATGTTATTTCGTTTGCTCCATTAGATAGACCCACATCAAATATATCGAAAGATTTTTTGAAATTTCTAGATGGGTTTCCTTTGAATACTAATTTATCATTTATTTTTATTATCAAGTCGCCTTCTCCCTCTTTGTTTACGACATCAAATACAACATCACCACCACTAAACGTTCTTAATTCATATTCATCCAGTTGGAATTGGGTGGTTTTTTCTGATCTACCGTATAGATTAACCCCGAATTTAATTTTATCAATTTTGTAAATGCTAGTTGACCAAAATTTCCAGCCCGGGCTTGAAGCTGATAGCTCAATAACATTATAACTTTTAAGATCTGATTTCTCTAGCGGTATGTTAATTTCTCCAGGATTTGTTATCTGATTATAAACTTCTCTATCATTTATTTTTACAATTAGATTGCCAGCATCGCTATAATCCAATATTTCTATTACTAGAAAACCACCGGTTACCAGGTCTAAATCGTCATCTATCCTACCGCTCATTTTGAAATCTTTTGTCTCGAATAAACCTTTCCTAATTTCGATATCGGAGTCTTCCTTTATTGTATTAGAACCTAATGTGAAACTAACAGAAAAATCACCAATTCTTATGTTTCTTGGAATGTCCTTGTTTACGGCACCGACTCTAAACTCACCCATAATCTCCGTTATATTTTCAGTAGTGTTGCCTTCTGATCCGGGTTTAGATCCTAGTGTGAATAATAAAACAGCTATGACAACCATTCCTATAGTAACAACCCAAATAAATTCATCTATTTTTGCTTGTCCTTTTCTCATACTTTTAATTCATTTGATTTTCAAACTAATATGTTTTACTTATACTCACATACATGTATTTTTTACTGGCATAAATGAGAATTTTGAAAACAGCATTGAAAAAAGGTATAGTCAAACTTCAAATTGACACCGAAGACGATTTGTGGTATCTTAAAACTGTTGTGGAAGCAGGAGATCTTATTAGAGCCAAAACCATGAGAAGTTTATTCTTACTGAGAGATGGAGAAAGGCAAAAAATAGGAAAAAAACCAATGATATTACAGATACAACTGGAGAAGATAGAGTTTCAGAAGCATCTTTTTCAATTGAGATTATCGGGCAAAATAGTAGAAGGTCCAGACGAAACAGAACTTAGTTCATATCATACAATTGAAGTTAAACCAGGAAGCATCTTGTCTATAACCAAAAAACAATGGAGTAGATATCAGTTTCAAAAACTTAAAAAAGCCGAAACTAAAGTTCCCAATATACTCATCGCAGTTATGGATTACGATCAAATTACTATCGCTATGTTGAAAAAAGGCACAGCAGATATTATATCGGAATTTTCTAATCCACATTCCATACAGGAAGAAGATAGATTGATAGAATATTATAAAAAAATAGCAACCGAAATTGAGAAATTATCAGAAAACGTACAGAATATTATAATTGCAGGTCCCGGGTTTGTCAAAGAACACGTTTCAAACATAATTAAAGATAGAGACGAATCTCTGTATAAAAAAATAAAAATAGACTCTACTTCATCTGCTACAAAATCTGGAGTGATAGAGATTTTAAAAAGAGGTATGCTAGAGAAAATAATTAAAGATAGTGAAGTAATTAAAGAAACTAAATTAATTGAAGAATTTTTCTTACATTTAAAAAAAGATGATGGTCTTGTAGTTTACAAGATGGACGAAATAGAACAAGCAGAAGTTTCTGGCGCAATCCTGTTTCTGCTTGTATCAGAAGAAAAAATACGCGACCAAAAAATAGATAATATAGCTAGGAATGTTGAAAACAAAAATGGAGAAGTTTTTATTATATCTATATCACACGAAATAGGACAGCAATTTACCAGTTTTGGCGGTATAGGAGCAGTTTTAAGATACAAGTTATTTTATTAAAATCTTTATGGTGTGAATCTATTTATTGTATAGTATGTTACATCATTTTCAGAATCCACAACAGCCCATACCATTTTCGCTCTTATATTTTGTGCTAATCTAGCAGCTCGAGACAATTCTGGATAAGAGAATCTATCCTCTTCTTTAATAGAATGAACTACAAATTTTGTGTGTTCATGCGGTGCTTTTGGCCCCCTTTTTAATTTAACACCTCTTTCATATACACGAAAATGGGCACCGAATTTAAAACCAGTTTTAACTAAATAACCCCTTTCTCTCAAATCTGAATACACAACAAATTTTTGATGGAACTCAGGTTCTTTTTCAGAAGCATATCTATAGAAGTCATCATATTTCCAAAAATTTCTTTTATTATTTTTTGTGCTGAAAACTTTTAGTTTGTCTTTTTTCAACAAAAAAACTGCTTCTACAAGAGCCAATTCCAATTCATTTTCTAATGGCTTACCATACCCATTTTCATCATATAAATCCAGTCCTTCTTTGTCATTTATGTTTACTCTGTTTTCAATTAACTCTCCTTCTAACATAAGCAATCAACTAATAATTAAAATATTTAAGTATTATTATAAGACCATATGATATGGATTCAAGGTCTTTATTTTAATTGAAGTTCGCACATATGACAGAATTCTATTGATTTGTTATCTATATCTTTAATTGTTCCAGAAGGTGACATTATACAACCTCTTTCTTTGCAGTGCTGCAGTCCAAACATATGACCTATTTCGTGCACACATTCCTTTAATACTCTATCTTGATGTAATTTTTCATTGCCTCGGTCTTTGTAGAATGTCGGAGCCAATCTGTGAGTTGACACTATCATAGCCTTTCCTATTTTTGCCTGTCCAAAAATGAAATTTAATCCCGTAGTATATAAATCAGAATTAGTTATAGCTACTACATGATCATCTGGAAATTGTTTTGTTAAAAATTCTAAGGTAAGCGATGATTCATATTGGTTCCTAAATTTGTTAAAAATATTCTGCGGTATTTCTAAGGGATTTGTGATATCAACAGACCATTTGAATTTTTTTCTTAACTCTCTTTTGATATTATCTAACAATACTTGATCAATATTGCCCAGAGGAACTATGTTTAATTTGATAATATCACCTGAATATATTGGTTAATAAATATATAATATATTATCATTTCGTTCATACAAATTCTTAAATCGTGTTGGTTTATCATCAATAAAAAAACATGAAAGATTAAAATAATGGGACTGGCCGGATTTGAATTCGCCAGATAAGAGATACACTCGTTATCTTCCAGCGACACCACGGGCTTCAGCCGTTTGAGCTACTTTATGTATGTGCTCTCCCAGTCTGAGCTACAGTCCCATTTAACTAAATATCTACAGTAAACTTCTTTAATCTTATATTTTGTCCAATATAAACTATATTATGAAAATTTATGTTGCTGCGAGATTTGAAAAAAAGGATATAGTTCGAAAGCTATACGAAAAATTGATCAAAATAGGTCATAAAATTTCTGTGGATTGGACTTCGCATGAGCCAATTAAACCATACGAAAAAAACCATAAAACTTCTAGTAATTATTCGATTGAAGATATAAATGGCGTCAAAAGTTGTGATGTGATGATTTTGTTGAGCGATGAGGGGGGAAGTGGCATGTTTGTCGAGCTAGGTGTTGCTGTATTATCTCAAATTTTGTTCGGCAAACCTAAATTTATGTGGTAGGCAAGCATAATTCTCGTTCTATGTTTTTCTTTCATCCAACGGTTGTTAGAAAAAACTCAATAGAAGAGGTTCTAGGCGAGCTATAGCTATTTTTTATTCAGTTACCTTTAGTGAAAATCAGTTTTGTTTTCTCGATTTTTTCATATAATTTTAATTCTATTCCAAATCTATGTCTTATACCAGATTCTATAATAAAAATCAAATTTCCTAGAACATACCTAGAACCTGTGATGATATCCCTTTTTTCGTAGTAATATACATCAACGGGTATTTGTTTTATTTTTAAATTATTATTTAAGGCTTCTACTAACATTACATTTTCTATTATGTAACCACCATAACCCCCTTTTATTAGAATTTTCATGGAGTTTCTATTCATTGCTATAAATCCGCAGTTGGTGTCTTTGAAATTTGTTCCAAAAAGCAGATTAAAACAAGTTCTCCATATGAAATTACCAAGAGTGTGTCTAAAAGGTATTTTCATCCAGTTTCTATAACCCGTTACATAATCGGCATTTTTATTTTTTAGAGGTTTTATTAGTTTAGGGATATCTTCAGGCATATATTGCAAATCAGCATCCAAAATAGCTACATATTCTGCTTTTTTAAGTTTTTTTAAAATAAAGTTGAAACCTGTTATTAATGCCTCACCCTTCCCTTTGTTTTTTTTATGCTTTATTACGATACTACCTTCTTTTTTGGATATTTCTACAGTTTTATCAGACGAATAATCATCTATTACTAGTGGAACTAAATAATCTATTTTTTTAAGTCTTATTATAATATCCCTTATTGTTGCTTCTTCGTTATATGCAGGTATCAAAACTACAGTTACCATTTATCGCACTAATAAAGAATTGATATAATAAACTAATATCTATTTCAAGAGTTCCTTTCCTCTTTCTTTGTTTTAGCAAGCCCATTTGTTGTTTCAAGATGTTTTTCTATATTGTATAAAGTTTTAAAAATAGCGTCTAAAGTTCTATTCATATAATTCCTTTGTAAATTCGCTAATAAAACAGGACATGTACTGAAATTATTACATGAACGGCCTTCTCGAACATCACACATTAAAAAACTTAACCTCCAATTTATATCCAATTTATATCCGCTATATTCTTAAAATTATCTCATAAATAGAATTTTTAAAAGTATATAAAAAAGAATATAAAGATACACTCTTGTAATAAAGGAGATGAACGTGTTTAGAGATTTGCTAAATTTATCGAAAGAAAAAGACAAATACAGCAAAATTGAGGCCTATTGTATTTATGGGCTTTTGGGTGGAGCTTTCATGTTATCTTTAGGTATCGCTTTAAATATTTTCGGGACAAAGGGTATATCAGCAATTTTGGCTATGTATGGAAGCTTAATATCTTTTTTATCGACCATAGCATTGGTTATTGTTTGGCTGTTAGAAGAAATAAAGGGTGAATAAATGGCAAGAATCCACGCAAGAGTAAGAGGAAAGTCTGGATCCAAGAAACCGTCAATTAAAACACCTCCCAAATGGATTAGATATAAAAAAAATGAAGTAGAGAAACTAGTTTTAAATACAGCTAAAGAAGGCAACCAATCTTCTAAAATCGGTCTGATTCTAAGGGACCAGTTTGGTATACCATCTGTTAGAAGTATGACAGGTAAAACCATAAGTTCTATCATGAAAGAAAATAACTTATATTCTAAATTCCCTGAAGATTTGTTGAATTTGCTTAAACGAGCTGTTGTTTTACGGTATCACTTAGAAAAAAATAAAAAAGACTACACTTCTAAAAGAAATTTAGAATTATTAGAATCTAAAGTAAGAAGACTGGGTAAATATTATTCCAGAAGAAAAATCATTGATCCTAGTTGGTCTTATGATCCGGCACTAGCCAAATTATTAGTACAACAAAAGTGATATTAATGTCTAAAAAAATTAAAGGAAAAGAATGGTATTCTATTGTCGCACCGGAATTATTTTCAAATAAAGTTCTAGGTCAAACACCAGTAGATGATCAGAAAAAACTTATTTGGAGAAAAGTTGAAACACCGTTAATAAACTTGACTAATGATATGAATAAATATTATTTTAAAGTTAATTTCAGGATAATAAATATAAAAGATAAAAATGCAAACACAGAGTTCTCTGGTTTAGAATGTTTACGTGATTATGTATCAAGAATGATAAGACATGGCATAGATAGAATAGATACAGTTCAGAAATTAACAACTAAAGACGATAAAAAAATTATAGTCAAATCAGTTCTAGTAACTAACAGAAAAGTAAAAAGAGGAACAGAAAAGTCTATTAATGACTTTGTTAAAAATAATATAAAGAAAATAGTTGAAAGCAATAAACTTGATTTGTTTTTAACAAAAGTTATAGACGATTCTGTGAAAAGACAAGTAATGAAAGAAGGATCGAAAATTTATCCTATAAGAAATTTTGAGTTTAGAAAAATTGAAGTTCCAACTAACCAAATTTGAATAAATTTATTATGTTTTCTCCAAAAAGATTTATCAATATTAATATTAGAATGGTAACAGAGACAATTTGCACTATTTTTTCTTTATTTTCACCCTTGTAGAATATCCCAATTACCTCTTCAAACATTAAACCACCATCTAAGGGTTTTGCTGGTAGCAAATTAAAAACACCTATACCTAAATTTAGTAATATTAGCCACCCGAATAAATCTAAAAACCAGAATATTATATTCATTGCATTGATAGATACAGGTCCTTTGCCGTTCAGTATTCCGCTATAAACAAGATATGTTCTTGGATATTCTATCCCTATAAATGGTAATTCTGGTACATCCGGATTTGTGGATGTTTTTATGTCAAAAGCGCCAGATGTCGTTTTGATAGTTATTACATCATTAGGTTTGACATTTTTCATCACATTTTCAAAATCTGAAATACTTTTTATACTCTTTGAGTTGACTTCTATTATCACACCATTTAACCCCACTTCTTGTGCAGGACTTTTATCAACAGTTTTTGTAAATACCACACCTTCGGGTTTCATTATTTGATTTAAGGAAAAATTGTAACTTAGAAATAATAATATAAACAAAGATCCAATGATAAAATTGCCAAAACTTCCAGCAGCGTATATTCTTAATTTTTTCATTCTAGATAATTTTTTCAATTGGTTGTCATCAGGTTCTACAAAAGCTCCAGGTAATATTAATAATAATAGAACACCAAACGATTTTATTCTAACTTTTTCGACTCTTGCAAGAAATGCATGCATCGGCTCATGTGCAAACATTACAACAAAAACACCTATTATCCAATACCAAAAAGGAACACCGAGAATAAAACCAGGAAGTCTCACACCACTTACTGTTGGCAATATTAACTTGAATGGTTTTATAGCGACTTCTTTTTTGTAAAATAATTTTAAAAATAAATTGATAGTAGATTCTGAAAGTAACCATATGGCATATATAGATGCAATAAAACCAACTATGACAGCTATTGTTCCGATTAATCTTAATATTTTTTCATGTTTTTTTGAGAAATCATAAATAAATTTTTTTCCACTCTGACTTCTTTTTATGAAAAGTAATGATTTGATTTCAATATTTTTTCTATCCTTATATATAATTAAAACTAGAAAAATTAAAAAACCAATAACGGAAACGATCTCAAAATTCATGTTATTGCCTACAATTGATTCAATAATATCGGCTATTATATTCAAGTAACTATCTATTAGTATTTTTAAGGTTTTCTTATGGTTTTACTCCATAGGACTAGTTGTGCAGGAGGAGAGATTCGAACTCTCGAAGGTACTAAACCATAGGGCCTTCCACCGTTGTCCTGAACCCTACCCTTTTAACCAAACTCAGGTACCCCTGCAATCAATATTTATTAACTAATGTTTCATTAGAAATAGTTGTCTGATGCGGGAGGCAGGATTCGAACCTGCGAACCCACTAAGGGACAGGATATCCTATAGTCAACTTAAGTCTCACACTGAGTTAATCAGTCCTGCGCCGTTGACCAGGCTTGGCAACTCCCGCATGAGAAATAATAAGAGTATTAGACTTTAAAATGTTACTTCGAATCTGATAATCTTTTTGATAGTTCATTTAATTTGTTTTCTAGAGTTTCTATAGATTTAGTTAAAATTTCTTCTGGTTTTAATCCACTTGCCGTTTCCAAGTTGAATGTGAAATCTTTTTTCTTTTCATCTGTTTTGTATCCGACTACGGACGCCTGCCATTTTGCATGCTCTCTTCCTGTGCCTAGTTGTGCAGTTGCTTCTAATTCTATTTCTTGTTCTTCATTTAATTCTACAATAGGTATCTTATCATAAACAGGTCTAACCTTTTTATCAGTTGATTTTAAATCCCCGGAATAAACAATACAAGGCCCTTTTTTTTTCAGAACTAAAGTAACCTCACAATGTGCGCAACCTTTGTCTTTGCATTTACACTCCTTTTTCAATGAATAAAATTGTACATCGAAAGTTAATGGTATTAACCCAAGTCTATGAGCAACAATTTCGTCCCAGAGTAGAGAATCATTTTTTATGAAATTGACCCATTCTATTGCCATAGTTGAAATTTCAGATGTCATTATTCTTCTTAATTCGCCAGCCATACCCAAGGATAAGTCTGAAACCATAAATTTCATTTTTTCATCGTTTTTTTCAAATATTTTTACTTTCAACATATCACCTTATTAAGTACCTTTTTGGTTTAATTAAACTCTTCTACCTCTTCTACCACCAGGTCTTTTTGTAACATCACTTGGTATTGGTGTTACGTCTTCAATTAGTCCAATTCTTAATCCACTTCTTGCGAGTGCCCTAATTGATGGTTGAGCTCCTGCACCTGGTGCCTTTTTATGATGTCCGCCTTTTCCTCGTACCCTGATATTAACTCCTATTATACCCTTTTCAATCGCTTCTTGCGCAGCTCTAGTTGCTGCTTGCATTGCTGGAAACGGACCACCCTGATCTCTATCTTTGTTAGTTATCATACCACCTGTACATTTTGATACTGTTTCTGATCCGGTGATGTCTGTGATATGAATGATAGTATTATTTACGGTTGAATAAATATTAGCGACTCCCCAAGCACCTTCTTTGATAGTTTTTATCTCAAATTTTTTTGCTCTCTCTTTCTTTACGGGTTGTTTTTTTTCAGCCACTCTCTAATGCCTCTTTTCCTTTTTGAATAGTTATTTTTGTTGAGATGTTACTTTCCAATTCTTTAGAAACTAAAAACCCAGGATAAATAATTTTCTTATCATTTATAAGAATATGGCCATGTGTTATCAGTTGTCTGGAGTGTTTTAATGTATTAGCAAAACCCTTTCTAAACACAATCGTTTGCAATCTTCTTTCTAGTAAATTTTCTGCCGTTAAACCAAGAACGTCAGTGAGTGTAGCTCTTTTTTCGAAAACACCCAATTTTTGTAATCTATCTAGCAATTTTTTTTCCTCCATTTCATTTTTTTTGGCCGCCAGATTTCTTGCTCTTCTTCTAAATGCTCTTAAAATGGATTCTGTTTTCCAAATTTCCTTTTTTCTTCGAAGTCCATAAGATTTTAATATCTTTTTTTCCTGTTCTATTCTCTCTTTATCCCAAGGTCTTCTCGGTTTTCTTAACTGATTTTTTAATTTTCTCATTTAATCACTTTTTAGTTTTAGCAGGCATCTGTTTTTTTCTTACTACGCCGACACTTTTACCTTTTCTGAATGAACTTCTAGTTCTTTGTCCTCTTACCGGTAGGCCAAGACCATGCCTAACACCCTTGTAATTTCTTAAATCCATCATTTTTCTAAGATCTTGTTTATGTGTGAATACTAGATTAGATCCAATAAGATGATGATTGACACCTGTTTCGGGATCAGATTTTCTGTTGACAGCCCACACGGGCAACCCATATTTAATAGGATTATTTATAGTTTCTTCTATTAGTTTCGTTTCTTCGATAGTTAGAGATCCAATCTTTTTGCTTCTATCAAAATTATGTATTCTACATACGAAATTAGCTATGAATGAACTGACGCCCTTTATTTTTTGCAAAGATACAAATAATTTTTTTTCACCCTTTATATCAGTGCCCGCTATTCTGACTATACCTCTTAAATTTTCTTGTTTTTGTTCCTGTTTAGCCATTTAATCTCACATTTAATTTGAGCCTAATGTTTTTAAAGATTTAGATTTTATAATTTAGCCGTTTCGAGAATAATTTTATCTTATATTAAACTAATATATCTATATGTTAAAAAAATCTGAAGATAAAAAAGGAAAATGCACGTGCAGTTTTTTGCATCTATTAATAGCTTTATTATTGATGTCGTTGGGTTTATTTCTTGTTTTAGGCGGTGTAGGAGTGCAATTCAGCGGTGGTTGGTCTAGATACACATCTGTATTACCGTTGTATTTCTTCGGGCTATTATTACTTGTGGTAGGAAAATTCGTAAAACGCCTATCCTATTGTAACTGCTCGGCGCATGGATGTATGTAGAAATAAAAACATTATAGATGTCATTTTTTTAATTTACATTATTTTTAGAGACAAATAGCAGATAATTTAAATGTTTGGTGGACCAGTGGGGATTTGAACCCCAAGCCTCTTCCAATTCGTTATAATGCCGAGGAAGCGATCTACCGTTGATCTACTAGCCCGTGTTATAATAATATAAATATACGAAATTCTTATTTTTTAAACAAAATAATTATAACACTTTATTTATCTTCTCTGAAAGTTTTAGTCCATTTAATTTTTTTAGGATCTCTGCCCATGTGCCAATTTTTTTCACATTTACTACCGCAGAAATACTTAATAATATTTGATTTTAAAACATGCATTTTACCCTTTCCTAGGATTAATTTTTCCCCGCAAAAAGAGCATTTACTCATTTATTTCCTCTCCATTCTGCCAGCGTTTTCCATTTCTGTTTCTCTAAGCATTAGTATATCTTTAACTCTGATAGGTCCAAAAACGTTTCTCGTTAGTATTTTACCTCTATCTCTACCGTCAAGTACCCTGCACCTGACCTGCATTACACCCCTTACACCTGTTCTTCCAAGTAATTCTAACACTTCTGCTGGTACAGCTTCGTTTTCGGCCATTCAATCAACTCTTTCTTAAAACTCTTACTTTTTCTATTACTTCATTTACGAGATCCTTTGCTTCTCCTGGTTCAACTATACATGCGGCTGCTGTCGGAACGCCAATTCCTGTGGCCCTTCCGAGTTCCTCTTTGGAATGAACAAAAACATAAGCAGACCTTTTCTCATCGCATAAAACAGGTATATGCATTACTATTTCCTGTGGTTGTACGTCTTCAGCCAATAAAACTAGTTTAGCTGCACCTTTTTCTACTGTTTTAGTAGTTTCGTTTGTTCCCTTTCTAATTTTGCCAGTATTTCTGGCGATTTCTAAAGCTTGTATGGCTTTATCTGATATTTCTTTAGGTACATTAAATTTAGTCATTCAATTTCACCTCCAATTGGATCAATTTCCTACATATTTGCTAATCAACATAGCTATTGAAAATTTATAAAACTTAGCTTTTTCGTTAATTTAATCTTTATAGAAGACTATATTTTTGTTAGAACACGTTATGTTTAAAGGCCTAAAAAACCTAATAGCAACACTATTATTATTGTTTTCTGCCAGTGGGTCAAATCCATCACCCGAATATTATCAAAATTATGCACCAAAACCACCTATTTATATTGAAGACAGAAGCACTCTATTATCCCTGTACCCACAATTATCAGAACTTGAGGATCCTGAATTTGAAACAGGCGTGCCGCATCAGAGGATTTTAGTGGTTAAAGGCGCTATCGCAGATATAAACGGTGATGGTCTTCAGGACATGATCGTTTCTACAAGAACTGCCTATGAACAATATTACGAATTGTTAGGATGGGCTGAAGTTGGGGTTGGTGATTCCAATGTCCATGTATATCTCGGTTCGAATAGTATTTGGGGGGAGACATATCCACAAAAACCTAGTAGATCGATAAGTTTACCTGAAAAATATTCTGTGATTGAAGTGGTTGATTTAGAAGGTGATAGGAAATATGAACTAGTTGTAAAGGGACAGGACGAATCAGGTCAAAATATAACACCACATAGTGCTTTTGTCCAAATATACAAAGGCGATAGCGATGAACCCAGAGATCTTTTATTCGCCAAAACATTTTATGGTGTACTATTTCTGATTGATTTAGATTACGATGGTAGAACAAATATAGTAATTCAAAACACTGATAATAGATGTGATGAGATACTTGATAACCCAATTTGCATACAAGACGTAACATTTGAAAATTTTGAAATTTTGGGTCCAGGCGCTTTCATGTACAAGGAAGTTCCGAGAGACGTAAAATTTGCTTACGTATTTTCCGTATTGAAAGATATAAGATATGGCCCATTTGATCCCAGAGATGTGGATAGAGTATTGGGTATATTTAGAGCAAAGCTGGGTCAAGACATAGTTGATGAAGCTATAAACTATGTTGACAGAATTTATTCACAACAGAGTAGAGTTGATCAGATATTGCAAACACCTGATCGACCATTAGATGAAAGTATTGGTATTATAGAACAGGAATTGGATATACACAATTCCGATGTTTTATCCTATGCGGTGCAAAGCGCAGCATACAGAAATGACGTTTGGGTTTATGATAATGATACATACGAATTAATGCCCCTGCCAGTGATGTTTGCCAAACAAGCTCACCCTTTAGCAACACTTATTGTGGAAAGAAGTGTTGAACTTTCTGGATATAGCTCAGCTGACGTATCACCTGAAGTAAAAGAAGCTCTTGCTGTTGTATTGACTTATACAGGTGAGACAGTTTATTATAACGCAGGTGGTGAGATAGATCCTAAAAAAGGCGCTTTAGTTCCAGGTACGAATGTGTATGTGGACCCATTTTATTTTGATGCTGCCGTAGATTATCTAGTAGCTAAACATGAAGGTAGACAATCAGCTGTTGAGTTAGGTTTCCAACAAGCAATGGAAGATTTTGCTAGAGGGGAGTTTACGACCAGAGAACAAGCAATTCGGCAGATGAACCAACAAATGGATAGGGATTTATCTTCTGCTTATAGACAGTGGGAAATTTTTTATCAAAAATTCGGTTCACGCTAATTATTTATGCGTATAAAAAAGTTGCATATAGTTTTTATTTTTTTTATCAACTCTTGCATAGAACATTCTAGTTAATTGAACAATCTCACCCACTTTTAATCTTTTCATATCTAGTTCTCCTACACCATTGATAATACTTCCGTCCACCATGGTTACTTTTACGTTTATATTTTTGTCCGATACCCATTGAATTTTCGGTATATCTTGTTCTATTTCGTTTCCAGTAAAATTGGAGTTTTTATCTAATAATACATTGAATAATCCAATCAATCTTACTTGCGTGGTTTTTAATTTTTCAAAATCATTTTTGGAAACAAAAATTTTATTTAAATTCACGTGTATTTTCCTTTTTCCTCTTTCAGGGAAATCCGGATGAAACGATTCTTCAGCTATTTTAATTTTAGGCGAGTTTTTAATTTTTATTTGAATAGGATCTTGTACAAAGAAATACCTGTTAGCTTCAGATTCAATCAGTTTTCTATTTTCATTATATAAAGCATTATCTGGTGCAGTTATATCATTCATGCTCATACCAAAATTTAATATGAAATTTCTAATAGCCTCTGGTTTAATACCTCTTTTTCTTAGAGACTGTAAACTCCATGTTCTTGGATCTTCCCACCCACTGAACTGCCCTTCAGAAATTGATTTTTGCGACTTAGATTTACTCAGTTTAGCTCCTTCCAGTGAAAGAAGGCCATAATGTAATAATTCTGGCATTTCCCATCCCATTAGGTTCCAAATAAAAATTTCCATCATATCTTCAATAATCAAATCTTTACCTCGTATAATATGAGTGATACCGAGAAAATGATCATCTATCGCCCAAGAAAATTCCAACATAGGCCACACTTTGTATTTGTTTCCAACACGAGGATGTTCTCTGTTCGATATCCTCAATAATACTCTATCTCTGAATGCAGGATTTTCGTGGTTCATATCGGTTTTTAATCTGACTATGGCTTCTCCTTCTTTATATCCTCCCTTTAGCATCATCTCCCATTTTTCTATATTTGTTTTTGCGTCATTGGACCTACAATAACATTCTGTTCCATCTCTTCTATTTTTTCTTAATTTATCTGTAGGACATTCGCAAACATAAGCAACATTTATTTCTAGCATTTTTTTTGCGTATTTGTAAAATATTTCTAATCTGTCTGATTTGTAAAATACCTTATTCCATTTAATCCCGAGCCATTTTAAGCCATTTTTTATCATACCATATGCTTCAGAGATCGGTATTTTTTCTTCTGATCCTATGGTATCATCTATAACTAAGAATAATTTCCCATGGTATTTTTTTACATATTCGTCATTCAATATAGCCATTCTTGCATTTCCTATATGTAGTGGGCCTGATGGGAAAGGAGCCATCCTCATTATGATATTTTTTTCCACGTTCGATAAATCTGGTAGCACTCTTTCTTCTTTATGATGTGGTTTGTTTTCTATAATTATATTTAATTTTTCTACCTCGTTTTTTTGTTTTTCTAAACTCCAAGAATTTATCTCGTCTAAAACTTTTTGAATTTCAATCGCAAGCATCTTTATATCTGATTTTAATTTTGGGCTTTCTCCTAATATTTTACTTAATACAGCTTGAAAGTTTGCTTTACCTTCATGTTGAACGGCGTTCAATAAACAATGTTTTAATATAACATCTTTCATGCTAGAAAATATAAAAAAAGAAAAATAAAAACACAATTGGAGGTGCTATTTCAACTAAACTTTTATGGATTTGGCATGTTTTGCTATTATATCTATACTAGTTTGATTTTCAATGCTCCTTACATTTCGGATTTTTTCAACATTCCAATATGTCTGGGGAGAGATTTGATCATATATTGGCTCAAAAATCATTAAAGAACCTCCCAAATTCTTGAAATACTTGATTGCTGAAAGTTTGCATAATTATTGTC
This sequence comes from Candidatus Aenigmatarchaeota archaeon, assembly GCA_018304545.1. Taxonomy (GTDB): domain Archaea; phylum Aenigmatarchaeota; class Aenigmatarchaeia; order CG10238-14; family CG10238-14; genus JAGVVZ01. Next base: position 67,465 of record JAGVVZ010000002.1, on the reverse strand, counting down.
CATATTTTTTATCTAAGAAATTAATATAATCGAACGTTTTTAAGTGATTAGAATTTTTTTGGATTTCACCCTAAATCTTTGTCATATTTAAATCTCTTGGTTTTTTATTGTTTAACATGGAAAATGATGAATTTAGACTTTCCAGAGATTTAATAAAAACCATTAGCGCAGATACGAGATCTGATATATTGAAAGCTTTGGATAAAAGACAGATGACAGCTTCAGAGTTATCTAGATATTTGAATAAACATGTCACGACCGTTCATGAACATTTAGGAGTTTTATCTACTACTAAATTAATAGAAAAAATAGAAAGACCGGGCAGAAAATGGATTTATTATAAACTTAGTAAAGATGGTAGAAAAATTCTACATCCCGAGTCTTATAAATTAGTGTTCGTTTTTACTACGATATTATTCTTAATTATGAGTAGTTTTTATGTTTCATCTTTAGATTTGAATCCAGGGAATCCTTTCTATTCTCTAAAAAGAACTAGAGAGAATATAGAAATATTTTTTGTTCGTGGAGATATAGAAAAAGTTGAAATACATTTTTCATTAACCAGCAAAAGATTACAAGAAACTAAAATAATGATTAACCAAGGGAGAACATTAGAAACATTAAATTTGATTGGAGATTACAGGAGAGAGATGATAATCACTAACGAATTAATGAAAAGAGCTAAAGACAGAAACATTAATATTTCGAGAATTTCGCAAGATATAATTGAAGAATATCCGAAACATCAAGTTGTAATTTATAATTTAATCAAAAATTATCCAGAACTAGAGAGTGCACTTAATCCAGCTATAGACCAACTAAATGAAAATCAAAAAATTGCTAGTGCAGAATATTACGGTAATCACTCATACGAATAATTTCTCTTTTTCGAAATAATTTCTCAAAAATATTCCAAAATTTCTCTTTCTAATTAATTTATTGATTTGTTCATTTTCTAAAATCCCAAATTCTCTACTAATACTCTCTGCTATAAAGTTTGGGATACCATTTGATTCTAAAATAGATTTTTTTTGTTTCAAAAAATCAATTAATTTATCCTTTGCTGTCACAAATTTTCTATTAACTTCTACGACCCATGTGTTATCCTCTATGAAAGGTCCAGTGATAGCTAACGTTTCATGTTTATTAATAAAGCTTTTTGTATTCTTTTCGTCAAAAACCCAGGGACCGATTTTTTTGTCTACAACAGGTAATCTACTTACCTGCATTTCAATTAAAATCACAGAAGTTTTTACTTCATCACTCCAACATTCGCTCCTAAGAATGAAAAATTCACTTTCCTTTAATATATTCTCAATTCTTTTTTGAGTTTTTCTCAATTGCGGCCATAAAATATCAGGCACAACTATAGGTGTTTTGAAAATTATACATAAAAAATCCGTTTTTCTTGATTTCAAATATTTCTTAAAATCCGTTTTTCTTAATGGTTTTAATTCCATCTTAAAAAAATATTTTTCATCCGGTTTGTTTATGAATTCCTTTGAGATTTTTTTTAATTTATAAAACGTTTTTGCAGATACTGGTGATGCAACATTTCTTTCTTTATCGACAGGGTCTATTACTATTAAAATATCCTCTTTAAATCTTCTTTTCAAGGCTTTGAACTCATTTTTATCCCAGTAATTCTCTTTGTCGAGTATTTGTTTTGGCGTCCACTTTATTATCGATTTTAATAAATTTAGAAAAGATCCATGTATAATTATTAATAATTCGCATAAATAGCCAGAAAACCCCTGTGTTTTTGCGTCTGCTCCATATATATCATTGGCCTTTAAAAATTGCTTTAATAGTCTTACATCTTCATTCAGATTTTTGGGTAAGTTTTTATTTAAGTATTCTACGTGCAAAGGTGTTCTGTCCACAGCAGAAATTATTTTTTCGCCGATTTTTATTTCGCAACAAGGGACTATATCAACTTCTACGCCATTAAATTCTCCAATTATATATGGATGTTGGGCATAACTAATCTTCCATTTCCCATTAGCTTTTTGAATAATTTTCTTCCCTGTTTGTAATCCTATTCTTTCTAATTTTATCGTGTCTGTATTTTTAGGAAAAATAATAAATATATCAAATTCGTTTTTTTCAACAAGCCAAGTATTTCTAGGCAAAGAACCAGCAATTATAGCCTTGGAATCATATTTTTTTGCTTCTTCGTTTGCTATGTTTAATATTTTTTCACTTAGCGTCTTTATTTTTTTTTCTTGGTTAATTTTCGGTTTAATTTTTTTTAGAACAGTTCTTAATATTTTAATATGTGTGTTATTTGACATTCATTACTATTTCTTTTTTAGTGTATAAAAAATAATTCATTTATTTAAAAATTTAGACATATAGGGCCCGTCATAAGAATAGCCCAGTTTTGTGAAATATTTTTTCACGCCAACGCCACTTATTATAACTAATTTTTTTCTATCAAACTCTTCTTTGCTTATTTTTTCTGCTTCTGATATCAACTCTTTTCCATATCCTCTATGCTGCCATTCATTTTTAGGTTGTTTGTCTATCGGGACTAAAGGACCATAAGTATGTAGTTCTCTTATAACACTTGCAACTTTTTTTATTTCCTTTCTATGAGTCTTTTCAGATGGGACCCTTAATCTAGCTAATGCAATCAAAATATCATTTTTTGTATCTTCAAAAGATAAAAATATTTCTTTACCTTCTGATGCATCGTAATCTCTCCTTATAAGTTCTATATTTTCTATATTTGGTTCTATATTATGCAGCCTTTTGGCATGTCCTGGTTCTCTGCATCTTGTGCACCTACATTTTAATCCTTGATTTTTTAATTCTTGTAACGCAATTTCTCTTATATTACTTTTTTTTGGGCCACTTGCTATTTCAGTTGCTGGCATATCTCTCAACATTCTTCTAAATCTTACAAACGGTGGAACCATTTTTTTTATCTCGACAAATAGATTTTTGACATCTTCATCTGTTGGTGGAGTATAATTCCCATTCATCCATTCTTCATATAATATGGTGTTTGGCATAACCATTGTTGGATATATTTTATAATCGTCAGGCATAAAATTTGGGTTAGTAAATAAGATATTAAACATTTTTAATTCCCGTTTAAAATCAGAACCCGGGAGGAACGGCATTATATGAGCAACAATTTTGTATCCCGCGTCTTTAGCTATTCTTATTGCTTTTATATTTTCTTCGACACCATGTCCTCTGTTTATTTTCAAGAGAACATCATTATATATTGATTGGACGCCGAGTTCTATTCTTGTGGCCCCATAGTTAAGCATTTCATCGACATGTGGCTCAAAACAATAGTCGGGTCTGGTTTCTATTGTTAGTCCTATACATCTGTGATTAGCAGATTCATTTTTTTTTATTGCCTGTTGTAGATCTCCAGATTCAAAGCCATTCAATCCATCATAAATGTCTTTGATAAACCATTCTTTATAGTCCTTTTCTAGAGCTAGAAAAGTACCACCTATTATTATAATTTCTATTTTGTCATTTGGATGACCCATTATTTTATACTGATTAAGTCTATCTCTTATTTGTCTTGTAGGATCAAATTCATTTCTTATCGCTCTTTGTATAGCAGGCTCTAAAGGACTATAACTCTTAGGAGTTATTTTTGTTGCCGGTAAGCAATAAGTACACGCGCCACCACACGGTCCTGGTTTGCAAGAAATAGTTATTGTAGCAACACCAGAAATGGTTCTTGTGGGCTTAATATGCATAATTTCAGAAAATTTTGTTATCTTTTCATCTGACATATATTTTGTTATATCAGGACTTGTTATCATGTGCTTTAGTTTATATTTCATACTTAGTTGCTTCTTGAATTTCTCAAGATCTTTTTTTGTTTTTACATTGCCTTTATCTATATTCTGAATAATTTCTTTGCTTATTTTTTCTTCAACTAGCATACTATCAAAAAGGATTTCTACGTATTATCTTAAATTGTTTCTTTTATAATATGCTGACTTTTGCTTGCATACCTCTATTTACAACCTTTGAACAGCAAATAACCACATCTGATAATTTCTATCTAATAGTAGTAACATTTATATACTAGTACCACCAATAAGTAATATTAAGTGATCAAATGGATAGAAGAAACATGCATAGATTAAGATTCTATCAAGAAGAGTTATTTTTAACGAAAAAAAGACTTTTTGGGGCTAAAAGCATTAAACAAGTAAGATTTCTTCAAGATAGAATCAATTTTCTTCAAACAAGAATAGACGAATTAGAAAATGGAAAATCTTTAGGAAGATTTTGAGAGCTTTATGTTTACTTTTTTCATAGTTTGACATACTATGCATATATTTCCGGAAGTTGGTTCGCCACAAGTTTCACACTCCTTAATATTTGATTTTTTAAAACTTGCTTCTATAAAAGGAGCAACTCTTTGGGCACTGGATATTATACTATATTTTATACCGGGTGATCTTTCCTCCATTTTATTAAGAAAATCTCTTGTTTCCATCCTGAGTGCATTTCTTTGTGCATATGGGCATTCAGTAAAATAGGCAGGAATGCTATTAAGCATAGCATACAAAGCAGACTCTCTTTCAGGAATACTTATCAAAGGTTTGATTCTTTGAACAAATTTTATGTGCCTCTTTATTTTTGGTATCGGACCTATTCTGGCGAATCTCATAAGATCCCCCTTTAAAACATTCATTAATATGCTTTGAGTTTCGTCATCTAAATTGTGTCCTGTAGCTAATTTAGTTGCATCTAATCTCCTTGCTCCCTCATTAAGCAAATATCTCCTAAAAATTCCACAAAAACCACACATACTATCATCATTGTCTTTGGCAAGGTTATCGATGGTTGTATGGAAATACTCTTTATAAGTAAAAATATGATGTTCCACGTCCAATTTCTTACAGAAATCAGCGCATTTGTCTATAGTGATATTCCTATATCCTTTAATACCCTCATCTATTGTCATTCCTACAATCTTAACATTAGGATTATCTTTGAAGATTTTATGAAGTAAATATAGTAAATTTCCAGAATCTTTACCTCCAGAAAACGCAACAACTATTTTATCCCCATTTTTAATAAGATTGTTTTTAGATATTGTAAGTCTCACTTTTTTTTCTATATTTTTACTGAAACATACTTTACAATAATGCCTACCTTCGTTGGTTCTAAAATACACAGATTCGTTCTTACAACTCGAGCATTTACTCATTTTGACACTTCCATGAATATATTTCTCCTATTATAGCCTTTTCCAACATCGATTTTATTTATTTTGAATCCAGCTGTTTCTATATCCGTTTCTAACTCGTGTTTTGTATATAAGTGATAAAATCTCTTAAAGGTTTTCCCGTGATAATTCCATGGTTGAAATATATCACCAAATTCATATTTTTTCTTAAATAGCGAAATGAAAAGCTTTAGCACAAATTTAAATTGCATTCTGTTCCAAACCGCGATATAAACGTTGCATTTGATTGGAGTGGTTCTTTTTATTTCTTCTAAAGAAATCAGGCGCAGCTTTCTTGTTGGTATATGATGAAATGCGGCTATGTACAAAACAACATCAAACGTTGAATTCTTAAATGGAAGATTTATCACGTCACCTATGGTTAAGTAACCTCTCACTTTTTTTCTGTCTAATAATTTTTTTGCTTCTCTTATCATACTTTTAGAATAATCTAATCCAACACACATCATTTTTCTTTCTAAAAATGGTATCATACCACTACAGTTACCGCAACCAAGATCTAGTATATTATTGCCGTTAATTTTTTTGCTAATTTCCACAATAAAATCTTTTGGTTTTGATCTGAGATTTGTCCATGAATCTGCAATGATATTATATATATCTTGTAATTTTTTCTTTTCAAGAATTGGCTCCAAAAAATCACCAATAGCCCGGTCAGGATTCGAACCTGAGTTAATGGGTCCAAAGCCCACTTTAAGCCTCAAAAGAGTGTGCTTGACCGCTACACTACCGGGCTTTATATTTAGCTGTAGTTTAATTTATTTATTATACATTCATGGACTATGCATCTATTAAAATTGCTTAATTTTATCTTTTTTTTCAATTACTAATCTTTCTAATTCTTCTAGTACGTTTTCAGTTACATCTAAAACTTTCCATCCAGACTTAGAGGTTCTAAAATGACCTAATGGAGTATCAAGATGTGCACTTATTTCATAATCTGGGTGCTCTCTTTTTCTTATCTTGTTTGCAACAAGCTTAAAATCGGTAATCCTATTTTCACCGAAAATTTTCTCATGTCTATTAACTAAATCCCAAATCTTTTGTTTTATTATGCTTATTGTATGTAGATCTATCTCTTCAAAACCAACTATTTGTATATTTTTCATTAAATCACTAAATAATATTATAGTTTGTTTTTTATTCAAATTTTTATAATATTGTTTGATGAATATTGTTTAAAAGTGTATTATATGCAAATATTTGATTTGGAGAATAACTTTATTCACATAATAACGGCACTTTTTTTACTTCTGCCGATAGTCATGGCGACGCTTATTTATGCGTGGAACCCAGATAACATAGCCTTTGCCTTTTTTATGATTTTTTTAGAATTTGCGGTAATAATAGGTAAATTCACTCGTATAGATAATAAACATGTTCATATTCTGGTTGCTTTAACAGGATTTTTTATCTCAGTCATTGAAGCGGTTACTTTTTCTTCTAAATACAATTTGCAAAATGGTATAGTATCGTTTTTTATATATCAATGGGTTTGGCTTTCATTATATGGCGTAGGTTTGCACATTTCTTCAAAGAAGGAAGATTTGTCAGATTTAATGAATACGCTAGTTATAGCTTTTGGTAGCATAGCAGCCATTTCATGGTTCTGGTTCGGGTATATATTCTAAATTCGTGACATTTAGAAAATTTTATAAGGTTAAACCTATAATTACTCAGGTAAGTGGTTGTGATGACTGGTGAAAATCGGACAGGGTGAACGCCAAACAAGTCTCTATTTCTAGTTATTCAGATTTAGAAAAACTTTCACCTAATATAAAAATAGTTCATTTTAGAAAATTCTTAAATAAAAAATTAATAGAAAAAGTTTTGTTGAAATGTCCCAACATTAAAAAAATTTCATGCTCTAAATCTGCCTTTAGGAGAAATTCTGGTGGATTTGGTTTTTTAGAATTTAGTAACATTCAATTATCTGTTTCTGAAAAAGATAGAGGTAGACCAAACTTACTTGAAAAGATGATATTTTGACAGAAACAGATTGTGGTTGGCCAGATCCAGTGCCAAGTTTGGAAATCACGAGTAAACTTGTTTATGTACTAGGATTGATAGAAGCTAAAAAACTGGCCAAAAGAGCTATTGCTAAATATCATCCCATACATCCAGATATGGCGGTAAAACGTCAGTTTAGAGAAAGTTATGGATATGGATTAGAAGAAGCTGAACCCATAAGATATTGATACGACATTTAGTATGAAATTTAAATATATAGGTCAAAGATTAATGAGGTAATTATATGAGAGTAATACAACACCACGCAGATTATTTTGAGTATGAACCGATAGAAAAGGAAATCTCAATAGCCGAGAATGCGGAAAAAAAGAAAGTAAAATTTGATGATTTAGCTGTGTTGTTCGTTTCTATAGAAAAAGATGATAATGAAAAAATTATTAAATCTGCAATAAAAGAAATAAAATCAAGTTTGGATAATCTAAAAGTTAATAAAGTTTTGATTCATCCTTATGCTCATTTAAGTAGTAATTTGGCTAAGCCTTCCGATGCTTTGGATTTACTCAAAAAAATGGAAATTTTCATGAAAGAAATCGGTATCGAGACATATAGATCACCATTTGGTTGGAATAAACAATTTTCAATTAAAATTAAAGCACACCCCATGGCAGAACAGTTTAAAGTATTTTCTTCTGACAGTGTTAGAGAGGATGACGGAGAAGTTTCGCAGGCATTAAAACAAGAAGAAAAAGTCATTTCAGAATGGTTTATATTAAAGCCGGACGGTAGTTTGGTAGATGCGAAGAAATTTGATTTTAAGAAACACAAAAATCTTGAGAAATTTTTCAATTACGAATATGCCAAAGTAAGAGCTGTTTCTGAAGTTCCCGCACATGTAAAATTGATGAAAGCTTTACAATTAGTAGATTATGAACCAGGCAGTGATCCTGGTAATTTTAGATTTTTACCTAAAGGCAGATTAATGAAAAGTTTGTTGGAAATGTGGGTAACACAAAAAATAATCAATTATGGCGGGATGGAAGTAGAAACACCTATAATGTATGATTATGATCATCCAGCACTAAAAAGTTATTTGAATAGATTCCCCGCAAGACAATATACAGTAGAATCAGCAAAGAAAAAATTCTTCCTTAGATTCAGCGCTTGTTTTGGTCAATTTTTAACTGCAGCGGCATCTCAGATATCATACAAAGACCTACCAATGAAAATTTATGAATTAACTAGATATTCATTCAGATTAGAAAAGGCAGGAGAGTTAGTCGGATTAAGAAGATTGAGGGCATTTACGATGCCTGATATGCATACCCTATGTAAAGATTTGGAACAAGCAAAGAAAGAATATACAAATCAATATAAATTATCTATAGAGGCCTTGAATGATCTTGGTTTGAGCGTGGATGATTTTGAAGTTGCTATTAGATTCACTAAAGATTTTTGGAAAGAAAACAAAAACTTTGTTATCAATCTAGTCGAACTTGTTAATAAACCTGTATTAATTGAAATGTGGAACTTTAGATATGCATATTTTGATCCCAAATTTGAATTTAATTTTGTGGATTCTATGGACAAAGCTTCAGCTCTTTCAACGGTTCAAATAGATCATGAAAACGGAGAAAGATTTAATATGAAATATACTGATGAAGATGGTAAATCAAAATACCCTTTGGTTTTACACTGTTCTCCATCAGGGAGTTTAGAAAGAGTGTTCTACGCTATTTTGGAGAAAGCATATTTGGAATCTAAAAAAGGTAATAACCCAGAATTACCCGTTTGGTTGTCTCCTATACAGGTAAGATTATGCCCAATAAATAGCGACTTTATTGGATATTGTGAGGAAATCGCTAAGGAGTTAGAATTGAATAATATTAGAGTTGATATTGATGACAGAGTTGAAAGTATAGATAAAAAAATTAGAAATTCTGAAATGGAGTGGATTCCATTTATTTTAGTAATTGGAAAGAGAGAAAAAGAAAGTAAAGAATTTAATGTTAGAATAAGAAAAGAAAAAAGCAAAGAAACTAAAATGAAGATGGACGATTTGGTAAAGTTGATTAAAAACGAAATGAAGGACAAACCATTAAAATCTTTATCTTTACCAAAAAAATTATCTCAGAGACCAATATTTATATGAAAATATTATTTTTTATTCGAGTTTACAGAAGCAGATTTCTCCCATACTAAATCAAACAAAGGATTTGCAAGATTTTTAGATGCATGTTGAGATTTTGTCCAAAACATCATATGTTGTGATTGCATATCGTCCGGATCAGATAAACCAAAAATCATTTGTTGTCCATCGACAACCGCAAATTTTCCATGTATCGGTAAATCCTTTTCAGATATTTTTCTAATATCTGCTAGGGAAGAAAGAGCTTTTACAGCATCAGCGCAACCATCATTTATTTTTGTCGCTATTCTTATTTTTACACCCCTTTGTTTCAGTCCTTTTATAACACTTAAATGATTTTCAAATAATTCGTTGAGCCCAGATGCAGTGGTTATTATATTTACGGAATTTTCTGCACCTTTAAACATAAAATCTAATTGTTGAATTGCGGAATATCTGCCTTTTAATGATCCTGTCATATCTTCAGGTGATACCATTTCCATTCCCTGCTTATGGATACTGTCTAATTCATCTAAAAGTTTGGAACCTTTTAACCTTTCAATTCTTTCAGCCTTTGTTTCCAAATCTTCTTTCAGCCTTTGTTTGGCTTTTTCTAAAGCTTCAGAAGGTGGAACGGCTACGTATTTCAACGGCTTGGATGTTTGTACAATTGCAAAACCTTTATCAGCTAATGTTTGAAGAACATCATAGGTTCTGGATCTTGGAACATGTGCAATAGATGATAATTCTCCCGCTGTTGCCACACCTTTGGCTAGTAAACTTACCCATAATTTTCTTTCATACAAATTTAATCCAATACCACGTAAAGAGTCCATTAATTGAGCAGATCCTACCATTTAAAATAACCCCCCCTTGTATTACTTTATAGTGAAGTTGAGTATTAATATTTTTAGTTATACATTTTTAGAAAAAATTATTTCTATTCTATAACCACATTTTTTATCTTTAATCTGTTATTTATTTTTTTTGAACCCGGTAAAGTTTATTTATTCTGTCTAATGTATCTACATCATTTAATCCTTTGTCATTTCTCAATGATACAAATCTAGGAAATCTTAGGGCAAATCCAGATTTATAGTTAGATGATTTTTGTATTTCTTGATAGTCAACTGAAATTATTATTTTTGGTTTTATTTTAATTTCAACACCTCTATCAGACACTATATAAGGTTTTAATAATTTTGTTAGGTCTTTTAATGTAGTATGTTCCTTTTCATTTTCCTTCTCTTTTACCCCACTACCCAACATCCCGCATTCTAAAAAATCACCTGTTTCTTCATCCCTACATCCAAGAATATATGATCCTATAACACCGACTCTTTTTCCTGTCCCCCAAGTCGCTCCAATTATCACGAGATCGAGTGTTTCTACATTTGGTTTTATTTTATACCAACCATCTACACGTCTTCCAAAAACGTATTTTGAACTAGGAACTTTCAAAAACACGCCTTCTTGGCCTTCTTTTAGAGACTTTTTATAAAAAATTTCTGCTTCTTTTATGTCGTTTGTAATTATCTGGGAAGCAATTTTAAATTTGTCAGGAATTTCTTTAATTATGCCTTTCAGGATATTTCTTCTTTCTTTGAATTCTTTGTCTAATATCATCTTTCCATCCACGTATAATACATCAAAAACATTCATTTGTATGGGGATTTTTTCTGAAATTTGTTCGATATAATATTTTCTATGTATTCTTTGCGATAATTTTTGAAAGGTTAAAGGAAGTTTGGTTTTAGGGTCGATACCTAACACCTCTCCTTCAATTATACATTCATCAACCATCAAACTCCTTTTGCATAATTCAACAAGATCTGGAAATTGTTTAGTAACGTTTTCTAATCTTCTTGTAAAAATCCATATGTCTTTATTTTTCTTATGAATTTGCGCTCTCATCCCATCATACTTAAATTCAACTGTTAATTTTTCGAATTTATCAAAAACCTCTTTTATCGATTCTGCCTTTTCACCTAGCATAACCTGTACAGGGTTCCCTATTTGTATTTTAACCCGTTTTAATCCTTGAATACCATCCTCCTTTGCTATCTTAGCAACTTGTCCGAAATCGGAAAATATACACCAAGCATTCTCCACGATCTTTGTTATTTCATTTTTTTCTTCTTTTGTCGTATTTTCAGAAACTAAAAACGCCTTTACTATAGCATCCCTTATTATTCCTTCACCGACGCCCACTCTCAACTCTTCTAGTATAGTTCTTACAATATATTTTGCTTCTTTGGGAGACGCAGAAACTAAAAGTTCAGCTATTAGATTTAATTTCCTGTCTTGAGATCCATGACCACTCATGAACGACAATTGTTGTATATTATTGAATATGTTGTCTATTGTCAACATCTTTTTCGAGAGGGTAGATTGTTTTCTATTCTTTATAAATTGTTCAACAGTAAGTCCAAGATCACCTGTTTTTTTAAATTTGTTTTCTACTTCTTGTTGTGTAAATCCAGTTGTTTTAGAAATAGCTTTCATCATAATCTGAATTGCCACACCCGGTTCGTTTCCTGAAAATTTAGGAAAAACCATTCCCTGTGCTAGCAATACTATTTTTGGCAACTCATTTGAATGTGTCTCTGAAAAAAGTTTTGCTAATATATCAGCCTTTGATAATTTTGATGGTATTGATTCTAGAACTTCGTAACTGTCACAGAGAATAGAGTATTTCATATTCAATATTTTTTACTTAGTCTTTTAATAGATTAAATTACTAAAAAGAATAGAGATAATATGGATGTTTTTGAGATAATAGAATCTAGAACTACGATTAAAAATTATGATAAAAAAGACGTTCCTGAAGAATTGATTGCGCATATTATAATGGGCGGTACTTATGCATGTTCAACTGGTGATATTCAGCCATGGGAATTTATTATAGTTAGAGATAAAAAAATGAAAAAAGAAATTTCAGAAGCTTCCCTGAAACAAAGACATGTTGAAGAAGCGCCTGTGTTAATTGTGGTTTGCGCCAATATAGATAGAATCACAACAAAATTTGGAGAAAGGGGCAAGATTTTATATGCAATACAAGATACGGCAGCCTGTATTCAGAACATGTTATTAACAGTTCATGCTTTGGGTTTAGGTGCATCATGGGTTCATGCTTTTGAGGATGACAAAATTAAGACACTTTTAGATATACCACCGTCTCTCACACCAGTCGGCATAATAACACTCGGCTTTCCATATCCTTCAGAGAATGTCCAAAGACCCAATATAATACCTTTAGAGAATATAACTTGGGAAGAACTTTGTAGAAGAGAATGGTCTTGGTTCAAAAAATATGGGAAACAAAGTAGGTTTAATTTCAAATCTTTATATGAGTATGTAAAAGATACTGAACAAAGTATAAAAAATAAAATAGAACAAAAACCTCAAAAAAAAGAAACAACGCCTGAACCAATTTCAAAAAAAGTCGTGAAATTTATCAAGAATTTAGCAAAATAGAAATTTAATATATAAAAACCAAATATTTATAGTGGTAATATTGAATACAAAATATTTCTTAGGAATTTTGTTTGCTTATATGTTTATCCTAAATTTTGTATATGCTGATATAGAAATAGGTGGCCCCGAAAGTATCTACACTATATATATGGGACAGAAAAATAACGTTAAACTGACCATTAAGAATACTGCGGAAAATTTAGATACGTTTTATGTTTCGGTTTGGCCAAATCAGTGGACGTCAATTGATAAATATTCGGTAACGCTTGGGCCAGGCGAAATAGGAGAATTTTTAGTCGTATTGGACCCCCCCAGAAATACACAAAAAGGAGTGTTTCTTTATACGTTTTCTGCCACTTCTGTCGCTACTTCTAAATCTAATTCAAAGGATTTTCTCTTCAACTTTAAGAGGGAATATGAAGTATATTTATCAGAGTTGAAAACAAATTCGCAAGTTTTGAATACAGAAGAAACTTTAATAATACAACCAGTAATAACAAACCTTAATGAAGTTAAATATAAAGACGTTTTAGTTACGACAAAAATTTTTAAAAACAATTTATTAATTGACAAATTTGAGGATCAAGTTAGGATAGATCCAGATAGTACAAAAACAATAACAAATGATTTGCAAATACTAAATCCCTATGGTTATGGCGAGTTTAAAATTCTAGTTGAACTCAAAGACATACTTAATAATGTTTTAGATGATAAAGAGACAACCTTTAGAGTGAACGAAAAAACAAATTTTGTGAAATCTAAAAAAATCGATTATAATATAACTTTTATTGTAGTATCAATAACGTTGACTAACAACGGGAATATACCAGATTCGGAATACACTATTACAGAATCCATACCAGTTATTATGAAATATTTCTTTTATCCAGAATTAGAACCAAGTTCAGAAACTATAAAAGATAATAGAGTAATCTATGAATGGAGAATTTCAAATTTAGATCCAAATCAGTCTAGAGTAATTATATACCAGCTTAGATTTCAAAATGCGATAATAGGCACATTGATTCTTGTGTTTTTCATGTTTATTTTATATCATATATTCTTTAGACCAACAGTCCATAAAAAACATATAACACCACTGTCTCACGGAAAGGAGGTTACGATATCTTTACACGTCAAAAATAAATCTCCTTTAGAAATAAGAGATATTGTTATAAGAGATTTAGTTCCATCTGTTGCTAAAGTCGTTAAAAGATTCGATACTTTAACACCTGATATAAAGATGACAACAAAAGGGACGAGACTGACATGGCATATAGATAAAATAAAACCCTATGAAGAAGTCGTTTTAACTTATAATATAATTCCATTAATGGAAATTTTAGGTGGATTTAAACTGCCAAAAGTTCATATGACTTACGAAGGTAAGGGCGGTATAATAGGGAAAATTGCTTCTAGAATCGTTCCAGTTAATAAAAATAAGAACTAATTTAAAGTATAACCATCCTAATATTTCTATATTGACCCCCTGTAGCTCAACTGGCAGAGCGCACGGCTGTAGACGAGCACATTATGTGTTTGTCACCAGCATGGGCTCAATAGATACCGTGATGTTGCTGGTTCAACTCCGGCCGGGGGGATTTAATATCTGTTTTAAAAACAGGGATTTACAGAGCCATAAAACAGTAAACTATTTAAATCTTGAGAGCTATTTCTGTGAATATTTGAACACATAAATAGAGATAGAAATATATTTATTGAGTTGGCGACCAAAACGAAAAGGAAACACCCGTTCCCATTTCGAACACGGAAGTTAAGTTTTTCGGTGATCTGAGTTGTACTGCCTTTGGGTGGGAAGTTCAGGACGTTGCCAACTCATATCATAATGGTGACCATTTATTGATTAAAGCTACCCCCAACTCAGTTCCTTCACATTCTAATTTTCTATTTACTTACTTAGTGAGCCCTGGTGGTGTAGCCTGGCCTATCAAAACATTATTATTTCATGATGTTGTAGAATCTAGGACTGTCACTCCTAGGACTCGGGTTCAAATCCCGACCAGGGCGTGTTAAGGTGGTGTATTGAAACCAAAAGTGAATATACTGGATCACGAACTTGTACCACAGCATATTATTTTATCTGATGTGGAAAAACAAGAAGTGATTGAAAAATACAAAATAAAAAAATTGAGCCAATTTCCAACCATCTCACACACAGATCCCGCTATACAATTGATAGATGCTAAGCCTGGAGATTTAATAAAAATAACAAGAAAGAGTGTAACTGCTAAAGAAACACCTTATTATAGACTAGTAGTGGAGCGATGAAATGAAAGAATATATTGATTTATTGAAGGCATTTTCAGACGAACAAGGTTTTGTTAAATTTCAAATTGATTCCTATGATGATTTTATCACAAACAGAATTCCAAACATCATAAGACAAATAAAAGAAATTAAGCCAGAAGTACCAGATCTAGGCGAATTTAAGATTAAACTAGGCAAATTTAAATTGGGCACACCATCTGTAAAAGAGGCAGATGGATCGGTTAGAAACACATATCCTCTTGAAGCCAGAGTTAGAAATCTTACTTATGCTGCTCCGATGTTTGTAGAGATGACACCGGTTTTAAATGGCATCGAAAGTGAAACTATACTAGTCAATTTTGGCGATTTGCCTGTTATGCTAAAATCTAAAATTTGTCCCTTATCTACATTGAATAAACAAGAATTGATACAGGCAGGTGAAGATCCCGATGATCCGGGCGGTTATTTTATTATAAATGGAACAGAAAGAGTTTTAGTTCTAATTGAAGAGATTGCACCTAACAGAATTTTGGTGGAAAAAACGAAAACACCCAATATTTCTGAAGTTGCAAGAATTCATTCCGAAAAAGATGGATATATACAAAGACATATAATCGAAAGAAAAACAGATGGTATAATAAAAATTAATTTTGCTAATGTTAATAAATTATCAGTAGTAGTCTTATTAAGGGCGCTCGGTTTAGAACCAGACAGAGATATTATTACTTCTGTATCCGCAGATCCAGAAATCGAACAAGAATTTTACCCTAATCTTTTTGAAACTGAAGCAGCGACATCAAAAGAAGCGATAGAAGAAATTGCGGATTTCTTAAAAATAATGCAAAAAGAATATAGACAAGATAGAGTTAATAAATTACTTGATAAGTACTTACTCCCACATTTAGGTCAAGAAAAAAAAGACAGAATTGATAAAGCAATATTTTTATCAAAAGCCATAGAAAAAATCTTACGTTTTCATTTGAAGAAAATACCTAAAGACGATTTGGATCATTACTCAAATAAAAGATTAAGATTATCAGGCGATTTACTTGAAGTTCTTTTCAGATCTATATTACTTGGTAAGTGGGGTTTAATCACGAGAATAACTTATAACTACCAAAAACTAACCAAAAGAGGAAGATTCCCACCATTACCTTCTATAGTTGAATCCAATGTATTGACCAATCAGATAGTTTCTGCCATAGCAATTGGATCTTGGGTCGGAGGAAGAACAGGCGTTTCTCAAAGATTAGAAAGAAGTAGTTTTATAAAATCACTGTCGCATGCAAGAAATGTCCTATCACCTTTGACATCGACACAAGAACATTTCGAGGCCAGAGAACTTTATCCATCACACTGGGGAAAAATTGATCCATCACAAACACCAGAAGGTGCAACAATCGGATTAAGAAAATATTTAGCAGTTGCGGCTCAAATCACGACAGGTATACCTGAAAAAGATCAAAAAATTTTACAAAATATCATCGAAAAAAATATGGGTAATTCAATATGACAGATTTATTTGTAGATGGGAGATACAT
Organism: Candidatus Aenigmatarchaeota archaeon; assembly: GCA_018304545.1. Classification (GTDB taxonomy): domain Archaea; phylum Aenigmatarchaeota; class Aenigmatarchaeia; order CG10238-14; family CG10238-14; genus JAGVVZ01. Next base: position 50,847 of record JAGVVZ010000002.1, on the reverse strand, counting down.
CGGCAACTTGAAATCACCTGAAAAATTAGTGAATTCAATAAGAGAAATGAGAAGAAAAGGTCAATTATCGAATCAAGTAAATGTTGTTTATTTGGATCATTTAGATGTTGTAACTGTTCTTACTGATGCTGGTCGTGCAAGAAGGCCTGTCATAGTAGTCGAAGACGGCAAGCCCAAATTAACTAAAGAACACGTGGAAAATGTTCAAAAAGGAAAAATGAAATGGTCAGATTTGATAAACAGTGGTGTAATTGAATATCTTGATACAGAAGAAGAAGAAAACGCATATGTTGCTTTAAGACCGGAAGATTTGACACCAGAACATACTCATCTAGAATTGGATCCTACAATAATTTTGGGTTTAGCCACGTCTTTAGTTCCTTTTGCTGAGTTCGATCGAGGTGATAGAGTAAATTTTGGAGGAAAAATGATAGGGCAATCCATAGGTTTATACTCTTTGAATTTTCCGATTAGAACTGATACTAAATCAAATATTCTTGTTTATCCACAGGTTCCTCTGGTTAAAACTCATATGAATGAAATTGTCAGTGATGAAAATCATCCCGGTGGTCAAAATGTTACTTTAGCTGTTATGCCATTTATGGGATATAATATGGAGGATTCGATAGTAATTAATAAATCGTCTATAGAAAGGGGAATGTTCTGGTCATATTTGTTTAGAGCCTACGAAGCAGAAGAAAAACGATATCTTGGCGGTCAAGAAGACGTGATAGGTATACCTGAACCAGGAGTTAGGGGATATATAGGCGAGGATTCATATAAACACTTATCTGAAGACGGCATCGCCAATCCAGAAACTTCTTTGAAATCTGAAGATATAATTATTTCTAAAGTTTCGCCTTTAAGATTTCTGGGAGGATTAGATCAATTTATTACTGGACTTGAAAATATTCGAGAAACCTCTATCAAAATAAGACACGGAGAAGAAGGTATAGTAGATAGAGTATTCATAACAGAAAGCGGAGAAGGAAATAAATTAGTTAAGTCATTAATTAGAGATTTGAAAAAACCTGAACTAGGAGATAAATTTGCCAGTAGACATGGTCAAAAAGGTGTAATAGGCTTAACTGTTCCGCAAGAAGATTTACCGTTTACTGAAGATGGCGTTGTTCCTGATATTATTTTTAATCCTCATGGTATACCATCTAGAATGACAATAGGACAACTTTTGGAAATTTTAAGTGGGAAAGTCGCTTCTTTACAAGGAGAAAGAATTAGCAGTCCCGCATTCCATTCAATTCCTGAATCTGAACTAAGGAAAAAATTGGAATCGTATAACTTCAATAATGATGGCACAGAAGTGATGTTTGACGGAAGAACAGGAAAACAGTTTGACAACAAAATCTATATCGGGAATATTTATTATCAGAAACTCGATCACCTAGTTTCAAATAAAATTTACGCAAGATCGAAAGGTCCTGTTACTTTGCTAACAAAACAACCTACAGAAGGAAAATCAAAAATGGGCGGTCTTAGGTTAGGCGAAATGGAAAAAGATTGTTTAATAGCGCATGGTGCATCGTTATTATTAAAAGAGAGATTTGATTCCGATAAAACCTATATACCGATATGCAAAGACTGTGGTATGGACGCAATTTATGATAGAATAAAAAACAAAAAGTATTGCTCTGTTTGCGGAGGAACCAAAATCATCGATGTCGAAATGTCTTATGCCTTCAAACTTCTTTTGGACGAATTAAGAAGTATGCTAATATATCCTAAAATAACTGTGAATGAAGAAATGAACACAATAGATAAAATTTTATTTAGCGTTTTAAACCCAGATTTAGTGAAGAAAATTTCTCAATGTAAAATTAGCAAAACAGAATTATATGATCAGGAAGGATATCCTGTAGAAGGAGGACTTATGGATCCCAGATTAGGTGTTATTGATCCAGGATTAAGATGTAGATCTTGCGGTGGAACTGTCGGTGATTGCAAGGGCCACTTCGGTTATTTGGAATTGACTAAGCCTATTGTTCATGTAAATTATTCGAAACTTATTTACAATATATTAAAATCTACATGTAGAAAATGTGGAAAAATACTTATAACAAAGGAAGATACGGAGAAAAACAAAGCAACAGGAAGAATATCAGTTAAAAAACTTAAACATTTAGTCAAAAGCACGTGTCCCCATTGTAAAGAAAAACAAAAGAAAATTAAATTTGTCAAACCAACAAGCTTCCAAGAGGATAGCACATTATTAACCCCTGTTGAAACGAGAGAATGGTTAGAAAGAATACCAAACGAGGATTTATTATATTTAGGTATAAGGGGAACAAGGCCCGAATATTTGATAATATCATTGCTGCCTGTGCCTCCTGTAACTGTTAGATCTTCTATTACTTTAGAAACAGGTGAAAGGTCTGAAGATGATCTAACACACAAATTGGTCGATATAGTTAGAATAAACAAAAGATTAAGAGAAAACAGTGATTTAGGCGCACCAGATTTTATTATTCAAGATCTTTGGGAGTTATTACAATATCATATAGCAACATACATGAATAATGAGATTTCTGGAGTTCCTCCAGCGAGACACAGATCTGGTAGAATATTAAAAACTTTGGCACAGAGATTAAAAACAAAGGAAGGAAGATTCAGAAGCAATTTAATTGGTAAAAGGGTTAATTATTCAGCAAGAACCGTCATAAGTCCTGATCCGATGCTTGATATTAATGAAGTTGGCATACCGAGATTTGTGGCAGAGGAATTAACGTTGCCTGTTGTAGTAAATGAAAGGAACATCAAAAAAATAAAAGAATTGATAACGAGATGTCCGGAGTGGCCCACAATAAATTATGTTAATAGGCCTGATGGTAGAAGGAAAAAGGTGACAGAGTTAAATAAGAAAGATATAGCTGATGAATTGGCATCAGGTTTTATTGTGGAAAAGCAAATCGAAGATGGAGATTGGTCAGTATTTAATAGACAACCATCATTGCATAGAATGAGTATGATGGGTCATAAAATGAGAGTGATGCCCTATAATACGTTTAGATTTAATTTGGTCGTAGCTCCGTCATATAATGCTGATTTTGATGGAGATGAAATGAATTTGCATGTGCCGCAAACAAAAGAAGCACAAACAGAAACTAAATTATTAACTAATTCAATAACACAAATTAGAAGTCCAAGATTTAGTGGTCCTATTATAGGCGCAATAAACGATCACATAACAGGTATTTTTATCCTAACAAACAAGTTCGTGTTGAACAGGGAAGATGCTGTTAATTTAATTAGAGCATATGATTTAGATGTTGAAATACCAGATAAAAAAGAATTAACTGGGAAAGAAATTTTCAGTTTATTTTTGCCGAAAAACTTCAATTTAGAATACAAAGTTGCGGATATGGATGTTGTTATAAAAAATGGTAAACTTTTGTCTGGTATTATTGATGAAAATGGGATAGGTGCGTTTAAGGGTAAAATATTAGACGAATTAGAAAGAAGATACGGATATGAAGTTACAAGGAAATTTTTATTCGATATAACTAGATTATCTCTCGAGGTTTTAATGAAATATGGGTTTACCGTATCTATCGCGGATCATGATTTAAATCCTAAAATAAGAGAGAAAATTAATCAAATGATTGAAGATGTTCAAAAAGAGGTTGATAAAACAATCCAAGATTTTAAAAAGAATAAAATACTAGATGTTATAGGAAGAACGCCGAGAGAGAGCTTAGAAATTTCAATCAAGAAAAGAACGGCTGAATTGTTGAACGAAATTAGTGAAGTTGTCGGAAAATCAGTTCCTGAAAATTCTACTATAATAATGGCTAAAAGTGGATCAAAAGGCAGTATTATTAATTTAGTTCAGTGTGCTGCTTGTATTGGTCAAGAAACTGTTAAAGGTGAAAGAATTAAAATAGGATATTATAAAAGAACATTTTCTCATTTCAGAAAAGGTGATTTAAGCTTAGAATCGAAAGGGTTCGTAAGGCACGGATATAAAAACGGTCTATCACCATTTGAATTTTTCTTTGATGCAATGAATAGTAGAGAAGGTTTAATGGATAAGTCATTGAAAACTAGACATAGTGGTTATTTGGAAAGAAGGCTCATAGGTGCACTAAAAGATTTAAAGGTTGAATATGATGGTACTGTTAGAGATTGTACAAAGAAAATAATTCAATTCATACCAGGTGAAGATGGGTTAGACCCATCAAAAATGCAAAGAGGTGGAATCAATGTCGAAAGAATTGCAAATGAGTTATTTAGATAATGTTGATTTGCCTCAGTTGATATGGGAAGAGATAGACAAGGTTAGTAAAGATAGAAAACTTAACGAACAACAAAAAGAAAAATTAATTAATTCTGTTAAAAAAGAATATATGAAAAGCAGTTTTGAGCCGGGCGAAGCTTTAGGTATAATTTCCGCTCAGTCTATTTCTGAACCAGCGACTCAAATGACAATGAGAACATATCACTTTGCTGGATCTGCAGGTTTACAGATTACTTTGGGTTTACCGAGATTAATTGAAATTTTTGATGCTAGAAAGGAACCAACTACACCCATGATGACTTTGTATCTAAAATCTAAATTTAATACAAAGGAAGACGGTGAAGAAATCGCAAAGCAATTAAGAGAAAAGAAAATGAGAAATTTTTCCAATACGATTTCTGTTGATTTGACAAATAAAAAAATAAAAATTGAGTTGAAGAAGATAAAACAATCAGAAAAAAAAGAAACGATGGAAAAATTGGAAAAAACATTCAAAAATTACACAATAAAATTAAATGGAGAAAGAATAGATATAGAACCAAAAGAAGGAGAAATAACAATAAAAGAATTAGAGAAATTGAAAAAGAAAATCTTGGCACTTCATGTTTCAGGTTTACAGGGTATTAAAAATTCGGTTCTTGTAAAAGAAGGGAAAGATTGGATAATAAAAACATTAGGCTCGAATTTTGAAAAAATATTGCTAATGGAAGAATTTGATATCAGAAAATGTTATACGAATAATATTCATGAAATAGCTAAATTTCTTGGCATTGAGGCCGCAAGAACAGCTTTGATGAGAGAAATTAGAGATACACTAGAACAACAAGGTCTTGATATAGATCAAAGACACATTATGCTTGTTGCTGATATAATGACATTAACAGGTGAAATTAGAGCTGTTGGTAGATATGGAATTGCTGGAACTCACACGTCAGTTTTAACTCGTGCGGGTTTTGAAGAAACCGTAAAACATTTAGTAAAGGCATCAGTTAGAGGAGAAATCGACACATTTGAAGGTATATTTGATAATGTTATGATAAATAAACAAATACCAGTAGGTACAGGAATGTTTGAATTAGTAGCTAAAATTGGTGAAGAATGATGGATTTAGCAAAAATAATACAGGACAAGATTAAAAAGAAAGAAGTTGTTTTAGGTTATGAGAAAGTGATAAAATCGATCAAAACCGAACATCCATCTATGATAGTCATGGCTAATAATATTCCAAAAGAACGAAGAAATATAGTGGAACACAATGCTAAATTAGCTAAAATTGAAGTTAAAAACTTTCTAGGGAGCAACGTTGATTTGGGTGTTATTTGTGGTAAACCTTTCAATGTCAGCATATTAGCAATAGAGGGTAGTCAAAAGTGACGATAACATTTACGACCGAAACAATCAGATTATTAACATTATTTGAAAATTTAACTAATGTTTCTGTAAAAGATTGTTTTGAAAATCATGATACAGTTTATTATATTGTTGAAGAAGGAAAAATAGGTTTAGCTATAGGGAAAGGAGGAAATTCGATAAAACAAGTTGAAAAGGTTCTAGGAAAAAAAGTAAAAGTTTTTGAATATTCGTCAAATGTACCAGATTTTGTTAAAAATTTAATACCCAATGTCAAAGAAGTAAAATTATTAGAAGAAGACGGAAAAGATATGATCGAGATTAAAGTTAATAAACAAGATAGAGGTTATGTCATAGGAAGAGGGGGGGAAAAGATTAAAATATATAAGGAGATATTAAAGAGAGTGCATAACATATCAGATTTAAAGGTGAAATGATGGCAAGAGGGGAGTTTTCAGCTAGAAAATTGAGTAAATCTAGGCAAAGATTTAGATGGAAAGACGTTCATTATATGAGAAGAAAATTACAAATGAAAAAGAGAGAGCCTTTAGGCGTAGCTCCTCAAGGTAAAGGTATAGTTATAGCTAAAAGAACAGTTGAACAAAAACAACCTTCTTCAGGTCTTATTAAAGCTGTAAGAGTTCAATTGATAAAAAACAATATTCAAGTTACAGCCTTTGTTCCTGGTAATCATGCTATAGATCATATTAATGAACATGACGAGGTATTGCTGGAAGGGATAGGTGGATCACAAGGAGGTCCTGTAGGTAGCCAATGGGGATTAAAATATAAAGTTGTTGCTGTAAATGGGATATCACTTTCTGAAATTTTAAAAGGAAAAAAACAGAAACCAATGAGGTAATATCGTGTCGAATATCAAACTTTTTAATAAATGGGATTTCGATGGCATAGAAGTGAGAGATCTAGGTTTAAAACCATATATTAACTTGAATCCCGTTTTAGTTCCTAAATCTGGAGGAAAGTTCAGACAACAATTTCATAAGTCTAACATGAATATTGTAGAAAGATTTGTTAACAAATTAATGGTTTGTGGCCACAAAGGCAAAAAACATTTATTAACATCTGGGAGAAATGCAGGGAAAACACAAACTATATTTAACATAATAGAAGAAGTCTTCGAAAAATTGTCAAAAAGAACGAATGATAATCCATTAAAAGTTTTCATTGGTGCTATTGAAAATGCAGCTTTGAGAGAGGAGGTTACATCTTATCAAATGGGTGGAGTTATGGTTAGGAAAGCCGTTGTGACATCACCACAGAGGAGAATTGATCAAGCCTTGGCAATAATGACGCAATCAGCTTATAGAAAAGCCTTTGGCAAGAAATCAGTTGTTAATGAATTGGTTGAAGAAATACACGCTGCTTATAAAAATGATGCTGCAAAATCTGAAGCTATAAAGGAAAAGGAAAGAATTGAAAGAGAGGCTGATGGTGCTAGATAAGCTTATTATTTTAGAAAAACACAACTTTTAAATTGCTTGCTAACATAATTACAAACTGTTAATTTTTGGGTGAAACAAATGGCAGAGAAGGATTTGACAATCAGAGTTCAGGAATTGATGCACGATCCTGATCAAATAAGAAATATAGGAACTGTGGCTCACATAGATCATGGTAAAACCACATTCTCTGATAACTTACTCTCTGGAGCAGGTATGATTTCTGATGAATTAGCTGGTAAGCAACTGTTCATGGATTTTGATCCGCAAGAACAAGAGAGAGGTATTACTATTTGGTCAGCTAATGCTAGCATGATACATACATTCAATGATAAAGATTATTTGGTTAATTTGATAGATACACCGGGTCATGTAGATTTTGGTGGTGATGTCACTAGAGCAATGAGAGCTGTAGATGGCGCAATAGTATTAGTAGATGCAGTTGAAACAATAATGCCCCAAACAGAAACTGTATTAAGACAAGCACTGAGAGAAAGAGTAAAACCAGTTTTGTTTATAAACAAAGTTGATAGGTTGATCAAAGAACTAAAACTCACCCCAGAACAAATGCAACAAAGATTTTTGAAAATAATAAGCGAAGTTAACTATTTGATACAAAAATATTCCGAGGATGAATACAAAGATAAGTGGTTAGTTAATGTTGAAAACGGATCTGTTGCTTTTGGTTCAGCATTAAGAAAATGGGGCATTTCAATTCCTTATATGAAGAAAATAGGCATAACATTTAAAGAAATTATTGATCTGACTAATCAAGAAAGGCAAGATGAATTAGCAAAAAGATCACCCTTACATAAAGTTGTTTTAGATATGATTATTACCCATTTACCTTCGCCTATCAAAGCTCAAAAGTATAGAGTAGCTAAGATATGGCATGGAGATATGGAAAGCGACATAGCTAAAGACATGCTTATGGTCAACCCTAACGGTAAATTAGCGGCCGTTGTTACTAAGCTGATGCCTGATCCGCATGCAGGTTACGTTGCTACAGCTAGAATATTTTCTGGTAAAATGTCAAAGGGCGATGAAGTTTACTTAATAGGTCAGCATAAGATACAAAGAATTCAGCAGGTTAACGTGTATAAAGGACCACATAGAGTTCAAGTAGATGAAGTTGTTGCTGGTAACATTGTCGGAATAGTTGGTATAGGAGAAGCATTTTCAGGAGAAACATTATGCAACCCGGACTTTATGATCGAACCGTTCGAGCAAATAACTCATATTTTTGAACCGGTCGTTACTAAAGCCATAGAACCTAAAAAACCACAAGATCTTAACAAACTCATTACCATTTTGAAGAAATTAGAGAGAGAAGATACTACCATAAAAGTTAAAATAAACGAAGAGACAGGCGAATACCTGGTTTCTGGACTAGGTGAATTACATTTGGATGCCAAAGTTGAAAGAAAATTGAAGGAACAAGGACTAGAAATTGAAACATCACCTCCAATAGTTGTGTATAGAGAGACAATCGGTGGAAAATCACCAGAAATAGAGGCCAAATCACCAAATAAACATAATAAATTTTATATGATTATTGAGCCACTAAATGAAAAAATAATGGAAGCGATGTCAAAAGGCGAGATACCTAGTGGCGTTGATTTTAAAAAGAAACAAACAGAAATTATGAAAAAACTCATTGATTTAGGCATGGGATCTCAGGAAGTAAAAAAAATATGGCAAATATATAATAAAAACATGATAATGGAAGCCACAAAAGGTATTCAATATTTGAATGAGATAGAAGAGATGCTCAAAGAAGGTTTCAGAAGCGTTATGGATGAAGGACCCTTATGTAAAGAACCATGTATAGGGGCAAAAATAACTTTAGTTAATGCAGAATTGCACGAAGATCCAGTTCATAGAGGCCCAGGGCAAGTCTTGCCAGCAGTTAGAAGCGGTATTTGGAACGGAATGCTGCAAGCAACACCATCGTTATTAGAGCCCAAACAAATTATCAGAATAGACTCTCCTACAGAAGAAATGGGCGGTTCGATTAAAGAAATACAAAATAGAAGAGGCCAAATTTTAGAGATGGAAGAAGAAAGAGGAGTGACTATGATCAAATGTAAATTACCCGTTTCTGAAATGTTTGGTTTTAACTCATCTTTGAAATCTGCTACTGGAGGAAAAGGTTTTTATAGTTTAATAGACGTCATATTTGAAAGATTACCGAAAGAACTACAAGATCAGACGGTAATCAAAATCAGAAAAAGGAAAGGTTTAAGTGAACAGATACCTAAACCTGAATAATATTTAAATCATTAAGATTATAATCATATTGGAGGTATAGAAATGGCTGAATCACCAAAAATTAACATAATGACAGCAGGTCATGTAGATGCAGGAAAATCTACGTTAATCGGAAGACTATTATTTGATTCTGGCGCTGTCAGAGAAGATCAAATGAGGAAAATGAGAGAGTTAGCCAAGGAACTAAAAAAAGAAACTTTTGAATTCGCTTTCTTGATGGATAAATTAAAAGAAGAAAGAGAAAGAGGAGTTACTATTGACATTATGCATACGCCATTTCAATCTAAGAAATATTACTATACCGTTATCGATGCTCCAGGGCACAGAGATTTTGTTAAAAATATGATTACTGGTGCTAGTCAAGCTGATGCTGCTATTTTAGTTGTTTCTGCTAAAGATGGTGAAGGTATTCAAGATCAAACTAAAGAACACACGTTCTTATTGAAAGTTTTGGGTATAAGTCAATTAATTGTCGCTGTTAATAAAATGGACGCAGCTAAATATGATGAAGGCAAATTTAATTCTTTAATCGCCGATATAAAGAAATTACTGCAGTCAGTCGGTTATAAAGTTGATAATATGCATTTTGTTCCGGTATCAGCATTTGCTGGAGACAACGTTTTTAACAAATCTTCTAACATGCCATGGTACAAAGGTCCAACATTAGTGGACGCTATGGACGGGTCCATTTCTCCACCAGAACAACCAACAGATAAACCCTTAAGAATACCCATTCAGGATGCCTATACAATCACAGGTGTGGGTACAGTTCCTGTAGGTAGAGTAGATACAGGAATTTTGAAAGTTGGTGATAAATTAGTATTTATGCCTAGTGGGGCTTTAGGTGAAGTTAAAACAATTGAAATGTTCCATAAACAACAACCCGAGGCGAGACCAGGTGATAATATTGGTTTCAATGTAAGAGGTATAGGTAAAGGTGATGTAAAAAGAGGAGACGTAGCAGGTCATACTTCTAACCCCCCAACAGTTGCTAAAGAATTTACAGCTCAAATTATTGTTTTGAATCACCCAACTGTTGTTACTGTTGGTTATACGCCAGTATTTCATTGCGGTACAGCTTCAGTAGCCTGTAAAGTAGAAGAGATAATTGCAAAGATTGATCCTAAAACAGGTGCTGTTGTACAAGAACACCCCGATTTTATTAAAACAGGAGATGCTGCAAGAATTAGAGTGGTTCCAACTAAACCAATAGTCGTAGAGAAGCAGTCCGACATACCACAATTAGCAAGATTTGCTATTAGAGATATGGGACAAACAGTTGCGGCAGGAATTGTTTTGGATGTAGTTAAAGCTACTAAGTAATTTCTTGCCTTTATCTATCATAAATGTAGTAGTATGATTATTTTGACCATACATTTGTTGTTTTCTTGCGAACAATTGAGTTATATATTTCGTAAATAGTTGCTGTAAACTGTATAAATATTATGAATAAATAATAAGGAAAAATGAAGAGATACGCAATAAAATTTACGAATTTTATTTTACCGACATTAAAAAATATTAATATGTTATAGAATATCGTCACTATATAATTGATTATTGTCGCTAAAATTAGTGGATTTATGCTGTATACTCCTGTAAACACTTTAAATATAAGATCGAGCATACCGTATGAGCTGATCCATTTGAATAGATAAAGAATAACGTCTTTTGATATAAAAACCCCCTGAACAAAAAAATATCTGTAATAATCACTAAAAAACCAATAAAGAACAGAAGGTAGATAGAGTATAGAAAACAAATACCAATATAATTGTGTAGGAATTGTAAAATAACCAATAGGACCGAATTTTTTTGAAAATAACATATCTGAATGCTTTTTTATAACCTGAAAGTTCCCCCGTCCCCACCTAATTCTTTGTTTAAACAACGTTTTTATGCTGGCAGGTGTGCTCGTATACATTACTGCTTTTGTTGTAACAGCAGCATTATATCCTGCCTTCTTTAAGCTTAGTGTTATATCGAAATCTTCAGTTAAAGTATCTTGGCTGAATCCACCTATTTTTTTAAAAACATCCTTTTTTATTACTAAAAAACCTGGTAATACAGATACCGAGCCTATAAGAAAACAGAGATATCTCCAACCAGACGATAAAATATATTCAAAATCCTGAAACCATGTTAACGGGTTTAATTTTATTTTGGCTCTGACAATACCAGATGACGCTCCGATGTCGCCTTCGCTTAAAGGTTTTACTATTTCTTTTAAAGTGTCTTTTTCTATTGAAGAATCGGCATCTAAAAATAGAAAATAATTAAACGACGCCTTTGTAACACCAAAATTTAACGCTCTGGATTTACCGATATGATTTGTTGTGTATAATTTTATTATATTGTTTTCCTTTTGTAAATTTTTGACAATCTTAGCTGTGTTATCACTAGAACCGTCATTAATTACTACTATTTCTATATTACTCGGATATTCGCTATCCAATATGCTTTTTACTGTCTCTTTTATGGCATCCTCTTCGTTGTGCGCGGGCAATATAACTGATAAATCAGGAAAGAAAAATTTTGATATATTTTTTTCCTTTTTCGTCAAAAGGATAAATATCCATGAGACATATAGGACAGTTAATGAGGCGAATAATATAATCAAAATTACACTGTAGATTATAATATCACCATTTATTCCTTTATTTCAATGATAAATCTGAACCATGGCAATTAACGCAACTTAGTTTTTATTTCCTCTTTTTTGTATTAAATCCCAATTCATTCTCTTACCGCTAATAGCATTGAATATACCGATGGAAACGTTTAAAGTAATAATAAACCCAATGGTAAACGCAGATAACAGCACCTTTGATATCATATGAGTCTTTTTTTCTCTTTGAAGAACAAGAATAGCCGATATCAAAAATCCGGAACTTACTGATATAGATTTCACTGTTTCAATTAAAAATTTTCCTATATTAATCGGGGCTGGTTCACCTGTGGAAAATGATACAACACCCAATATAATAAAAATTGCTAAAAATATAGAAGAAGCATATCCCAATAACGTAAACATTAACATTATTTTTTGTGAAATAGTAAAATTTCCAAAAATAATAGATTTCCAATGACAGAGAAACGCATTGACATTTCCGTAAGCCCATTTTTTTTGTTGTTTGCTCAGATCTTTTAGTGTATATGGGACTTCTCCCCTTACTTTTAATTCATCCAAATAGACTATTTCATATCCATTTTTTAAAATTCTTACTGCGAATTCTACATCCTCGGTTAAACTCCCCTCTTGCCACCCACCTAATTTTTTAATAAGATCTTTTCTTATAGCTTGGCCAGATCCAAAAAGAAGAGGCACTTTGAGTTTATTATTAATAGGCGCTATTAGTTTTTGGTAAACAAGAATTATGGACGAAGCAAAAATTGTTATTAAGTTTTGGCTATCGTTAACAAAACTCCATTTAGATTGTACACAACCAATATTTTTGTTTGTCAGGAATGGTTTTACTATACTTTTTAAAAAATATTTGTTTGGTATAAAATCCGAATCAAATATTACTATTATATCACCTTTGGAGTATTTCAGCATATGATTTAAGTTGCCGGCTTTAAATCCGCTATTAGAGCCTCTTCTGGTTACTTTGATAAAATTTTTATGTTTCTCGATAAAATTATCTATTTTTTTTGAAACTGCCGGGTCATTGCTATCATCCCCAATTATCACTTCAAATTTGTTTCTAGGATAATCGAATTCTAGACATTGTTTGGCACACCTTAAAGCCACGATTTCATTAAAAGTAGGTATTTGTATAGTTACATTTGGCCATTCATTTATATTTATTTTATCTATAATACTTGTTTTTTTGGAGTGAGTTAATATTGTTTTTATACAAAGAAATAAGAAAAATAGTGAAAAAAAAAGCACAGGAAAGATAAATATATTATACATAGATAAAGTTGTTTCATGGACGAACAGCATAATTTGTTTTGTTTGAATGGTATTTGAAATGAAAACTTGCATTGTTTGTCCTATTGATATAACTTTGTAAATAAATGGTGTTAATTGGCTCATTTTATCACTATAAATTAATGTCTATAATTTAATTAAAGTTAGTATACTAATATTAAAACGTGCTGAAATGAATAAAAAACACATTAAAAAAGCTTATATTTTTGCAGCAGTATTGTCATTAGTTTTATATTTAGCTGGCATTTTTACAGGTTTTGTTGTACAGAATTCAACTCTAAAATATACAGAGAAAAAGGTTGCTTCTCTCCAAAGAAGAGTTGAAAATCTTCAACTGGAATATATTTATCTAAGCACTTCTAATGATAAATTTAACTGCAAATTTTTATCTGCTCTATTGGATGACACTTCTAAGGATATGTGGTTAATAAGAGACGAATTAGTGAAATTGGAGAGTAATCCAAAAAACGAAAACTCTTATAATTATCAAGAATTAAAAAGAGAATATTCTTTAGTCTCCACAAGAGCATGGATATTAAATTCTGTAACTAAAGAAAAATGTGATGAAAGCGTGGTTGTAGTTCTTTATTTTTATTCTGTTCCATGTGAAAGATGTTTGGAACAAGGAAATATTCTAGATGAATTAAAATCCACTGTTTTCGATTCTAAATTAAGAGTTTTTGTATTGGATATCGGTGTCGATGAACCAATTGTCAAAACATTAAAAAGTACTTATTTAATAACAGAAACCCCGTCATTGGTTGTTGGTAATCAAACACTTCAGGGATTTGTAAATAAAGACATGTTAAGGGATCTTATATACTCTAAACTAGAATAATTTCGATTCTTTCTCCACACGAAGATAGCAAGAAAACTATTTAAATATACATTTTTCACATATTATGAAGTGGTTACATGCAAATGGCTAGAATAAAACTCTCTGGCAGAAATTCAAAAGAGTTAGACGATATTTGTATAGAAATAATAGGAATTGCAAAGAAATTTGGAGTAGACTGGAGAGGTCCCATACCTTTGCCTACAAAAAAATTGAAAGTGACAACAATGAAAACTCCTTGTGGTGATGGAACGGGACACGGTAACGCGACTTTTGATAGGTGGGAAATGAGAATTCATAAAAGAGTTATAGACATGCAAGCTGACGATAGAGCACTAAGGCAAGTTTTAAGAGTTCAGATACCTCAAAACATTCACATTTCTTTGAAATTACAAGAATGAATACAATCTTTAATAACTGCAAATGTGATTGCTTTAGTATGTTTCCATTTGGACACGTGGGATTTACTGCGTTTTTTGCAAATTTGCTGTCCTTAAATATAATTTTTGCAGTTATAGGATCACAAATTCCCGACATAATAGATAAACCACTTAATATTATTGGTGTATTGCCAAATTCTAGAAATATAGGCCACACTTTGTTTATGTCAGGTCTTATTTTTATTTCATCTTATGTGATAACAAAGAAAAAAGACATTTCATTTTCTTTAGCTTTTGGATCTGTAATGCACCTTTTTGAAGATATACCGTATTTCATTCCTTGGTTTTATCCCTTTATTGGTTATACTTTTCCCCACCAGCCGTTTAGTGTTAAATATAGTTTTATTTGGTTTTCGATTGATCTAATTGGCTTATTCCTTCTTTTTTATGTCTACCAATGTAATAGTAAATTCAGAAAAAAAGTTTCTGATATTATTAAATCGGTTAAAAGTAAATTAAAATTGTGATAGAAAAACTTGTAATATTAGATATAGACTATTTTTTAGACAACGACTCAGGAGTTATAAGACTATTTTGTAAGAATGAAAAAGGAAAATCCGTTTTAGTTTTAGACCACACCTTTCTTCCTTATTTTTATGTGCTTCCTAAAAAGGACGAGAACAAACATATTATTGATAAAATAAATAGGGATGTAAAAAAACAATTTGGGATAAAAAAAATAGAAATAGTCGACAAAGAATTTTATGGAAAGAAAATAAAACCAATAAAAGTAACTATTGAGAACCCAAGAGATGTTGATAATATAAGAGACGTTTTAAAGAATTGGGATGGAGTTGAAGACGAGTACGAATATTCCATATCATTTCCTTATCGTTTTGTACTAGATAAACAAATAGAACCAATGTCTTGGATAGAGATTAAAGGAAAAAAAATAAAGACAAATTTGCAAGTGGATTATTGTATTAAGAGTGAATTAATAAAAAAAATAAATCAGTCGTTCGATGTAAATCCTAAAATACTTGCTTTTGACATTGAAATTGTAGAAGAAAAAAATATGGAACAAATTATTATGATATCTTTAGTCAGTAATAATAATTTTAAAACGGTTATAACAACTCATAATTCAAATAAAAAATTAAACAATGTAATATATGTTAATAACGAAAAAGAAATAATAGAGAAGTTTATAGAAATAATAAAAAAAGAAGATCCCGATTTTATATTGACTTATAACGGAGATAGATTCGATTTTAAAAAATTAAAAGAAAAATCTGAAAAACTAAAAATAAAATTAACTTTGGGAAAAGACAAAGAACCATTAAAATTTATTAGAAAAGGTAGATTGTCCGCAGCATCTATCAATGGAAGAGTTCATATAGATTTATATAATTTTGTTGATCACATTTTATCATCATCGATGAAAACGGAAGTATTAACACTTGATGCCGTTTCTAAAGAATTATTGGGTGTTGGAAAAAAAGAATTAAAATGGAAAGATATATACAGTGCATGGAAATATAAAGAAAATTTAAACGAATTAATTGAATATTCTTTCAAAGATTCTGAACTAACTTTGATGTTAGGAGAATACCTATTACCTCAAATATTTTCTTTGTCAAGATTAATATTTTCTTTACCTTTTGACGTTAGTAGATATTATTACTCACAATTAGTTGAAAATTTCTTTTCGCAAAAAGCTGTTCAAAATGGAATACTACTTCCAAATAGACCCAAGTATGAAGAAATTGAAGAAAGAAAAGAATCACTGCCATATATCGGCGGAATTGTAACTGAACCACAAAGAGGTATACATTCTAATATAATAGTTTTTGATTTCAAATCTTTGTATCCAACCATCATAGTTACTCATAATATTTCTCCAGAAACCTTGAGTTGTGAATGTTGTAAAGATAATAAAGTGCCAAATCTAAACTATAATTTCTGTTCAAAGAAAAAGGGTTTCATACCTTTATTTTTGAATAATATAATAAAAAAAAGATTTGAAATAAAAGAAAAAATGAAAAAGTTTCAAAAAAATAGCGTTGAATACAAAAAAATAGATAATTATCAATATTCGCTGAAAATAATTAGCAATGCGGCTTATGGATATCTTGGTTATGCAGGTGCGAGATGGTTTTGCAGAGAATGTGCCGAGTCAGTTGCCTCGTATGGCAGATATTATATAACCAAAGTTATTAATGATGCAAAATCCAACGGGTTTAATGTGATTTATTCAGATACGGATTCATGTTTTATTAATTTACCTGAAATAAAAACGGATAATATAAAGGACATTTTTATTAAATGGCTTGACAAAATCAATAAGTCGTTGCCCGGTATTATAGAATTGGAATTTAGAGATATTTATGCGGGTGGTATTTTTGTTTCTAAAAGCGGAGAAGAAAGAGGAGCCAAAAAAAGATATGCGTTAATTGATTACAAAGGTAATATGGAGATTAGAGGATTTGAAACTGTTAGGAGGGATTGGTGTGATCTGGCTAAAAATATACAACATGAAGTTTTGAGAATAATACTTCAAGAAAAAAATTCAAACAAAGCTATAGATTTAGTGAGAGAAACTATAAGCAAAATAAAATCAGGAAAAATTGACAAAAATGATATTATAATATATACTCAATTAACTATGCCACTTTCTTCATATAAACAAATGGGTCCGCATGTTAAAGTTGCCTTATCTATGAAAAAAAAAGGTCATTTAATTAGTGAAGGAATGATAATTCAATATATAATTACAAAAGGTAAAGGTAGTATTTCTGATAGAGCAAAATATATTGAAGATGTTAAGGATAATGAATATGATCCAGAGTATTATATCAATAATCAAGTTTTACCAGCTGCTATGAGAGTACTTCGAGCTCTTGAATTAACAGAAGATGTTATTTTAAAAGGCTTAGCACAACCGAAACTAGACAGTTGGTTTAAAAATAGTTAAATTATTATCTCGTCTGTTATGATTATAGAATTAACTTCTTCCACACCTTTTATTTTCCTCATTTTTTCTAGAAATGGATTCGTATCCTTTAGATTGTTTAATCTGGCTTTAATGAACAAATCCCATTTTTCACTTTTTACTTCCAATATTTCATGTATCTCATCAAATTTTTTCAATTCTTCTTTTAAGTTGTTTAATGGAACATAACTTTCTTTTGGTGTATCTTCAGCTATATTTATTAATAAAATTAAACCCACAGGTTTCCCAATTTTTTCATAATCAACTATAGCCTTATACCCCTTTATGACACCTTCTTTCTCTAAAATCTTTACTCTTCTATGCGTTGTTGATATAGGTAAACCCGATTTCATTGCAAGTTTTCTGCTTGATAATTTTGAATTTTTTTCTAACTCTCTTATTAACATTTTATCTCTGTTATCTATCATGAATGAGATTGATTACTTTGAATATTTAAAGTTTTAGAACAGACATCTTAGTAACCAACGAAAAATTATCAAGTTTTGACTCAAGTGATATATAATAACATTGAATTTTGTTGGATGAATATACAAACGATAGAATATGGAAACAGAATATATCAAATAATTTGAAATTGATAGAAATAAATTTGCAAAAGAATATGTTGAAATATTTGAAGTTCTAAGAAAATAAAAAGTGAATTAAATGGAAAAGGAAGTGTTAGAAAAATACAAAAAATCAGGAGACGTTGCAGCTAGGGCTAAAATTTTAGCAAAAAAAGAAATTAAAGACAATACTAAGGCCCTTGATTTAGTAGAAAATATTGAAAATTTTATAAAAAAAGAAGCTGATCTAGCATTCCCCGTTAATTTATCAATAAATGATATGGCAGCTCATTGTACACCAGATTTCGATGACCAAACTGTGTTAAAAACTGGTGATTTGGTTAAACTAGATTTGGGAACTCAAGTTGATGGTTATATTGCAGATACTTCTGTATGTGTAAGGATAGGTGAAAGTTCAGACCCACTTATTAAGGCCAGTCAAGACGCATTAGATTCCTTTATTAAAGAATTATCGCCAGGTAAAACAATAGGAGAATTATCAACGTTAGTTGATGAAATCGTTGTTAGTCACGGATTTAATCCAGTTAGAAATCTGGCAGGGCATTCATTAGATCAATATACACAACATGGTCATTTGTCAATTCCTAATAACAAGTCAACATTACAATACAAATTTAAAGAAGATGATGTAATTGCTATGGAAGTTTTCACAACTAACGGCGAAGGATGGGTTGTTGAATCATCTCCAACTTTAATTTATATGTTTGTGAAGTTAGGTGCAATAAGATTAAAAGAATCTAAATTTGTTTTAAAGAAAGTGGTAGAAAACTATAAAACTTTGCCATTTGCTAAAAGATGGTTGAGAGATACCTGTAATCCGGTTAGTCTTCATATGGCACTAAAAGAATTAGTTACTAAAGGTATCATTGTTGAGTATCCACCTTTAAGAGAAAAGGCGCACGGAGATGTTGCCCAGACAGAAGAAACATTAATTGTGAAAGATAAACCAATAATTACAACTAAAAATTAATATATTATCTTAAAATTTCCAAATTCCTCTCTATGACTTTCAATTTTTTTAACTTTTGAAAACCTAGTGCCGATTTTTAAGAATTTTAATAGAGTTTGTATTTTTTCTTTTTCTCCATATGCTACGACTTCAACTTTGCCATCGCTAAGGTTTCTAACTCATCCGACAAATTTTAGATCAGAAGCGATATTTTTTGTATAGTTTCTAAAATTCACTCCTTGAACTTTGCCAGAAATAAATAAATGAACGTGTTGTCTCATATAATTAGTTAAAATTCAATAAATTTAGCTTTTGTTCTATTTACACATATAACAACTTTTTCTTTTGGTTTCAATTGTATATAATTTTCATAATTGTCGCTTATAATGTAAGCGTTTTCTCTATCTATGCCAACCTCAATTTTATTTTTTTCATTAATAATATGACACATCTCTTTTTTATTATGCAGGTTGTTAAAAGCTATTCCTATTCCATCCGAGAAAAATTTTCCACCAACAGATTTGTAATAACCGGTAGAGCCAAAAGGCGTTGCTATTATAACACCATCGCCTATTAAGTTTATGATTTTATTTTTTCCGAATTTTATATAAAATCTTATTGCTTTTGTAGGTAATTTATGATGTATATTAATCTCATTCAGAGCCACAATTTTTTTTTGTTTTGTTGTGGCCTTTAGTTTTATCATCTCTTTTATTTTATATTTACCTTCTTTAATTTTGTCCAATAGAATTTCTAAATATTTCGGAGTATAATCACACTTTCTGCATATCTTACTTGTTTTAATAGTTAGTTTAGGTATACCCGGATATAATCTTTCACTATAAAGTATTGTTCCGTCTCCTCCGTTGGATATAACTATTTCTGGTTTTTTTTGTACTATATTAAATTTATGCCTCTTCAAAATTTTTATTATCCATTTTTTATTTGTTTTACCTACTATTGCAACATTCATGTAATCTACCTATAATTAGTACGACATTAAATATTAAATTAGACAATCCTTTGTTTATAATAACTTGGAGTACTATGCGTATAGCCTAATGAAATAGTATTTCTTGATCAACAATTAATAATTTTTCTTGACTCTTTCCTTCGCAATTTCTAATGCTGCATCTCTTGGTTTTATTTTTTTATTCTTAGAATTTTCTAAAACTAGCCTAACATTCTTAGTTATTTTAGTTTCGATCATTCTGAACATTTCTTCTTCTCCTTTATCTGAATATTCTGCATAAGATGATATTACACCACCAGCATTAGCAGCAAAATCTGGTACAATTAACACGTTTTTTTTATAAAGTAACGTTTCCATTTCTTCCGTCATAGGTATATTTGCCGCTTCTACAATAATCTTTGCTTTAATTTTGCCTACGTTATTTTTGTCGATTACATCTGGTAATGCAGATGGTATCAAAACATCCAAATCTAATTCAAATATATCTTTGTTTGATAAAAGTCTGCCAGGTTTATAATTTATAACACTGCTTGTCTGATTCTTGATTTTTATTAGTTCTTCGTAACTTAAACCATTTTCATTATATATAACACCTTTACTGTCACTTACAGCAATTATTTTTGCTCCCCATTCTGATAAAAATTTCATTGTAAATGTTCCGACATTACCAAAACCTTCTATGGCGACTGTCGTGTCGTTTATGTTCATATTAAGATGTTCTATCGCTACTATTGTGGAATGTGCTACTCCAAAACCCGTTGATCCCAATTCATGTGGCAACCCGCCCATTTTTTTTGGTTTGCCTGTGCATGCTTTTTTGTTTTTTAATTCTTCCACAATTAAAGCCATTTCATTTTCTCCAGTGTTAACATCAGGTCCAGCTATATATGAATCAGGTATGAACTGTTTAATTGATTTTGCAAAAGATTTTATTAGAATATGTTTATTAGCACTGTTATTATAAATTATTCCAGATTTAGCTCCACCAAAAGGCAATTCGGCTAAAGCGTTTTTCCATGTCATAGCTCTAGCCAGTCTATGAACTTCTTCCATTGTAACAGATGGCGTCATTCTTATCCCACCTTTACCTGGGCCATTAACTGTATTGTCTATGACTAAAAATCCATTCATTTTAACTTTTGGATCATATACCTCAATCATTTTTTCAGGTCCAAATTCATCAAATCCAATCATTTTTTCACCTCTATTATAAATCAATAGTTTCGAAGAGTTTATGTAATATAGTTTACTATCATGTATACGATAAAATTTTTGATATTTTAACTTTGGTTTAAATAAGTTAAATACATGTAAAATTAGTTTTATTGTTAGTTTAATCTTTTAAATTAAGCGCTCTTTTAAGAGCTTCTTTATCAAAACCTATTATCATTTTTCCATCAACTTCAATAACAGGAATACTCATTTGTCCAGATTTTCTTATCATTTCTTCTGCGGCTTTCCTGTCCTCCTCTATATTTATATCTCTATATTCAATCTTGTTTTGTTTCAAAAATTCTTTTGTTTTATTGCACCATACACACCACGGTGCAGAGTAAATTATAACTTCCATTTATTTCACCTTAAGTATATTTGAACATTGTTTAATTAAGTATTGTATTATGTTTAATAAATGATAAAATATCTAGCTAAACAAGGCAAACTTTAGGCGGGTCTTTTAACAGTAATTCTAATATTTTTATCGTATTTTCTATATCCTTCCTGTTAGCTATACCTATTGTTGTATGTATATTTCTTATAGCAACTCCCAAAACAGCAGAAGGGACACCACCTCTTGAAATCGATATGTTCAATGCGTCTGTTGTACCTAATTCGCCCACATCGTATTGTATTGGTATTTTGTTCTTTTTTGCTATTTCAGTTATCCAATTATTTATACATCTATTTCCTATCATAGAAGCATCCTTTATTGTTATGCAGGGTCCTTTGCCGACGTATATAGACGGATTTTCGGAAAATTCGTTTGTATTAGTTACATCAATAACTATGGACCAATCAGGTCTTATGTTATAGGTGGATGTGGTAGCTCCATATAACCCAACCTCTTCTTGAGCGGTGAAAACAAAAAATATGTCTCCGTTTAAGTATTTTATCTTTTTAACTAATTCACATATTATATAACAACCTATCCTATCATCTAGAGCTTTACCGGTTATATAATCTTCAGATCCAAGAAAGCCGAACTCCCTCTCTATGAACGTGTATGATCCTATCTCTACATCCAATTTTATTAATTCTTCTTTGTTTAATCCGGTATCAACTACTATGTCTGTCAACTCAACTTTGTTTTTTTGTCTCTCTCCATCACAGACTTTTTTAGTTGTTATAACACCTTTTATCCAACCTTCTTTTGTTTTGATGTTTACCTTTTCTCCAACAAATATAGATGGGTCAGATTCTCCTATGTTAGAACATTTTATTAATCCATTATCTTCTATATTTTTTATCATAAAGCCTATTTCATCCATATGAGCTACTATCATCACTTTTGGAGAATTACCTTTTTTGTGTGCTATTAAATTCCCAAATTTATCTACATAAATTTCATCAACATAGTGTTTTATTTCTTGGTTTATTATTTGTCTGACTTGTGTTTCACAGCCGCTTGGGCCTAATGCTTCACTCAACCTTTTTAATAATTGCATAATATATTATTTTACTATTTAATAGAAAAGATTTTGTATAATCTTTCAGTATGTTAATGCTGCTATCTTTTCTACTTCTAACTGACGAAATATACATTTACACAGGTTATTATAGGTTTTAGAAATTCTTGATCATTATTTGTATGCTGATAGGTTAAAAATAATTTTTAATTAGTTCACATTCAATTCTTAATATGAATTATACAGAAAACATATCTAAAATTATGTTTATTTTAGGAAAAAAACTAAAAAAATTTGAAACTCCTGTAGCAACAGAGATAAGTGAAAAAACACGAGATCCGTTTATGGTATTAGTTTCTTGTCTTCTTAGTCTCAGAACCATGGATAAAATAACAGGACCCATATCGGAAAAATTATTCGAAATAGCCAAAACACCTGAAGAAATTGCGGATATATCATTAGAAAAACTAGAAAAAATTATAAAATCAGTTAATTATTATAAAACCAAAGCAAGGAGAATAAAGGATATATCAAAGATTTTATTAGAGAAATATAACGGGAAAGTTCCAGATAAATTTGAAGAGTTAATGAGTCTTAAAGGTGTGGGCAAAAAAACAGCCTCTATTGTAATGGTGTACGGCTATAATAAATCGCATTATATTCCTGTAGACTCACATGTTCACGTAATTACGAACAGATTAGGTTGGGTCAAAACTAAAAATGCTGACCAAACAATGGACGAATTGATGAAAATAATATCAAAAAAAAACAGACTTGATTTAAATGATCTTTTTGTTCGTTTGGGTCAAAATATTTGTACAACAGTATCACCTTTTTGTTCTAAATGTCCAATTAATAATTATTGTCCGAAAATCGGAATAAAAAATTCGAGATAAATATGACAAAATTCTACATTCTAACTCTACTAATTTTTAATTTTTTTATTGGGTTAGTTAGCGCTACTACTGTATATAACATTTCTCTCTCTGGTAGAGATTCTATAATCAATACAACAATAATATTGACAAGTGAAGAGAAGATTACTAGATGGGATGTGTTTTGGATCTTGCCAGATAATTCTAAAATATTGGATATAAAAGATGATAAAGGAGAAATAGAAGATTATTCTATAGATGGCAATAATTTGCGTTTTTTGACTAATACTGACAGATCCAACACAAAAAAAGTTTTTATTAATTTTTTGATTGAAAATGTCGTCGATGATAAATTTAAGCCTGTATATAGTGTAGATTTGTCGCTCCCCGGTATAAGCAATGAAATTACCATAGTTAATTTTAAAACAAATGGCTTAATTTCAGGTCATGCTAGTTTTAACTTTAGTGAAAAATACGAAAATAGTTATGCCGAGCTTATTGGTTATGGTCCAATAAATTTAAGAATGTTTTTTAGTTCTGAAGGAAAATTTTATAACAATTATATTGGTTTTGATAATTTTAGTTTATCAGCTGCAGATGAATTATATCCTATTATACAATCTGTTACAGGCATAGATTTACCATTCAAACGTTTTCCAGTGAAGATATTATCAGATGAAAAATATAACGAAATAGCAAAGTCCTGGAGTTCAGGCACGCATTTAACAGGAGGATTAATACTTATTAAAGAATCAACTATGAAAACAGAAAATAATGCTAGTATTATCATACATGAGACAATTCATGGTTATAATTCTAAAGTCTTTTCTTGGCAAGAAGCTAATATTTCATGGTTTGATGAGGGTATGGGTAAATTTGTTGAACATTTAGCAGATAAACAACTGGGCAATATAGAACCAGAAATTTTTGGTGGTGGCATAATATATTCTACCAAAGGCGATAAATTTATTTTGAAATCAAAAGGCGATAGAGAGAAATTGTGGAATTACTACAAAAATAATGAAAATTTTATAGAAACTTGGAATCTGAATCAGGACAATAATAGAGACTTTGGTTACGCATTTAGCGAACTTATTATTCGTGATTTTGTTAAAAAGAGAGGAATTGAAGGTTTAAGATTGGCATATAAATACATTTTGGATGTAGATCACGTTGTTAATAATTCAGAAGAATTTAACTATATATTGCTTAAAGCAATGAATTATGATTTAAGACCGTGTTATCCAAATGATCGAAGTAAATTTGAAACATGTTTGAATGATGTAAACAAATTAGAAATTTTTATACCCAATTTTAATTCTACAAAATTAATTAAAACTGAAAAAAATTTTACTGATGATTTACGATTAGAAGAAAATATATCGACAACAGAAGAAAACATTTCTACTCATATATTAAACGACAGTTCTAAAACAGTTATAACTTCTGAAACAAAACAGAGCCTGTTATCAAAAGCAATAAAAAATATAATTAATTTTTTTGCTAGATTTTTCAGAAAATAGAATCAAACAATTTGTTTTTTTGCATCCTTTTCTATTATATGTATACAATTTACCGGACATGATTTTGCTGCATCTAAGTTTGAATTAAGGTCCTTTTCTTCTATTTCTCTTGTAAAAATATTGCTGCTTTCTTTTTTACTATCAGCTAATATAGCTTTATTTTCTTTATCTAGTGACCAAAAATTAGGTTCTACTGCAACGCAAGATGCTGCTCCTATACAGGCATCTCTATCATATACAATTTTATACTTACCCATATAATATCTCATCTAATTATTTTAATCAAACTTTATATATTTTTGTCATTTATTCTAATCTGTATAAAATTTAAAATAAGAAATATAATCTATTCATAGAAATAAATTAATATATAATATGAAGGTGGTTTTATACCAATAAATAAAGTTGTAGATTTCTCCATTGAATCCATTGGAATATTAGATGAAAACGCAAATGTAGATGAAAGACTAATGCCCAAGCTTTCTGACGAAGAGATTAAAGAACTATATAGGTTGATGGTTCAAACAAGAGTATTTGATGAAAAAGCTTGGAAATTGCAGAGACAAGGTAGAATAGGTACTTATGCTCCAATTAAAGGACAGGAAGCAAGTGATATAGGCACGTCATTTGTTTTATCTAAAAATGATTGGATATTCCCAACTTATAGAAATATGGGCGCATATATAACCAGGGGAATGCCGCTGGAGAAACTTTTACAATATTGGAGTGGGGATGAAAGAGGCCAAAAAATACCAGAAAATCTTAACATCTTTACTCTGGCAATTCCAGTTGGTACTCAACCTTTACACGCAGTCGGATTAGCCTGGGCCGCGAAGAAACAAAAAAAAGACGTTGTAGTATTAACATATATGGGAGAGGCGGCTACAAGTACAGGTGATTTTCATGAAGCTATGAATTTTGCTGGTGTATTTAATTTACCTGTTATATTTGTAGTTGAGAATAATCAATATGCAATTTCTGTTCCCAGATCAAAGCAAACAAAATCCGAAACTATAGCGCAAAAGGCCATAGCATACGGATTCAATGGTATACAGGTTGACGGTAATGATATTTTTGCTGTTATCAAAGCGACAAAAGACGCAATTGAAAAATCCAAGCAAAATAATGGTCCCAGTTTAGTAGAGTGTGTAACTTATAGATTGGGTCATCATACTACAGCTGATGATTATAACATATACAGAACAGAAGAGGAAGTTCAACTTTGGTCTCAAAAAGATCCGATTGAAAGATTAAGGAGATTTATGGAAAACAAAAAACTTTGGACTAAAGAATTTGGCGATAAAACATTTAAAGAGGCTGAAGAAAATATGGAGAAGGCCATTGTTGCCATGGAGTCATTATCAAAACCAAAACCAGATGAATTTTTTGATTATGTATTCGCTAATCAAACAAATAGTATCAAAATGCAAAGAGAATATTTATTGAAATATTTAGACGAAAAAGAAAAAGAGATAAGATTTCCTTAAAAAGGTGTTTTGATGTCACAAATGAATATGGTTCAATCAATTAACCAGGCTTTGGCTCAAGAGATGGAAAGAGATCAGAATGTTTTAGTGTTAGGTGAAGATGTTGGTGTTGATGGAGGTGTATTCAGAGTAACAGAAGGTCTATTGCAGAAATTTGGCGAAGAAAGGGTAATAGATACACCTTTAAGTGAATCTGGTATAGTTGGTACATCAATAGGAATGGCGGTTTATGGCTTGAAACCTGTAGTTGAAATTCAATTTAGTGGTTTTATTTATTCAGCATTTGAGCAATTAATATCTCATGCTTCAAGAATAAGAAATAGATCCAGAGGAAGATTCACATGTCCTTTAGTTGTAAGAACACCTTGTAGTTGGGTCAGCAGGGGACTGGAACATCATGAAGAAAGTACAGAAGCTCTTTTTATTCATACACCTGGATTAAAGGTAGTTATGCCTTCAAATCCTTATGATGCTAAAGGACTTTTAATATCATCAATTAGAGACCCTGATCCAGTAATTTTTTTTGAACCTTTAAGATTATATAGAGCATTCAAACAAGAAGTTCCTGATGAAATTTATACCATACCAATAGGCGAAGCGAATGTAGTCAAAGAAGGCACAGATATAACATTAATTTCATATGGAGCTATGATGTCGTCAGTTTTAGAGGCAGATGAAATTTTGAAAGGCAATAATATTAATTCCGAAGTAATAAATTTAAGAACATTATCACCATTAGATAAAGACACTATTTTAAAATCTGTTAAGAAAACAGGCAAATGTGTTGTTGTTCATGAAGCACCTTTAACATGTGGATTAGGTGCAGAAATATCGGCAATTATAAACGAAAAAGCATTGCTGAATTTAGAAGCGCCTGTTATTAGAATTACTGGTTTTGACACAGTGGTCCCTTTAGCTAAGTTAGAAAATAATTATATTCCAGACGTAAGAAGAATAGTTACTGAAACAAAAAATTTAATGAAATTTTAGGATGATTTAATGCCGTTTGAGTTTAAATTTCCAGACGTTGGTGAAGGAATTCATGAAGGCGAACTAATAAAATGGTTAGTAAAAGAAGGAGATAAAATAAAAATAGATCAAACTATTGCCGAAATCGAAACTGATAAAGCTGTAGTTGAGATACCCTCTCCTAAAGCAGGTGTTGTACTAAAATTAAATTGGAAACCAGGTGATACTATCGAAGTAGGCGAGAATCTGCTTGTTTTGGGTGAGGAAGGAGAAAAATTATCAGAAGTTCAAATAGAAAAACAAGAAATGAAATCGTTAGAAAAAATACAAGAAAAATTAGAAAACCCACAAGTAGTTCTAAAACCTACAATATTAGCGACACCTGCAACAAAAAATTTAGCTAAGCAATTGGAGATTAATTTATTAAATGTAAAAGGTACTGGTTACAATGGTAGAATAACAAATCAAGATGTTAAAGATTATGCTAATAGGTCTAGTATTGTATCAAAACAAAAAGAAACAGAAAAAACAACTTTGCCAAGATTGGCCTTTGAAAAATATGGTGAAATTTTAAAAATACCATTAAAAGGTATGAGAAAAACAATTTCAGAAAATATGATTAAATCTAAATTTACAGCAACCCACGTTACTCACATTGATGAAGTAGATATTACAGATTTAGTTAGAGTAAGAGAGAAAGAAAAAAAATTAGCAGAAAATTATGGCATCCATTTAACTTTTCTACCCTTTATAATAAAAGCGGTTTTAGCTGGTTTGAAAGAACACCCTTATCTTAATTCCAGTTTAGATGATGAGAATCAAGAAATTATAATCAAAAAATATTATAATATAGGAGTAGCAGTTCAAACATCTGATGGTTTAATGGTTCCTGTAGTAAAGAGAGTTGATGATAAGAGTATAATGGAACTAGCAAAGGAAATACAAGATTTAGCAGAAAAGTCCAAAGCAAGGAGAATAGATATGGAAGATTTGAAAGGCGGTACATTTACAATAACTAACTACGGATCTGTTGGTGGTATCTTTGGAACACCTATAATAAATTATCCAGAAGTTGCTATATTA
Organism: Candidatus Aenigmatarchaeota archaeon; assembly: GCA_018304545.1. Lineage (GTDB taxonomy): Archaea > Aenigmatarchaeota > Aenigmatarchaeia > CG10238-14 > CG10238-14 > JAGVVZ01. The sequence goes on along the minus strand of JAGVVZ010000002.1, from coordinate 22,300 downwards.
GGAATAGGTAAAATCCAAGAAAAACCAGTTATTAAAAATAAAAAAATAGTCGTTAGAAAAATATTACCACTTTCGCTCTCCTTTGATCACAGAGTTGTTGATGGAGCAGAAGTGGCCGAATTCGTTAATTCTATAATAAGAAGATTAGAGGATCCTGACACCTTGTTAATGTATGTTGATTAAACCTTTTTCGATAAATGAAACGAGAACAACTTTTATACAAATATTACAAACATAATTTCTCAAATATCAAACATATAACCAATGTATCATGGATCGGAACAATCTCTCATAAATCCGCAATTTTTACAAATAAGTTTGCAATGTAAACTTAACATATAGGATTTACAAATATCACAAGAAAACAAAATCTTTTCACTATTCATATATATCTACTAGTCAATCAGATACTCATATCCATCAACAAATTCCGATGAAGTTTTCAGTAGAATTCCAGTAATTTCTTCATTATTTATATTTTTATTTATTATTGATTCTGTTATTTCAAGAGCAATTCTGTCCAGTCTTTCATTTTTTAGAATTAACTTTATTTTTTCATCATAATTCTCAGACAGGTATTTACTGATAACAGGTTGAGTCACCCCCAGTATGTTGGCTATATTGGACTGGTTAAACTTGAATTTCTCGAAAAGTTTCTTGGATATGGACACTCTTAAAGCTGGAAGAATATATCTCGTTACAGTTTCACACGGCATAATAATTTTCATATTACACTGTTATATTACTGTATTTTTAAACATTACTCAAATTGAATAACTATTTATTACACGGTGATAAGTATTTAATGATTTTATGTGTTTAGAAAAAATGCAAAAATATTGGAGTAAGCACGTATACTTTGCTAACATTGCGCATGTGATAGGTGGTTTAGGTCTGGGTCTGCTAATTTACAAATACGTGGAGAGTTATAATGTGTTTTATTTAGGAATTTTAATGGTAGTACTGTCATTATTGGCTCATGTATACGCTTATTTAGCAAAGAAATAGTTATTTTTTATAACATTTGAACTGTTGAAACCTTTTTTTAGTTAATATCAGATATTTTTTTGTTTTCTGCTCTTTTAGAACAAAATTATCTGCTTTTTTTTCTTCGTCTGTAGAATCTATATTAAATCCAGAAATTAAAGAAAAAGGCGAAAACAGTTTTAACATAGACAAAGAAATTTTTGTGATAGATGATTTTTCTTTTAGATGCGATAATTCATGTAAAGCAACGCATTCTATCTCTCTATCTTTAAGTATATCTAAAACACCTACGGATAAAAATATAGCGGATTTAAATGTTCTGAATGAGAATGCTATTGGTTCAGCCTTATCTATAACGTAGATTTTTGGTTCAGATATTTTCATTTTTTCTGAATATTTTTTTATAAATCTATATAAATGACCAGATTTGATAATTCTCTTCTTGTTTGTTATTATATACAAAGATGGTACAACAAAAAAACTCGATATAGTAGAAATAAATAGAGTGGTAGGTAACGCATACGATACTAGAGATAATACATTATTGTAGCAGGGCATACATGCTATGCCGCATCCAACATGCGTTCCAAATAATACGAAAGGAAATACTAGAGATGTTAAATGTGCGTATATAAGCGATATTTTTAGTTTAGTTGAAACGCCGGTTTTTTTCAAGAGTAATAATGTAAAAAAAGATATTGATAATGAAATTAAAGATAAAATTATTTTTTGTGGGTCAAGAATAAGTCCTATATAACAGCCTATTTTCTCTATCATTTTTTGTCCCCTCTTTTAGAAAATCTTTCATCAAAATAATTAACGGCAGAAGACCCGAAAACATCTATTAGTTTATTTATGGAACTTTCGATTATGGATTTTTCTATATTTATTTTACTCTCAGACGTCGAATATATGTAATGTATGCCGCCTCTTCCATTTTCTACCTTTCTTTTCACTAGATCTTTTTTATACAATCTATCTAATATTACTGCAACACTTGTCAAAGCAACTTTCTTTTTTCTTTTTAGTATGTTATGTATTTCTCTGACTTTTGCTTCCTTTTTCCCGAACAATATACCAATGACATCCGATTCTAGAGGACTAAGAAAGAGTTCAAGTCCTATTTTATTTAACCTTATTTTGTTTATATTGACCATTAACCTCACTTTATTAATACATTTAAATATGTAAATATTTACAAAATATGTAAAGTAATACTTTAAGAAACTTTAAATATTTTACAGGTAATATTTACAACTATTGTAAAGCTAATAAAGTGATCAAATGCCAAAACAAGATGCTATACTTTCACACAAATATTTTTATCATTTTTTGATTCTGATTGTGGCTTTAGTTTTAGTTAATCAAATTATTACATTGAAAGTATATTCAACTTTAATACCTAGAAATGTCCAGACAGTAGATCTTAAAAACTTGAATATAAAAATAGATGGAAAAACGGCTGTTGGTCCCGTTCTGTTATCTGAAGGAGAAAAACCAGTTATATCTGGTTATAGAACTAGGATAAAATCTATGCCGTCCATAAGTGAATTACAACTTAAACCGTCTACAGGAGATTCGGTTCAAGATATGATAAATAATCTAATACCAACAGGAACGCCTTTCTATGGCGAAGAAGCTAAGGTGAGTTTTGATGATCCTTTAGAATCTCTACAAACTTGGAGTAATCATGAAAGATCTATAAAATTAACTGATGAAGAACAACAAAGATGGAATAAAATAGTTAATTCTTTTACTTGTGATTATTGTTGTGGTTCCCCATCAAATCCAACGATTATAACTAGATGCGGTTGTGCACATGCTGCAAGTTGGAGAGGCATAGCAAAATGGTTTATTAAGTATCACCCAGAATATTCGGATGCCGAAATATTTGGTGAGATGACTAGATGGAAAACACTTTTCTACCCCGGGCCAACAATTCAAAGAATATCAGTAGAATCACAAAATATTGTGGGAGCTTAATATTTATGTTTTTATTAATAGAATTAAAAGGAGGTTAATGAATGAATACGAATTTGTTATTAACTATTTTGATTGGAGCAATGGTACTAGTTTCAGTTTTGCAAGCTATACAACTATTTAGTCTTCAATCGACTTTGGTTAGTGGCGTTTCTGTTGGTGGCAGTAAATCAGTGAGTTCATCTCCTGCTGGAAACAGTGGATCAGCTCAATTACCATCTAATTTAGAAAACTTACCGTCGATGGTTGGTGGCTGCTGATTTTTTATTTAGTTGATTTTTAATGGACGAAAAAAATAAATCACAGAAAACAGCAAAGAAAAAGAAAAAAACTTTAGCTAGTCAGAATTCTTTATTTTTAATTTTGTTTCTTGTTCTTGTTATAGTCAACACATTCAATATGTTTATCCTTTTTAATATGACAAATAAAATAAAATCAGAAATTTCTAAACAAAATGAAGTAGTAAGATCTGCAGAGTTAAAATTGTTAAAAATCGTGGATAGTTCTTGCAAACAATGTTTTGAAATAAATGATATAGTAGCTGAAATAAAACAAAACAATGTTAAAATACTAAATGAAAAAACAGTAGAATTCAATTCAGAAGAGGGAAGAAATTTCATAATAAAATATAGTATACAGAAAATACCTACCATGATAATAACAGGCGAGTTAGATAAATCGAGCGAATTACAACAATATTGGTTGGAAAAGGGTACTTATGCTGATAATAACGAAACAGTTTTAATTACAAATATAGAACCCCCATACTTTGATCTAAATAAAAAGAAGGTTGCCGGTCTAGTTTCAGTGATCAGTATTATAGATTCTGAATGTAAAGAATGTTCATCAATGAATGATGTTTTATCTGCTTTTAGAGCATCTAATGTTGAGATAACATCAGCTAAATCTGTTGAATATGATTCTGAGGAAGGAAAAGAATTTAGAAGTAAATATAACATAAGAAGAATACCAGCTTTGGTTATTTCTGCAGAAATAAAAGAATATGAAAATATAGCTTCTGTTTTGCCTAGATTAAATGCTACAGAAGTCGACGGCAATTACGCTTTACATACTAATACGGCGCCTTATCTAGATTTGAACACAAAGAAAATTGTTGGTTTGGCAACACTAACACTTCTATCAGATTCATCATGTACTGAATGTTATAATGTATCATTACATAAATCAATAATACCTAATTTTGGTGTCGTTGTTACTAAAGAATTTTCTTATGATGTATCGTCAAGTGATGGTAAAAGAATAGTTAACAAATATAATATAACAAAGATACCAACAATAATTCTATCATCTGAATCTAAAGAATATCCAAATTTTATTCAAGTTTGGGATTCAGTTGGAACTAAGGAATCAGACGGATATTTTGTTTTTAGAAGAACTGAAGTTATGGGTATATACAAAAACCTTTCTTCTAATGAGATAGTTAGACCATCAGAAGAACAACAGTAAATTTAAATAATCACTTTTTCAAGATTTGTAAAGGATAAATTATGTTGAACTTGAAGCACACTTTGTTATTAATATTTGTTTTATTATTTCCAGTTATAGTTTTAGGACATTCTGCAGATTATCCTCATGAGGAAAACATACCAGAAAATTTGCAAATAGTGAAAGCAACTAGTTTATCTGAAGTTCAAAAATTAACTTTGCTATCTGCTTTTATAGGCGGCATATTATTATTCTTTGCACCATGTAGTATTGGAATATTACCTGCTTATTTCGCATTTTCATTCAAAAACAAGACGAAACTAGTTTTGATGACTACAGCATTCTTTATTGGATTTGCTTCATTCAATGCTTTTTTAGGTCTTGGTGCTTCTGTAATTGGTAATTGGTTGTTAATACACCAACCTAAAATGGTTTTATTATCGGGATTGTTGATTCTTGCATTTGGATTAGCGTCTATACTCGGCATTTCATTTAATATGTTTAACATAAAAAATAAACTTGGAAATAGTTTCGTTGAAAATATTATATTTGGTGCTTTATTTTCATTTGGATATGCTGGATGCGCAGGACCAATAGTATTTAGCATACTTACACTAGCTTCTACACTGCCTATTCTGATTGCCGTCTTGCTTATGTTTGTCTACTCTTTAGGCATATCTATACCTTTGATCATATTTTCATTCTTTTTTGATAAAATACACATATTCGAAAAGCCGATATTTCAAAAATCAATAAAATTTAGGTTACTTGGTAAGGAAGTTAATACAGGACTTACCAATATAATAAGCGGTTCAATATTCATCTTTCTAGGAATAATATATTTAATTTACAACAGTACTGGTGTGTTCCATCAACTTCCTATTGATATATCGCAACCAATATACGATTTTGTTTATGGCAAACAAAAAATATTTATAAATATGTTTAATTTGCCCATTTTCAATATAGTAGGTTTATTAATTATTATTGGTTTATTGTTATTACTAACTAAAGAACTTCGGGTTAATAATTTAAACATAAAAATAAAAAAGAAACGAAGATAATTGATAAAGTGTGAAAAAAATGAACAAATACGAATGTGATGTTTGCAAGAGAAAATTTGATTCAGAAACGGCTTTAAAACAACATGTAAATTCTAAACACGAAAAAAAATTGAAAAATAAAGAAATGGATAAACCCAAATTAAAATTACCCAAGAAATTTAGTACATACCTAATTATAGCTTTTATAGCTCTTGTTGTAGGATTTATAGTTTATAGAGGAGTTAATACAACTTCTGAATTTCAAATAGGTCAACTAGGATCTACACATATCCATGCAGATATAGGTATATATTTAGATGGTAAAGAAATAACGCCCATACCACCACAATATTATGTAAAAAGTCCCTATGTACATTTTGAAGGCGGTCCAGGCGCAGGTACAGTTATTCATATGCATGCAACTAATGTACCACTTAGCTTATTATTTAAATCCATGGGAATGAACTTTGATTCCGATTGCTTTTATTTGGATAATGGTCAGAAATATTGTACCAGTGGCGACAAAAATTTGAAAATATTTGTAAAACATGAAAACGGAAATTGGACACAAAGCTATGATTATGAAAATTATATATTCAATGATTTAGATAAAATTTTGATAAGTTATGATAATGAAAACCAGGAAAATCTAGAAAAACAAATGATTTCTGTGACGGATTATTCCAAAGACAATTCAGAAAGAGAAATGCCATTAAAGTAATCTTTACCAAATTTAAATTTCATCAAGTATAATCCCTTTTAAAGGGCCAGCCCCTTTAATAATAATCCTATTGTATATGCTATAATTGCAGCTAGTCCCCCTATTAGCAAAACTTCCGATCCACTTATCCACCATTTTTTCTTTGTAATATGAACTTTTGCGACACCAACTGTAAATAATGCCATTGCTGTTAAGAATATCGAGATTGTGAAAGAATAATTTTTGATAGAGGGGATAAAATATGACAAAACATACGTAAACAGTGGGATGAAGCCCACAAGCACAAATGCCATAAAAGTAGCTAAAGCGCCTTTAAATGGTGATTTTTGTCGCGGAATTATATTTAATTCTTCCGTCATCATCGTATCTATCCAGATTTTTTTATTAGAAGTAATTATTTTTACAGCGTCTTCTAATTTTTGTCCTTCGAATCCCTTTTTTATATATATATTTTTTATTTCTTCTATCTCTCCCTCAGGTATATTATGAATTTCCCATTCTTCACGTTTTCTTTCTTGTTGTTGAAATTCTAATTCTGATTTTGTGCTGAGATAATTTCCAACGGCCATTGAAAATCCATCAGCAAACAAATTACCTAAACCTAATATTAAAACAATAGATGGAGATAATGAAGCGCCAGCGACTCCAGATACTACAGCAAATGTAGTAACTATACCGTCTGTAGCACCATACACAAAATCTCCAATATGTTCACCTCCTGGGGGGAAGTGTTCTTTTTCACTTATTAAGTGTTTCTCATGAGCTTTTTTCGTTTCTTCTATATTTTTATCCAAGAATGCTTTTCTGGCTGATTCAATTCTTTTGTTCATTATGATATTTTAAGATTAGTTGTTTATTAACATTGAGAGTTTTTTAAAGCATTAATTTTCTCTTTTTTATTTATTTCAGCTTGTTCTAAACTCTCTTTTAAAGCTAATGTTGAATTTTCATACACTTTTTTATCAATATGGTATGGTATTCCATCTTTACCCCCATGTGTAAAACTATATTTAACAGAATCTTTCCAGCTGATTTTTGTACCGAAAATTAAATCTGATATAAGGGCCAGAGCACGAATTTTTTTGGACCCATGCCTCTTAATGATATCAGTTCTTCATAATTCCTTGGTTGTACTTCATAAGCCTCTTTTAATATATTCCAACCGTTTCGGGATATATCCATTTTTAAAATATTGTGTCTCGCAGGAAAAATATGTTTATCATTTAAAAAATTTACAATCATTTTTTGTTCTGATTTGAAATATTTTTTAAAATGAACTGGGTTGTCGTTAATTAGATTTACACACGTTTCTCTTACAATTTTGTTATCTTTTGATGTCATATTTAAAACACTTTTTTCTATCATATCACAACATATTGCATTATGTGGTTCTTCTACGAAATTTTTCATATTATTTGATATTCAATGATATCTTCTTGCATAGTTTCTGTTCATTCCTTGCTGTATGACAGACCAATGTCCGTTTTCTGTGAAAATAAAACAATGATGATACAGTCCATAACCATCTTGAACACAGGAATTATCAATTGCTGATAATCTACTACTGTATTTAAGTTTTTCAATTATGTTAGTAGACAAATTAAATGAATTCATATCTATTTCTTCTATAACCTTTTTTACGTTTTTCCTTTACCTCCGGTCACTTGTATCCCAAAGTCTGAATTGTTTATAGCTAATTTTAAAGCTCCACAAGTAGTTGTAGTTGTGCCAGATGAATGCCAGTCAAATCCAATTACACATGAAAACGCCTGAAACCAAAACGGATCGGAAAATCTGTTTAATAGTTCGTTCGTTCCGTATTCATACACTACAACCCTACTTATTTCTTTACTTAACTTTATCATTTTATCGAACAACCATCTAGGAACATGTCCGTTGTGTAATGGTAAATCAATGCAACCCGTTTTAAATAGATGATCTACCTCGAACCAAATATAGACTCTAGTAGAATATTAGAATTTAGGGTGTTGCCACACCCAAGACATAGCTGAGTTCTAGTCATACCACGCATAAATTTGTAATATCTATATCCGTTGCATGTCACACATCTCATATAACCACCTCACTTCTTATTAAATAGAAATTTTATTATAGCATTTTTGGAAGTATGATTTCTTTGAATATGAAAAAGAAGATGAAACATGCCTTGTTTTTACTTAAATAAGTATTTGCACTAAATAATAACTTTAGAATCATTTGATCGAAGCTGAACTATTTTTCTTTTAGATTGTATTTGTATATTTTATACATTTCTTCTATTTTTTTATCATCTATATGTTTTCCGAATGATTTATGTGGAACTAGGCCGCCACCGAAAGATTTTGGTATATGCATTAGTTCATGGATTAGTGTTTTATCTTGTTCTTCTTTACTTAGTTTGTCAAATTTATTAGATATGACTTCAATAACGTAATGTGCTTTCATATTTAATGCACTTTGCCAAATTTTTGGAAAACTCCATATTCTGGCCAAAGCTTTAGATTTTGATTCGTAGCTTCTTATGCAGAATATTCTTTGTATATCAACATGTCCCATTTGTAGAATACCTACTAAATTGTTTAATCTACCCTTTATGTCATTAGCGTTTTCGAATTTCATAGAATCAGTTAGTTTAATCTAATATATAAAGATTGATTCTAATTTCCTATATATTTTGCTAAAAGAGATTTTGCTTCACCCTCGTTTTTAACACCGGAGATTATAGATCTACCATTTTTATACAATGAAATTTGTTTATTGCCTATTCGAAAATGAATTAAATATTTATTATAAGATATATTACCCATTTTTTTTAATTTCTCTGAAATCTTTTTCAAATTTCTAACTTCTATTTTTGTATCAATTTGAAAAGAATTTTGTCCACACATTTTTGTCATTTTTGATCCAATTTCACCATTTAAAAAGTTAAATTTTTTCTGGGAGCAGACCTCGCATTTTGGATCTTTTTTTATATTTAATAACTCAAAAACATCATTCCAAATATTTATTCTGAAATACTTTTTAGAATAACTACACCCGGACAAAATTTTGAAAGCTTCTGTTACTTGTTTGGACGCTATGATTGAAGGTAAAGAATTCAATAAACCAACATTTTCGCATATTTCCAAATCTTTAATTTCTGGTGTTTTTCTAAATACACATCTAAGACAAAAACCATTTGGTACTATATTGAAACTGGCACCGTCTGTTCTTATTATAGCTCCATATATCCAAGGTATTTTATTTTTTACGCAAACATCATTAATTAAAAATCTAGTTTCTAGATTATCGGATCCATCTATAACTAAATCCGCGTTTTTCACTATTTTTTCAGCATTTTTATAATTAAAATCATCAACTACAGCATCGATCTTTATTTTGGAATTTATTAATTTTATTTCTTTTTTAGCAACTATTGCTTTTGGTAGTCCAACATCTTTTTCTATATACATAGATTGTTTGTTAATATTACTTAACTCTGTAAAATCTCTATCTACTAAAGTTATTTTTTTTATACCAGCTCTTGCAAGCAACTCGGCTGATTTACTACCTAAGGCACCAATACCAATTATGATTACGTGGCTTTTTGATATTTTGCTCTGATCAAATCCCATATCTTTAAGTTTTTCTTGTCTATCATATCTGTTATCCATAAGAAAACTTGAGAAGATAATGTTATTAAGTTATTCTAAAACCCGTTTGATAGCTCTTCCTTAAAAATACTAATTACTTTGCTTTTTATTTCTGATGGCATGGTTCTAGAATTAAAAATACCAGAAAATTCTTTATATAATTCATCCTCTCTTTGTTCTGCTTCATCTAAGTATTTTTGTTTAAATAAGCTGATAGCATGTCCACTTTCTCCTCTTTTATATGCTAGATAAAAGGCGAATAATATTTCATCTCTATTTAATCCGCTATCGTCATAAGGTATCCCGTGTTTTGTAGTCCCATTAAATAATGAGAACATGTTTGTGTATTTTTTTCCAAATAGATTTTCTTTGAATCCTACAGATTTGACATCCGCCCCAACAGCTTTCAAAAAAACATATATTCTAGCACACTTGGTACACATATGACACCACGGTGTTTCTAAAAGCGAAGGATGGTTATCAGGAAAACACGAAAACTGGAAACGACCCAATAGATTGTACCTATTATGTAGTATTTTTATTACAGCCAATTCGTTTATTGGCTCGACCAAACTGAAGACACTTGTTTTACCACTTGTTATTATTTTAATTATATTACTTACTTCATTTGTCCATTCACTTGATTGCTCATAAACTGGATTTAATCTGTATCCTTCAGAGCTAATGTAAGAGTTGTCACAACTTTTTTCATTTCCAAAAACAATAAATTTCATTCTTTCGTTGTCAATAATCGGCAAACATTGAAGTGCATATTCTGTTAATTCAATTCCATATCCCCATTCTGTTTGCGGCCTACCAAAGTTTGTAGCATCGCATAGGTCGTACATGTTTCCAGTTACTTTTATAATATTTTTGTTCAACTTTTTAGAAAATATTGACGAATATTTCCTTTTCAATCTTGTTTCTATTGGAGACGTGTTTGGCGACTCAAAATAAATCAAGTTATTATCTAATCCTATCTCATCACATATACCAAGTGTAACTAAGCTTTCTTTTCCAAACGTAAAGTTAATAAGTGCCTTTTCATCAGGATCGGAACTTACTTCAGGTAATTCTATATTTGGATCATCAAAATTGAATTCCATGTTTGAAAATTTAAGAAATAATTGAGAAGTTGAAATTTTATCGGCATCAGCAGAGTATGGTATATATTTCATCATTACTTCGTATATCCACGGTTTGATTAAAGGATCTGCCGTGTTGAATCTTATCTTATTATCGTCAAAAAATAGTGGTAAATGAAAAGTTGAAATAAAAGATAAATTATCAAGGAAAAATTTTTTCATTTTTTGGGGATACCCATACCAATATTTATTGTTATACCTAACGAAAAATTCCCTCTCCAACGCCTTTATAACAGCCCCCGTTTTTGTTAATGATGATTTTACTTCTAACATTTTTTCTAAAATAATTTTATATTATATAGAAATTATCATTTTTAATATAAAATAATTTATGCTTTTTTAGTTCTATTATATATACTTGTTGCTTGTTGACAAAGCACAAACCATAATTTTAGCGAAGATTTTTTTGAAAGGTATATCATATAGTTTTGTTATACTCCCAATTGCGCAATCACAACTTTGTGGTCCCAGTGCCGGATTTGCGTTACAATCTATAAAGAAAAATCTTTTTTTATCATCAATTCTTATATCAAATTTTGCATAATCTGCCATTCCAAGCAGATCGAATGCTTTTTTTGATAATTTCGCAATTTTTCCATTGTTATCAAATTTTTTATAATAATAAGCATCTTCTTCTAACCATGTTGCATCAAAACTACAGAAATCATATTTTCTTTTTTTACTTTGTTTAAAAACCTTTTCACCTATATACACAGTATTCTTTCTTCCTTCTAATACAATAGCAGATAACTCTTTACCCTGTATAAATTCTTCAACGACAATAGATGATTTGTATGTGTTTATTAGATATCTTAATCTTTTTCTCAAATGTTTCTCGTTTTCACTTATTGCATCATTCGTGATACCAACCCCACCGTGATAATTATTTAGTTTTGTTATCAAAGGATATTTTAATTTTTTTGATATAGGTTCATTGTGGTGTTTTATTAATTGATATTTTGGGGTTGGTATATCATGGGCTAACAATAACTCTTTCATTAAAACTTTATTGCTTGACAATGTAAATGTATACATCCCACTTCCAGTATATGGAATTTGAGCCAAATCCAATAGAGCAGGAATACATGTACTTAAAATTTCAGTACCTCTTACTGTATCAACTAGATTAACAATCAAGTCAGGCTTATCTTCTTGAATTTTGCTTATTATAGTTTCATCGCCTGGATATAGCCTTGCTTCGAATCCCATCTCTTTTAAGATTTTTTGCAGAACTTTAGCTCTTTCAAGTACCTCTTGTTCTGATATATAAGCTTCTTCTGTAGGGAAATACTCTCTTTCGGCTTTACTGTAAGCTATTCCGACTAATTTTATTTTATGCTTTGCGAGAATTTTCATCCCGTTTTTTAGCGGTGGCGGATCTGAATTTTCAGTCATTTTATTAAAACACCATGAGAACTCTCACTTTCCAGAAATAAGTTCTTCATCCACCCTTTTATAGGATGTAAACTCCTCTTTTTTAAACCAAAAATTTATTTCCTTTTCAGCGTCTTCTTTGCTAGTAGATGCGTGAACTATATTTTTTACAGGTCTTTCTAATTTGTTGGCTAAATCATAAGAATCTATACTGAAATCTCCTCTTATAGTTCCTAGTTCGGCTTGTCTTGGTTCTGTATCACCAACAACTTTTCTTATCATTTCTATAGCATTTGGCCCCTCTATGACACTCGGAACAACAGGTCCCGACAGTAAGTAATTCACAAGCCACGATCTCACCAATAACCCGTATTCCTTCAAATCCCATTTAAATTTAAGACCCTTATCTTCATATCCCTTCTTCCCCTTTTTCCCAATATTCATTAGCCATTCTTCATTTTTAGGATAAAAATCTTCAGCCTGTTTTTTCGAGGGGTAAATCATTTTCATAGCAACTATTTTCAAACCAGAAGATTCTATTCTTTTATAAACTTCACCAATAAGTCCTCTTTTTACTCCGTCTGGTTTTATCATCAGAAATGTTCTTTCCATCTAATTTTCACTTATTTACTGTTTTACTTTTGATAGAAAATGTTAAATACTTTATGTAACTCTCACTTTTAGGAAAAAACATAATTACCATTTCTTCTTTTTTAAATAATAACTTGAAATTAAAGCTAATCCTATGAACAATAAAACTAAACCACTGACTACCCAATATCCCTGGACTACTTTAAAATACTGCCCAACTAAGATAGCCAAACCAACTCCCGAGAGAACAAGTCCCATTGTTAAGATATCTATTGTATTGCCTTTACTTTCATTTTTTCCATTTGATTTTTTATATTTTTCTCTAATATAAGTTGTTAAAATACTCGAAGCAGCGATTGCTACTACAGTGATCGTTAAAAAATCCCACCCACCTATCAAATTATCACTCTTTTATTTTATAGGTTAATAAATTAATTTTCTTATTTAAATTCTTTTATTAAAAAATATTTATGTTTAAAAGAGGAGTGGGAACACTTATCTATCATGAAACAAAAGGAATTTTACTTATAAAACGTAGTCAAAAAGCAAATTTCCAGAAAAACAAATGGGAAAATGTAGGAGGATCTGTTGAAAATAATGAAACCTTTTTTAGTGCGGCTAAAAGAGAAGTTTCTGAAGAATTGGGTGAAGATTCTTTGAATCATCTTGAATTCGAGAAAACATCACTTTTGCATTGGATCGAAAAGAGTATAAATGGCGAAAACGAATGGGAAACCATGCTTTTTATGGCCTTTGCTGATGATTATTTTGAGCCAAAAATCCCTCGAAAAGAATTTGAATATATATCAGATGCTAAATGGTTCGAAAAAAATAATATTCCATGGATGGAATTGACAACATATACCAAAGAAGATTTCGAAAAACTCAAACTCGAGAATAAATTCCCATTTAATCAAACATAACTCTCACTTTTCAATAAAAACTATACATAATTATAAATTCGTATTTCTCAAAATTTACAAGAGATAGAATGACTGAACTTGTATATGGCACTTTATTTCCATCAATTAGACATAAATTAGAAGAAAGAAACTTTATATTGCAAGAAATAAATCAAGGAGATGTTATTTGGGGATTTGATGGCGTCACAAAGTATTTCCCTGAAGATAATTATATTAGGGAGAATGTCAATGGATCACCCAAATTTTCTTTAAAGTTAAGAAAAACCTCTACAGGTATTACTTTAATCATTAATTCTGTTCCATTTCAAACGAAGCATCATTTAGATAAAGCACCACTAAAAGAAGAAGATGTGATTTCCATAGTCGATAAGTATCTCAAAGACAATTAACTCTCACTTTATGTTATTTGGTTGATATTATTGAAAAAATATGTTGCCGCTTTAATTTTGTCGATATTTTTTTTGATAGTAACTTTAAACTATATAAAACAAAAAACACCAAATAAAGAAATGGAAAACCCTGTAGTTGAGATAAAAACAAATTATGGTTCTGTAAAAGTTGAACTTTTTCAGAATATGACTCCCAAAACAGTTGAGAACTTCTTGAGATACGTCAATGACGGCTATTACGACGGATTGATTTTTCATAGGGTTATAAATAATTTTATGATTCAGGGAGGTGGATTTGAGCCTGGAATGAAAGCTCGCGCTCAAAAATATACCCCAATTATAAATGAAGCTAAAATAGGTCCTTCTAATATTAGAGGAACAACCTCAATGGCAAGAACTAATGATCCAGATTCGGCAACATCAGAATTCTTTATAAACACTGTTGATAATGAATTCCTTGATCCCGGAGGTAACGATTCTTATGGTTATGCCGTCTTTGGAAAAGTAATATCAGGTATGGATGTAGTAGATAAAATAAGTAAAATAAAAACCAAAGTGGTAGGTTTTTATGAAAATGTGCCCCTCGAAACCGTTTTGATTCAAAGTATTAAAGTAGTTAGTGGTTAAACCCTCACTTTTTATAAATGACTCAGTATTTTAGCTATCTCGACAAACCCATATACTGAAATTACGATAAAGGCCACACTTCCTATATAAGATATCCACTCATTTTTGACAAGTTTTATTGTTATGTTTGGATTTATGAACAAGGCTACATTTAATAATGTATGAGCAGCTATAACACCTATGCTGAAACTAAACACATTAACAACACTAAATAAAGGTACATATCCAGCAAAATCGTCTAATCCAAGAATAAACGGTATGCCAAAAGAAAACAATAACAACGACCTCCAACTTTTCAAACTTTCACCTTTTAATTGAGATCCTATATGAGGCATGAATTTTCCAAGTACAGGCTTTATTATTTTTAATATATATTTTAATGGAAATTCTAGACTATAGTAAAGTATTTTTTTGAATTTCTTATCTTTCCAGCTTGAAAAATGTTCAATTCCTTCATAGGCCAATTCAAAAAGCACTAAAGACGCGAGAAATATCATGCTAGCAAGTAGTATTTCAACGTTTTTTACAAATACCCATATTATAAGTACTATTATTGTTCCTAAACCATTGCCTATCGCCGTTCCAAATTCTATAGCCACTCTACTTTTCCATCCTGGGTTTTTGTGCATAAGTCTTCCAATAAAAATAGCAAAATCTATAGCCGTTTTAAGGTATATTGTCATCCCCAGCAACACATCTAACGGATATATCCTCAATATTATTTTTTCTTCGAATCCTATTCTATTCAGTAGATTCAATGTGACATATATTATAAGAACAAGATCTATCAATATCAAGATTGCTAGAAACAGAGGCACTGCTTGATGCAATTTCCTATTTTTATCTATATAATTTATTATTGAATTTAGCATAAAATCACACATAGCCCCTATTTTTGCTAAATAAACTTTATTCGTATATTTGGGATAGTTGTCCTATTAAATCTCACTATTATTTATTAATGGATAAACAATAATTCGTCTCCTATATCCACTTTACTAAATTTAGATCCAATCATCTCAATCAAATAACTATAACTCTTTTTTGGAATATAAAACGTAAATGGCTTCATTCTAGATTTCTCGATAACTCTCAAATTTCTGTCTGTAAGTACTATGGATATAGAAAAACTCATAAACAATGTATGTATGGCTTCGTAATATCTCACTTTGAATACCATTGCGTCTTTCTTATTGAACTTATGCGTCTTGAATATATCATACAAATACCTATTTTTGATCTTATATGGTATTAAACCAGACATTAACTCAAAAAAAGATCTTCTGAATATTATATTTTCAGCCAGAACACTATTTTTTGTTTTATTTATGATCTTCATTATAATTATTTCTATCTAAGAAAATATTAACCACTTCTCTTGTAGATTTTTGGTTAACTTCATTGCCGTTTTTCAAATCTAACTCTCACTTTTTCAAAAACTGAACTACTATATAAAATAATATATATATTGTATTTTATATAAGTCTTTAATACTGTAAAAAGTATATATTACATATTACATATTATTATACTAATTAAATAAAAAATACTATATAAAATATATTATATAGAATACGAATTTGGCAGAAAAAGTCCTTCTACACCGGTATTTTTTCACTGTCGAGAGTAGGTTATTAGTTTGTTTTGTTCGATTAAGAAAATCACGGTTCTCTCACCCATTTTTTCCAGTATTTTGCCAGTCTCTCTAAAGTTAATGAAAATTGATCCGATAGAGTTAGTTCAGAATACTTGTCTTTTCTGTTAATCAAACCAGATTTTCTTAAAACATCAAATGCGTCATATGCAGTGCCCCTTGGAATTTTCTTTGCAGTTATTATTTCATTTAATGTGCAAGGTTTCTCCTTTAATGCTAATAAAATATTATTTGCAGCCTCTTTAGTCTTCTCGTGTTTATGAAATAACGTTTCCATGAATTCTTCCCAGGTGAATTCATTAAAATCTATTTTGTTTACTATCCAAGTTTTTATTTGCATATGATCACTTTATTATTCATTTTGTCACTAAATAACGACATATTGTATAAAATAGTCATTTCGAAAAATTAAATATATCGCTAACCAGCGTCTGCTTATAAATAGGAGCAAATTGACCAAGATAAAGCACGAGAGACATATCAAAACCAGAGAAACGATATTTTTCATCGCTAACCAGCGTCAATTACTTCTTTTTATCAGCGGTTTCTTTTACTCTATTTAATTTCATCATGACGCCTTCGATAGAATGTGCTAGGTCTTGTCCGTCTTCTGTTAACTCTATGACCTTTATTCTGCCCTGTTTTTTGAATGACACTAATCCCAAATCTTCCAATTCTTCCAGTAATTTTACAACATGGGAATAAGTGCAATCCACATCCTTAGAAATTTGTGTTGCATATTTAGGGCCTCTTTTTAATGAAGTAACTATATTTACCGGTTTTAGTCTTAAAAACAGCTTTGAAAGATTGTTTTGACTTAACGCCATTGTCATCTTATTATATTAAGTGAAACATACTTATATAGTTTAGTCGTTTAATTAAAAAATATATTTAATAAAATAATAGAAATAATATATTGGTTTAAATTATTATTTTTTATAATATAAATTAAAAATATTAAAATTAAAGTATATAATGAAAAATATATAATAAAGTAAAAGTATGGCGTTTTTTTGTAAGTGTGGATTAGCGATTTAGAGGCAAATAATTCTTACTGATAAGTGGTATATATATCAAATCATGAAAAATTAAATTTTGATAAATTCAAAATATTATCAGATATGCTAAAAAATAAACTGTTTTGTGTCAGTTTGATTCTAGCTTTAGGTCTGTTTTGTGTCATTTCTGAATCAAAAGTGATAGTTACAGAAATAATGTATGATCCTATTGGTAATGATAATAATCATGAGTGGGTTGAAATTTATAATGATGGGGAGGAGGAAACTGAAATAGTTGGAGGCGAATCCGATGGTAGTTGGCGTTTCAACGATGGAAACAATCATAAATTAAACGAAAGCGAGTTTACAGACTATATGTTGATATATCCAGAGGAATATTTGATATTGGCGGATAACCCTACAACTTTTCTACAAGATTTTTCGGACTATGAAGGTACTGTAATTGATACTATAATGTCGTTATCCAATAATGGAGATACTATTAAGTTGAGCAACAACGAGGGAAAAGATTTTTTTGAGACTGTAACATATACCCCAGATATTGGAGGAAAAAACAATGGCAATTCTCTCCAATTAATTAACAACAAATGGATAGAATGTGCGCCTTCGCCGGGTTTGGGAAACGACTGCTCTATTTCGGAAGACACAACCACAATCTCAATAGTTAAGGAAGAAACGTCCACAACAATGATCACAACGACAATTCTAGAACCCGATAGTAATAGGTGTGATTTCAAAATTTCTGTAAACGCAGACAAACATTCTTTTGATTTGACAGAAAAAATAAAATATAAAATCAGATTGGAGAACTTGGATTGTAATAAAAAGAAAAACAAGATCGAAATAGAGCATTGGATTGAAGATCAGAATGGAAATTTAATAAAAAATAGAGATAATTCCACTGTTGAAATAGCTTGTCAAAGTTCTAAAACCTTTCAATGGACCCCTAAAATATCAGGTATTTTCGTTATAAAATCAAAAATAACGGATATTTCGTGCCTTGACTTTAATGAAAAGAACAATGAAGATAACGAGAACATAACTATTCAAAAAAAAATGGAAGTCGGTGACTACGAATCAATTATAAAAATTAGCAAAATTAAAACCGAAAATCGAATTAAGTTTGGAGAGTTATTCATATTAGATATAGATATATTCAGAGGAAACACTTCTGAATCCTTGGTTAACTTTTGGGTACAAGATCATGATGGTAATAAAATCAGTGACGTATATTCTTTGCATATTAGCTCTAAAATGAAGCATTATAGATTTTCTGTTCCACTTTACTTATTACCCAATTGCGACGGCAAATACAAATATGGAAAATATGATATTACAGGCAAAGGTTTGGGCCTGAACATTTCCAAAGAAATAGAAATAAATGAAAATTCTGATGTTGCATGCAGAACCATTGTCAAAGAATCTATCAAGGAATCATTGAAAACTGAAAATATAACTCAGAAATCAGTTGAAAAACTAAAAAATGTGGGACATTTCATAAAAATTAGAGACAAATTAATTAATTTTTTTAAAAAAATTCTCTCCTGATTTAAATTATTTTAATCATTAATTATTTGTATGGAAGTAAAAGAACAAATAAGACATTGGAATAAAATAGCTAAATCCTATTCAGATAACATTTTAGGCCCGTTTTCTGAAGGAATTTCTAATCCAATTTTCTGGTATATCGATAATAAAATAGAGAATGTGAATAGCAAGTCAGTGATAGACATAGGAACAGGTGTTGGGAATTTTCTTCCACATCTTTCAGAGAAATTCCAAAAAGTTGTTGGTATAGATATATCCTTGAAAATGATTGAAAAGGCAAAAGAATTGACAAAGGATATGAAAAACATTTTTCTTCATGTAAAAGATGCAAGAGATTTGTCAGAATTTCACAATCAGTTTGATGTTGTGATTGCTGTTAACTCAATACTGATGCCAAATATTATCGATATAAATAAAATGTTTAAAGAACTTCATGACGTACTAAAAGATGATGGTATATTGCTTGGTACTTTTCCAACGATGGATGCCGTATTATTAATGGGTTTGCTTGGTATGGAAAAAGTCATAGAAGAAGGAGGAGATCACAATTTAGCCATCGAAAAGGCAAAAAAAATCATGTCGTTTGAGAATTGTGATTTTGTTCTTGGTACTTATAATTATGACGGCCTTGTGCAAAAACATTATTACAGGTTTGAATTAAAATATAGACTGAAAAAGGCGGGTTTCAAAAACATAAAATTAAGAAAAATTTTTTATCCGTGGGAAGATTATGGTGAGGAGAGATTATTAGAGATTAAAAATAAAAATAAGCCATGGGACTTGTTTGTGTTTGCAAAGAAATAGCAGGTATAATTAATTAACTTTACAAAATTAAGGATATGATTACAATAACATTTTTGGGAACGGTATCTGGCATTCCTACTTTAAACAGAAACCACCCAGCCATAGTTATGGAGTACTATTCTTATTATAGAGACGTTTTTCTTTTTGATTGTGGCGAAGGCACACAAAAACAACTGATGAAATCCGGCATAAGCTTTATGCAGATAAAGAAGATATTTATCACACATTGGCATGCTGATCATTTTGCTGGCTTGATACCAATGATTCAAACTATGAATCTGGAGAAAAGAAAGGAACCATTAGAAATATATGGACCTGAGGCAGAGAGATTCGTCTCGAATATACTTGATTTAGGTTATTTCGGAATGAGATTTCCAATAAAAGCTTTTAATTTGAAATTTGAAGGAAATGAAGTATCTAAAATTGTTGAAACAGATGACTATGAAGTTTTATCAGTTCCAGCTTATCACACAGTTCCGGCAGTTGCTTTCTGTTTTAAAGAAAAAGATAAATGGAATATAGATGAGGATAAACTAAAAAAATATGACATAAATAGAGGACCTTGGCTGAAAAAGTTAAAAGCTGACGGAGAATTCGAATGGAAAGGCAAAACAATTCGAATGGAAGATGTCGGCTATGTCAAACCGGGATTGAAAGTTGTTTATTCGGGCGATACCAAACCCCATAAGAATATTATGAATTTATCTAAAGATGCAGACGTATTGATTCACGATGGTACGTTTTTAGAAGAAGATGTAGCTGAGAAGTCTCATACAGATGTAAAAGCAGCCGCTGAACTCGCAAAAAAAGCAAACGTGAAAAAATTGATACTGACTCATATAAGTAGGAGATATACAGATACGAAAGAGCTGGAAGAACAAGCAAAAAAGTTATTTGAAAATACAAAAATTGCTTATGATTTTATGAAGGTTGACTTGAAATAACCGGATTTTGATTTCTCTTACAGTGTGTTATGAAAGAAAAAATTGGGCATAAACTGTGCTAGAGTTAAATCACTCTCCCGAAAAAAGCAACATATAACCATCGGGATCGGCGATAATAAGTTCTACAGTGCCATAATCAGTTTCTCGTAATGAAGATACAATTTGAACTTGGTTAGTTAGTTTTGATGCCAGATTACGCACAGCATCACGCGAATTTAATCTAAAAACGAGTATTGTGGTTCCTCCAATTATACGATTTGAAATGCTTGGAATCTCCAACCATATTCTCTACTATCAACTCCGGAACAACACTTTTAATCATAATCTCCCCGTAATTTTTTCTTAATATATGATCGTTTAATGAAAGTACATAGGTTATACTTTATTGTATACCGCTTTTATTATCAATAATACAAAATGACATATATATTTATTGAAAGCCCTTATAGGGATTTGAATGCCCCCGCCGGAATTTGAATCCGGATAAGAAGCTCCGCAAGCTCCTATGTTATCCTAGTTGCATCACAGGGGCATTAAATAATATTGGCTAAGAAAAAGTATATTCTTGCTTAATAATTACGGCGCAAAAATTGCATAATTATCTAGACAACTTAAAGTTTAAAAGCTTTTAAAATAATAAGAACAAAATACTTGTGAGGATTTCAAGGTGATATATTGACAAAAGAAAAGGAAGAAATGAAGTGCAGTAGCTGTAAAACCAACCTCTTAGGTGATACGAATTTTGTTCAATTTAAGTGCCCCGCTTGCGGAAAGATAGATATTTTCAGATGTTCAAAATGCAAAAGATTATCTAATATTTATAAATGCCCTTGTGGCTTTGAAGGTCCTTAGTTGATTTTATGAGCAAGGGAACAGTTATCGTTACATATAGAGTGATGCCTAAAGGTGTTGAGACAGATTTAAACAGACTTCAAGAGGAAATAAACAAAAAATTTCAACCTCAAAAAATGGAAGTAGTTCCAATCGGTTTTGGATTAAATTTCATTAAAATGATTAAAGTTCTAGACGAAGAGGAAGGATTAGCTGATAGAGTTGCAGATGAAATAGCAACAATAGAGGGCGTTCAATCTGTGGAGATAATAGGAATGAGCAGGGGGCTATGATTTTAAATCTATCTTCTTATAATATTTAATTGATGAGTAAATCTAAAAATGATAAATATCTTAATTCTAAAATAATTCTACTTTTAGTGTTAGGGGCGTTTTCCGCCTTTTTGGCATCTACTATAGCTGGAAATGCTGAAATCAATTTAGGTACGTCGCCTTCTAGTTATTTTCTTGCTGCACTGATATCTTTTGCTTTGTTTCTGATAGCAGGAATAATTTGGGTTTCTGTTTCAATAGCTATGAAAGAGACGGATGTAAAAAACAATAATCAGTAAGGTACAAATAGCCTATGTCTATCTATTTCTTTTAATTCATCTATTATTCTCTTTTTTACCATCTTTTTTTT
>JAGVVZ010000009.1 GCA_018304545.1 Candidatus Aenigmatarchaeota archaeon | reverse complement strand
ATAGGATATGACCATCTCTAATTCCAGATAAAATATCACAGAAGATACAACTCATAATAGAACTTGAATTTTTGATTTTATTTATTGTTTCATCGATAAATGTATCAAATCGTTAACTTATCCGTTCCTTATATCCCATAATTCCTCTAATTTGTAATAATGAGCTACATTCAGGAACGATATACAGTAGAGCAATTTCTAGCCGAGAGGTCAAAAGCCATAGCATACATTACTAAATCAGCACTATCTCAGCTTGATAGGTTCAGTATAGAACGCTTCCAAGTTTCAAGTCTACAGTTATTCGAGGATTTAGGAAAGGAGAAAAACGAAGACAAGACATTTTTTGTGTTTAACCAATTTATCACATGGTTGCAAGAAGAACACCCAGAAATCATGATTCCTTTTGGCAATGCAAATTGCCAACGAGTATTCAAGCCTCTACACTCTAGAACCATTAAAAACTACATAAAAGCACTCAAAAATATTCTTGAGGATTGCTTTGGATTGGTCTTAAACGATAGACAATTCAAACGAAAGGTAAGGTTTCCGCAAATTGAAGATTTTGATCCTGAGCCACTAACAAAAGAAGAATTGAAATGGATTATAGAGTATGCAACAAGATCAAAGCGAGTTCTATACATGACATTGAAAGATAGTGGTATGAGAATTGGTGAGGCAATCAGTATTAGGAAAAAAGACATTGATTTTACAAAAGATCCAGTTGAGATACATATTTCAGCAAAAATAACAAAGACAAAGAAAGCAAGAATCACATACATAACCAGAGAAACAAAGTCAATGCTTCAAGATTTTGTATCTGAAAAACAAGACAACGATTTAGTTTTTGCAACAAATACAAATCTTCGAAGTGCATTTTTCAATGAGGAGCAGTATTGGTCAACTCTAAGAGAGAAAATAGGAGTAAAACACCCACAGTTCTTAGAAATATACGAATCAAATGGGCGCCATAAAAAGAATTTACATTCCATGAGAGCTTTTACAGCAACTCAATGTGCAGATGCTGTCAATGAAGACTTTGGACATGGCATTATTGGACACAAAAAGTATCTCGGCCAATACATCAGAAATCAGGATAAAATGCCGGAATTATACAAACGTGCAGAGAATCATCTAATGATATATGAAACCATAGAGGTCCTTGATCAATCAAGTGAGCTAAGTGAACTAAGAAATGAAATTAGTAGAATTAAGCGAGATAGCGAATCATTCAAGAAACTAACAGAAGAAAAAATACACTTGGAAATTGAGATTGAAAACCAAAGAAAAGAACTACTGTTAGCAAAACAATGTTCTTAGTTTTTTACTACATCTAATGGAAAGTATCTTCACTAGACTCACCATGCTCACCAAAATTATTTGATTAGAAATCTATTACATATGCATGAATTTTCAAAACTATGAATGAAACAGAACCAGAACTTAATAGTTCATAATATAGGCGTAAAAATTCATTTTACCATGTTAAAATTTCTAATATCTTCAAGATGTGCAAAAATGATTTGCATAGAATAAACCAATCTAGGGAATAACTTTCAAAGATATGGACTTCTAGTCTATATCGTAGGCGTAAAAATGGCAAAAACACAGATCAAAAAGAAAACCCAATCGTTTAGAATAAAACAATCGCGTAGAGTATGATTTTTCCAGTTATGGCTTTTCAACATCAGTAATCAGACTTTAGTGTATGGAACTCAGTCATTAACCTGAGTCATCATGTAGATTCGTCCTGTTTTTTCATCCAAAAAATATCCTACATTTTCTCCAATCTGCGCCTTGAGGTGCTTTATGACCTCGTCAGGTAACGTGATCTGATGTCTTGGAGTTATCTTACTTGAACCAATGACCTTGAACATTGTACTGATAAGAAAAATATGCTTCAAATGTATAGTCATGAAAAGTATGAATATTCATATTTATATGATTATAATGATTATGGATAATATTGAATAAAATTCTATTTTTATTTGCACTAGTGATTCTAGTCAGTGTAATTTCCATTAATGATGCATTTGCATCAAACCATCCAACAATTGAGATCATTACACCTAAGGACATATCAACTCCTCCACAATTTTGGAACACGTATTATTATGACATCTGTGCAGGTAGTACACCATTAAAAAATCCCACAATTCACGTTATTACTGATTTAGATGGTTTAATGAAAGATACAGTACATGTTGATCTGGAACCATACGCCTGTACTTTTTCCAGTCTTTATTTAAGAGTCAAAGATCCAAATTCACTCAAAGTTGGATTCCCTGAAATTTCACAACTTACAGTAAAATTAGAAAGTATTACGAGTTCTGGAGACCCAGATAGATACAACTATTTTTTATTAATGTGTAATGGCGATGAACGAGTAACCACTGACGTCACATTTACTACGGATATGGAAACTTCAACAATAGAATATGATTCTGGTACACCTCTAGCTACTTGTGCTTCGTATGAAATAACATTGAATGCAAAAGATAAGAATTCTTTTGTTGTAAAAGCATCTCCGTCAAAACTAAAAGAAAAACCATTATCCTACAAAGAGCCTACAATAAAATTACCTTCTACTTTAGTAAATGAATTAGGAATTAGATACAACTTTTCATACAGCATCTGTTTGGGTGAAAAGAAGCTGGATACCAGTGTGATATTTACTACGGATGTTGATACGCAGGAAGTAGTAGATTACACTCACGGCGAATTTGCATCTCCTTATAGCTGTGCGTATGGTGCCACTATTAGTATGAAAGCAAAAGACCCAAAATCAATTACGGCAAAATTCACAAACATGAAAACTCAAAGAGAATTTGAGAAATGGAGAATACAGACGGATATTGAGCAAGAACAAATTTTATTAAAACAGAAAATGCCCTTATTGCTACAAGAACTACTCAAACAGTATGAGGGAAGATTTGATGTAACCATAACATCGTTTAATAATATTTACCAAACATGGAATGGAAAACTATCTAGTTCTGTAGGCAGTTCCGAATTGCCAGAAATGTGTTGTTTTAGTGTGATCTGGCTAAATGATGACAAACCAGGAAATACCATAACCAGTACAAAGGGATTGTTTGATAGTGGCTCTATTGAATTGGGAAAAACATACACTTACAAATTTGACACCCCTGGATTATATCCATATTATTCTAAACTATATCCAGAAATCAAACATGCTGTACGAGTTTATAATCCAGCTACAGAATGTACGCCTGATGGAGGATGTGGAAATCCAACTCTACCTGACACATGGTGTAAATCTTTTGGCATTATGGAAGGTGAAAAGTGTCTCAATGAAAAGGAATTAAACAAAGCAATTCAGGAAGAAGTTCAAAGACGAACAAAAGTTTTTGACGGTAGAAAAAATCAATCTGAATTAAAGATCATAGAAATTCAGGACCTAAAGAAAGAATTGGAGAAATACAATAAACCGTTATTAGATCTTGATAAAATGCGATATGATATTGATGAATCTGAATACATGGAAAGGTATAACAAGATTGTGTATGTCACAGAACCACTAGAACAAAAGATTAATGATCTTTCCACTGAAGTCAATGAACTTCAACAAACTAACAGGGTTAATTTTGTATGTGTAAAAGATTCCGAATTACTTTTCACATGTATTACTGAAATAAAGTCAAGTAACGAATTAGAACCAGAATCATCAACTCCCACCAAATCACAGTCAATAACTAAAAAAATTAACAATGAGACGTTTGATGAAATTGAAAATTTACCAAAAAATAAAGAAATCCAAATTATGATGGATTTTAAAAATGAAAAGGACGAGCAACAACCATTTGCATATATCTTACAAATTTCAGATGAAAATGGTGTAGTCGTATCTCTTTCATGGGTTTCTGGTTCTCTTGGACCAGGACAAATACTTGATCAAACAATCTCTTGGATTCCAGAAGAATTAGGAAAATATACTGCCGAAACTTTTCTTTGGCAAGATTTTGATAATGCAACACCTCTGTCAGAATCGGATTCCATTACGATAGATGTTTCTAAATAGAGAACAGTTGATCATATGGTAAAATGAACTAATGAAAAATTCAGTATTAATGAAAATGTAACCCGAATTGGTCTTTATACTCTTGGAATCCATGGTGCATCAAGTTAGGCAGATCTCTGTTAAAGTAATTTTCCTGACGATTTTTGACCGAAGTAAATTTTATTAAACAAAAATAATACAATTATGCCTAAAAATGGCAAAAATATGGGTTCAAAACTCAAAGTAAACAAGAAAATGCATCAAAAAAATAAATTCATTATAACCAGAATAAATTATTTAACATTGAAGCAATAGATAATGAGACAAAACATCTTACAGTTGTGCGTGAAAAAGGCTAAAACTGAGACTAAATTAAAATCTCAAAAATACAGACTAAACATCTAAAATAAAACTATCCCATGAACTAACACAATATGTAAAAGCATACAGCGGTTACTGGATTGAGTAAAATGAAAAATAAAATCTATTTTTGAAATGATTTTTTAATTTCTTTAATCATATCTTCTTCAAACCGTCTTTGACTCTCTATTTTATCTAAGAAATCTTTGTAAACGGTACCCAATTCATCATCATGTGTAAGAAGATATGTGATCAAGAACTTTGCTTTTTCACGAGGATAACCCTGTACATAATATTCAATCAGAGAGGTTCTAACAATTAATTCATGCAAGAACGCACATGTGATTATTTTATTTATAATATCAATAGCATCAATATCTAAAAATTGAACTTTTCTATTTATTTTTTTAGCATAAATTGGAATACGTTCAATAATCGTATGAGAGAATGTTGGAAAAGTCATAGTTATTTCTACAAAGTAAATTTTTACACCTAATTTTCCTTGTAATACATCCAAAGCTGTAAGTCCAGGCATTCTTCCTGGCTTAAACACCATTTTGTTAGGTTCAGTTATGATGTCAATAACAATATTTTTACAAACAGAACCTAATGTATCTGTTAACTGCTCTTTGGTAAAGATTTTCTCTAGCGTATGTTTGTACATTAACAAATAAGAAAATTTGGGCATCATATCCCAAACATCGATGAGCAATTTGTTATCGGTACAAATCTGGAATAATTTCACCACACCTAAAAATGTCAAGTAATATTCTTTTATTGGAAGATCTTTTTTTGATTTTTCTCCAGAATCATATTCCTCTATCATATTCATTTTCTTTAACTCTCCTAGTCTGGAAATCAGGGTTGAGTGTGGAACGAATTCATCCTCTGATTTCTCAGTTTCTCCGTCAAAAGTTTTATCTTTAACTTTTGGCCTCTCAAAGTCTTTTCTTTTTAGAGCCTCAAAGTGTTTTGTGACGCCTAATTTGTTTAAAATTATAAAATATTCATCCTCTTTGGTTTTTCGATGCTTTTTCAGGTCAGAACACCGATTAAGTCATGACTACTGACCTTATAATCTTAACAAGTTTATTATAATTATGGAGTCTAGTAGGATACTCAGCGTTTCACTACCAATCAAACTTGTTCAAAAAATAGATGATTGTCGTGGAGACGTATCACGTTCCAAGTTTGTACACAGACTCCTTGAAAAAGGATTTGAGATGTTTGGCAATGAATCATGATCTTATTGACTCCAAATCACAAAATGATGAAAAAATCAATGAACTTGAAAAATCTATTTTTGAAAAAGAATCAAGACTCAAAGAAATTTCTACAAGATTAAACGTTCTTGAAAACAGATTAGACTTTCTAAGTGAGGTAAGATCCTAATGCCACATTGGTGCTATCAGTGTGGGAAATACCCCACAGATGAAGAATATGTCAAATGTAAAGAACAAGGACATGACATGGACCTTGAAGATGATTATCAACCAAGCAGATCAGAACTAGGCTTAAAACCAATCTCAGAAGGTAAAGTTCGCAATAATTCAAGGAATGATGAAAACTCTACAATAGAAAATCTAATGGATTTTCTACTCAAAAAGACAAGTAGGATAGTAATTTCTAGTAATGATTCCAGCCGAGTTTATGCCTCAATTCAGGTAAATGAACACCAGGAAACATTTGAGATTGATTCAAAATCCACTAAAACCCTAAGATGGCTCAAGGCCACTTACTACAAAGAAACCAGAGAAATACACTCTGAGGAATCTTTCAAACAAGCGTTAGATATAATCAAAGGACAGGCACTTTATTCTGAAAAAATAAAGACAGAAAACATTCCAAAAAGAACATCCTTTGACGGATATGAGTTTCATTATGATTTAGTTTCACCTGATTGGAAGCTTGTAAAAATCTCAAAAGACAACATAGGATTAGTTGGACAGAACATAAACACACCAATATTTTCAAGAAGTAAAAATCAGAGTGAGCAAACATCACCAAATTTCTTATTTGATGGAAATCCAATCAAAGAATTTTGCAAGTTCATAAAGATTGAAGAATTTTTTTCTGTTCATTTAATCACAATGTTTATTCCAAATATTGCTTGCCCGATTGCTGCTATAATTGGTCCACAGGGAAGTTTAAAGTCTAGCCAATCAGCATTTATTAAAAAAATCGTTGATCCTAGTGGAACAAAGAAAGAAGAACAGCTTAGCCACTTGCCAAAAAAAATCGATGATTTGAATATTCACTTAAACAACAACTACCTAGTAGCTTTTGATAACATCTCATGGATTAGTGATGAAACATCAGATACATTATGCAAAGCCATAACTGGAGCTGGTTATTTTAAAAGAGAATTATACTCTAATGACGATGAAACAATTCTAAAGTTTCGTGGGAAAATAATTCTGGATGGAATTACTATAAACATTGACAATGGTGATCTCAATGAAAGAAGTATTATTTACAATTCAGAAACTATTGATAAAAAAGACAGATTAAGTGATACAGAAGCAGAACAAATTTTTAGAAAATTACTTGCTGAGTTATTAGGACAGATTTTTATCACATTACAAAAAGCTCTGGGAATTTATGACTCAGTAAAAGAGGAACTTAAAGAACTGCCTAGAATGGCAGATTTTGCTATCTGGGGTGAAGCAATTAGCAGAGCACTAGGTTATGTACCAAACAGGTTTCTAGATTGGTATGAGGCTAAAATCAGTTCTGGATTCGACATTTTGACAAAGGTTCTAGAAATGTACCAAAGACGTCGGGAAGACTAAGAGCATATCTAACTAGAGCAAAACCACTTCTTGATCAGAACAACTACAAAGTAGAATTTAGAAAGAATACGGAAGATAATGAATTTACAAAAGGTTCTACAATTCTAAGATTTTTTAAAAAGAATGTACAATCTTCTTTGGGGGATTTACAATGAGCTCTGAATGTAAGGGTATCTGTGATTCAAATAATGAATCACAGCTAAAACTTGGATATAAAAATGGACAAAAATATTGTAAGAAATGCCAGATATACTTTCTAACTAAAGAAATTCGTTGTAAATGTTGCAAAAATGTCTTACGCAGTAAAAAGAAATACAACAAAATAACTCGTTCAAAAATTTTACATCGATGTAATCTGAGTCTTGTTTGACAAGTTCTTTTCCTTTTGATGTAAGTTGATAATAACTTGGTGTAGGATATATGATCAAACCTGTATGTTTCAGATACATTCTTGCCCCATTTGATTTCTAAGTTGGGTTTCAGGACCCTTTTTTTCTTTGATTTTTTTGTTTTTTACTTAATTGAAATTCTTTTGAATTAAATAGCTCAGTTTTACACACTTATTTTTTTGTACAATTTATTTCAAAGGATCAAATTTAGTGATATGAACTGTTAATTCTAAGCCGGGAGGGCGATTTGTCAGATCACATTGACACCCGACTATATTTACGCATAAAATTAGGTAAAATCATAGCATCAAACTTTTAGTTAGATGTCACAATTGAGGTTATTATCAAAAGTCTAGTCTTCATTTCCTTTCTTGTTATTCATTATCTGAGAAGATATCCTCAATTATGTAAGCATAATAACAATCCATGATATAGTCGATTGGTTTGTTTTCCTCAACGTCTGGAAAAGGCAAACTCTTTTTTAAAAATCTAGGAATGCCTCCATCATTTTCACACATCTCATATAACCCATAACAGCCTCTTGTAGTATTATTCCAAACACCGCCTTGCTCTTCACAATAATCTGGATCATCTAACCATTTTACACCAGTCCAATTTCCCACCCCTGTTTTTGTATCCACAACGTATCCATTTTCATCTACGGCTTTACATGGGCCAGGAGATTGAAACAGTCGCATTTCACATTCCACGTCATATCCATCAGGATGATAATACCACATCTCGTTGTTTCCCAAAGTTTTGTAATGTGTGTATTGAAAATGAAGCAAATATGCAAAACCACTAACTAGAAGTATAATTATTCCGATTATCAAAAATCTACTTTTCATTTTGCAAACTCCTCATATTCAATTTTCTCGCCGCAATACGGACAAAAATTCATTGGAAAAAATGCAAGATTTCCATCTACACTCATATCTTTAAAGTAAAATTTTGCCCATTTTATATTCCACAGTTGAAAATGCTTATCATGTTCTTTGAGTTGTTTGCAACACCACCATGTTCTGTAAGTATCTACCCGAAATTCAGTAAATTTTTCACAAGTAGGTTTATCAAAATGTTTAGTGTAAAATACTTTCAATTATTCAAGCTAAAATTATGAGATTCATAAGTACTTCGAATCTCTAGTCCTCAAGGTGACTATTGATTTTGGTTCGACTCCTGAAATTTTGCCTTAATTCAGATAAACCTGATTATTTAATTGGGAAATGTTTATTGATGTAAATTAGTCATTTTTGCTTTAAAGGGGTCTATGACATCTTTCACAGAATTCAATTATTAACATGAATAAAGTAACCAAATCATGAAAAACGAATCCGGCATCATTATGATTGATAAAAAATATCTCATTGAAACTAATAGAAAAATTCTTGAAAGACATAAAAGAAAAACGAATGAAAGTGTATGGATTGAAACAACAGCTCGGATTGATGATATAATTCCAAAAGTAAACAGTGTTGGGAATTCAGATAATCGAGAAAAAGATCTAATTGAAAAAGCAACAACTCTTCTGGCTATGATTACATGGACTCAACCATTTTTTGATGGCAATAGAAGAACTGGAATAGTTGCTGCAACTAAATTCCTGCGTGATAATGGATATGATTTAGACATGGGGGTAGAAAAGGAGAATTTGGAAATTAGAAACATGTTAAGCGAGTTAAAGAAACATAGCAGTGAACTCCATGTTGAAACTATGAACAAGCTGTCTTTTTATATATCAAAAAGAATTAAACCGTATGAGCCCAGAAGATGAGAAAATAACTGATGAAATCATTGAGAAATTTTCCAATCTTTTAGATGATCTTGCTCATGATGATTAATCAACAACACCTTGCTAATTTATGATTTATTTGGTTTCAATGGTACTAAATCATTTGGGGAAAAGCAAATAAATACGAATTTATGAAAGTATTAACTTGAAGAAAAGAGCCCAATGTAAAATTTGCAAGATGTATCTTTCTAGTGAAAAATTTCTAAAAAGACATTACAAAACAAGACATAAAGACAAAATTGAAACTTGAGACCAACAACGATTAGTTACTTGGTGAGAGTTCCAATTGAATGATGATTTTACAAATTAGTATTTAGGGAGTACTGATGATTACTATGAATCATTTCTATGAGGGCCTTTTAAGCAAAGATTTCCAAATTGTTAATGGTCTTCATACGCGTCATTCGTTTATCTACAAACGACTAACGTCCAAGGGTTGGGCAGTTTGGCCCAATCTTTTTAATCCAATTAGTCCTTTCAAATGGATATTTTACATGCCGATTATTCACAGTAAATATGATTCCTGAAATTCATGATATTAATCCAAAAAATTGGCTAAGACCATTTCAAAAAAATACAATTCCCTACCTGCTCAAGATGGGGCTATTCTACCATGGATTGGGATTAATTTTGATGTATGCAGGCTCGTATTTTGTCACTACATTAATCTCTGATTATACCATTCCACAGATTCCAGTATCCATATCCCTTGCACTAAGTTCAGGATTACTAGAAGAGTCTGTATTTTTTGGAATTCCATTTTACTTGTCTGGTCATCCAATGGTATTACTAGGTTCTGGCATAGTTTGGTCTGCTGCACATTTGTTTAACTCTGGGGTGTTATCGATAAATAATCTTGCATATGGAATATTTTTGCTGACAATCCCTAATCTCTTTTTTAGTATAAGGGTATGGTCTAGCAAAAAGGGTTGGTTTGCAATTATATTTCACTCAATGTGGAACTTTACAGTCCTGATTTCATATTGTAGTATAGGACTACGTCAATGCAGTATAATTAATGATACATATGATATGTTAAATGGAATCATGGCAGTATCGGCAATAGTAATTGTATACATTGCATATCAAAGTACAAAGAAAAAAATTAACCGCTATCTCTATTTGATTCCAGTAATAGTTATTTTGATATCTATGATAATTTTATTTTCAAATGAAATTACTTTAGATTTTTCTTAAATTCCTTGTATGATTTTATCATGTTTTCCATATAGTCATCGAGGCTTTTTCTCATGCCGGGTAGACTGGAATATAGTTCTGTCCATAATTTTTGATACTGTGGATTTGTTGATAACAGTCCGGAGCTGATCACAATCAACGTATCACGTGATACAATGTCTTCTCCTCTTTTTATCATCTCTATCTGCTCTTCTACTGCACTGAAATAATCCATGTATTTTTGAAATATTTGTTTTGATTTTTTGAGATTATCAAATGT
>JAGVVZ010000008.1 GCA_018304545.1 Candidatus Aenigmatarchaeota archaeon | reverse complement strand
CTCCCCATGTTTTATGGAATAGTCACCGATTGGATGCATTATCTCCTTGTATTCCGGTGATAACACCCTGACATCTTCGGCAAATCTGGATGAGCAGAAAATGTTTTGGTCCCCTGCCAAGTCCATGACACGTCTTGTCAAGATAATTCCAGGACCCCACACATTGTCCTGCCCGTTAAGATCCTTGATTATATACACAGGTCCGATGTCGATTCCAATTCTGAGCAAGACCTTGTCATCTTTTCTTTTTTTTGCCTTGTTGTATTCATTTAGAATTTTGTGCAACTGTATTGACAGTCGCAGTGGATACTCGGGACTATCAGAGAATCCAATTGCCATGCCGTCACCTGTCGGTAAGATTACAGTTGATTCAGGATCTCGGTGCTGAAACGTCTCTGTTCTCTGAATTAATTCATTTAACACAACAACCTTTCTTGCCTGCTCTTTTGTAGGAATTGTAGGGTTTGATCCTGCAACTATATCTGTAAAAAACCAAAAGAATGTTTTTGTAAATGCGTTGATATCACCCACATCATCAATGTCACGACCCTTTAGAGAGTCAATCAAGTGGTTTAGAAAATCATCGGGACATGAATTCAAGATCTGAAAGCTGTTCATAGACAGTTTTACTGGAATTTTAAGAGACTTTTTCTTGATCTGTTTTTTTATCCATTCCTTTGTTTTGTGCGATTCCTCCATCAGGGATAATATTTCAGCCTCTTTTGTAATACGTTCTAGTTTCTTGGAATCAGATGAGGTATCTTGTTTTTGCATTTTATAATATTATAATATCATTTACTTTTCAAGATTACTATTTTGCCAAATCCAATATATGATATAGATGTGCCTAGAGAGTTTAGGAAAAGAGTTTAGAATTAGTTTTACGACGACCTAAACGTTTTTTGGCAAATGCCTCTAGCATCTCCTTAGTCAATGTGTCAAAGTGTTCTTGAATTTTTACTCCCCTGTCAGTCATGACATGACTGTGAGTCCATCAGATAAAACATATCATTTACAGTTCAGCTAAAAAATTAGCAAAGTATCTAACGATACACTATATGCGAATTTTCACATTGCTATGCATGTCTCAGAAAATAAAGTACATGGATATAATTTTCCCTGATTATATCTACGATGAAATCCAATCATTGCAAAAGGAATTATCCCATAAAGACAGTAGAGTTTGGAGCATTTCAAGTACGGTCAACCTATTGCTGAGATTTTGCCTACATGAAGACGGTGTGATTTATGATCAAAATGCTTCATTTCTCAGGGACTATCTGTATGCAAAAGAGTCTTTTTTGGAAGACTTTACTTCAAGAATTTTCATGTCTGCACATTAACAGACTGGAAATATTTTGGATACTACTTTTTATTTTTTCGCAGTGTTTCATTAATCACTTTTGAATAGCTGACTGAACTGGTCGAGGTTTGAATCATTTTTGCCTGAATATCTCTTAATTTTTTGTCTATCTCATCATCTATCAGTATTGTGATTCTTCTTGCCGTGTTTCATATTCATAATGATGATATTTAAAGGGAACTCATCTTTTTCTAATGTGATTTCAATAATTTTCCAAAGTATGAATCTAAGATTTTAGGAAAAGAGTCTAGAATCCAATGTATAATTTCATGTTCTAAAGATCCAGAAATTCTATTTGGAATGCTCCTTAATGATTCCAGCATCATTTAGGTACCTTACGCTTCGGACAAACTCCTCATCAGATATTTGGCCGTCTATCCAGAATTTGGCGGTGTTTTTGAACCATGCTGGCAGTCCAGAAAAATCAGTCTGCTGGAATTCTTGCTCGTCAATCTTCATCTTTGCCTTTACCTCTGACATTACATCGTTCTTGTTTTCATCAGAGCCGTCTGCCAAAAGAACATCCTGCCATGTTACATTCTTTTCAATAGGACTGTCCTTGAATAGCACATTGTATTTTTCTTGCTGCATCTGCTGGTTTTGCATTGTTAATAATCCCAATGCGTTTGAATAGTCACCGTCTGAAATCTTGCCTGCAGACCACCACTCTGTCATGATTTTACCCAGTTCTACAACAGGTTTTGAGATTTCTACAGAGTTGTTTTTGATTTTGCTTATGCCAATCGCATCCTGGTATGGCGGCATTACAGAAAATGAATATGCCATGTGCTCTACTGATAGTTTTGTCATGATTGATTGGCATGAATCATCATAGTTTGCCCTGCACTGGTCATACCTGTCATCATACTGGTGAACTAGTTCCTCAATTACATGCATGTCAAATTCTAAGAAGTATAGAACAAAGTGGGACAGTTCGTGTGTCAGAATCCACACAGGATCAGAATAGTAAAAGTTTGAGCAGTCACAAAGAATAATTGCATTGTTAAACTTTTTGTCAGTTCCTGAATGCACAAACAGCCCGCCCATCTTTTCAGAGTGCAGTTCTATTTCTCCAAGATTCTTAGAGTAGACAAGCACCAGAAGATCAAGATCATTGGGAATCTGATATGATGTGTTGTATTTGTTATTATTCATGCATAAAGGATCATACTTTGTGTTTTCAAATTGGTATAATCCAAGGTACTTTTCTGTGATTTCATCATATTTTATAGTCGATTGGTAATCATAGTTGCTGCATGTGGGAGTGTCAGTGATGTATACTAGCTGCCATTTTGTGTCCTCGGAGAAATGAGTTGCAAACGAGTCAGTTACTGCAAAGGTTCCTGATGCTAAAATTACAAGTGCAGATAAAACAAGGATATTTTTCATATTACTTCAGCCTGATCACTCCGTTAGTTACTAGCCACTCCATTGCCTTTACAAAGTCATCATCAGATATTTGATTAGCTGCCCACCATCCCGCGTTGTTTTTTATCCAGTATGGGATTTTGGTTTCAGAGTAGATAGTTTCAGTGCTTAGGGTAATAATGCCATGGTTTACCATGTATTGTATTCCTTCAACAAAGTCTTTATCGTCTATTTGTTTATCAGCCCACCATCCCGCGTTGTTTTTAACCCAGATTGGAATGCTTTGTGACTTTAATTCCTCTATCTCTGGTTCTGGATTTTGTGGAAGCGGACTTGATTTGGGTTCATCGGATTCAACTCTGATTGCATCTAGGATATACATGTCACGTGACTGAAGGCGTGGATCCCAGCTTCGAATTATAACATCACTTGTATCCATTGGTTTTGCAAATGTAATTTCAACTAGAACTTGTTTTTTGATATCATCCATTTCTGTCACGGTAATTTTTGCGTCTGCAAAGAATCCTTGGGGATCAATTACTTGAAGTTCTTTTCCGTTATTGTAAAGGATTTTTGTGTCGCTTTGATGTATTGCGGTATTGTCATCCATCAGATTTGTGTATAGTGAAAAGTGCTGTATCTTTTCAGACTCGTAGACTGTAAATTTCATTATTACAGGAGTGTTTGTTTTTAGAGTTTGAGTTTCAAGTGTGTTAGAAAATCCTCCCAAGACAAATCCCTTATCATTTAGCACTAACGGGAAATCAAAGTCGCCAAAAGAGTCCAGATTCATCGGGGGTATTGGTATTGCAGAATCATGAGCAAGTACCATTTGTTCTATTTCTGGAGGTACGTCAATTGCTGATCTTGTCACTAGATCAGTCAGATATATCGATGGTGCAGAAGCAGAACTGCCACCTCCGCCAAGACCAGCCAGTGCGTTTATTACTAGTCCTGGACGTACCAATCCACCTCCACCACCACCGGGTCCTGCCGAATCCTTTGCAGTAACAGAGTGGGATTCTGCAAGATACGATATGGTAACGGTATCGTCATTTGCAAAGTCTACAGATATTGCGCCTTTGGCCGAATCTGAATTTGGCGTTACAAGTGCATTTGATGTAAAGAATCCGCTTGTAACACTAAGAATGTCTCCTCCAGCTACTTGGATTGTACTATTTGAGATAGATGATGTTGTGGACAGATGTAGTGTCTTTTGGAATTGTCCCGTATTGACTCCAGTCTCTACAAGATCAAAAGGTATTCCAACAGAATTACTAGTTGAATTTACGGTAACTTGTGAAAGATCAATTGCAGAAATGTCTGTGTTTGCAGAAGAATCTGTATTAGATACTAACATTGTTCCAGTAGTTGAAATTTCTGCATTGCCGTCTGTAAATATTAGAGTGGATGCAGCTCCTCCAAATATTCCGGTGTTAATTCCAGTCTCTACAAGATTTAGTGTGATTCCGCTTGGATCCCTTGTTGAGGTTACAGAAACTTGAATTGTATCTATTGTCAGAGGATCCTCGTTTGAGTTTGGATCGTCTACTTGTACATTTACAATGTCTCCATAATCGAATTCAAGAAATGCTATTCCACTTTTCTTGACGGCAATAGTGATTGGAAATATAGACGCAGTTCCTGTTGTACCAGAGTATGTAGCAGTTATGGTATCCCCTGCATTTGCTAAGAGTTCGTTTGTTAAAGATGAAGATACTGTCGTGTCAAATGATATGGTATTTGTAAAAATTCCCGTGTCTGCATCTTCAGTAAAGCTTACATTAATTCCTGTGACATCAGCATCAGATTTTACATTTACACTGATAACTTCAGAGGATATGGAATTAACCTTAGATGGAACGGTTACCGTGATATCTGCTGAATCATTTAATGTGTATTGTGTATCATCAAATGCAACCGTAGTTGGAGAGGGAGTTCCAGATACAAACCAAATATCTTGATTGCCAGAAGTAGAGTCGTTCCATACAAAGTATGCTTTGCTGCTTGTAATGGCCAAGCTTGGCGTCTCTGAGTTTGCAGAGGTATTGCTGATATTGGCAGGATTACCAAATGTTGCACCGCTATCATCGCTTGCGCTATAAAAGATCTCAGTATTGCCTGGCGTTGAATCCCTCCATGTGACTACCACCGTATTTCCCAGAACTGCCATCTGTGGAAGAATTGAGGAGCCAGAATTACTGCTAAGATTTACTGCCGTCTGAAATGTATCTCCGCCATCAGTACTTTGTGCAAATGAGATTTCACCAGTACTGTTTTGACGCCACACCACATAGACATTATTTCCAGAGACCCTAATTTCTGGAGAAGTGTTAGTTGATGACGTTACCCCGTGCGCTCCAAGTATTATTTCAGAACCAAAACTTGCGCCGCTGTTTGTACTTTTTCTGAAAATCATATTTGACGAGTCTTGCCATACAACGTAGACCTTGCTTCCTGATGCAGCAATTACAGGTCTTGATGCAGAGCCGCTTGTACTAAGAGATGAAGATGATTCAAACGTGTCACCGTTGTCATTGCTTCTGATAAATGATACATCATTGTCCTGCTTCCATACAACATAGATGTTGTTTCCATCAGTTGCAAGCTCAGGGGAGGACGAGCTTGGAGCTCCGCTTTCAAGAGGTATTGCAGAACCAAATGTTGCACCGCTATCTGTGCTGTTTGTATAGTAAATGTCCGTGTCCTGCTGCCATGTGACATGAACATCACTTGATGATGCGTTTATCTGCGGCAGTACCGAAGTTGCAGTTGCAGAGCTAAGTGTTACCTGAGCGCCAAACGTTCCACCAGTGTCTGAACTTTTTGCAAATGCAATTACACTTGGAGAGTCCTCATGCCAGACCGAATAGATGTTTGTTCCAGACAATGCCATCTGTGGGTCTTGCGAGTTTGCAGAGCCGGTGTCAAGTGTAGCAGCAGAGCCAAATGTTGTTCCATTGTTTGTACTCTTTTTGAATAGGATGTTGTTGGTGCCACTTGTGCTGTCTTTCCATACAACAAAGACATTACTGCCGGATGCTTTGATCTGCGGGGTTTCTGAAACACCAGCATTATTTGAGACATTTACTTGTGAACCCAGAGTGTAGGATAATGCGGCAACGCCAGTAACAGTGGAGATTAGCAAAAGAAAAGACAGTATCAAAAATAGAGAGTTTCTTGATTTCATACTCTTAAAGTATGAAATGAATATCCAAATAAATGATCTTGTTCTTAATTGATCCATTCTATCACCTCAGATGCGATCTTACCTCATAGACGGGATATTTCACTTTGAATCCGGACTCGTAGTTTTTTGTATGTCTAAATGTGTATCCTGGAATTTCCTTTATTAGATGGTATAGATCGCTGCCAATTACCAACGAGTTTTTCTCTGCCAGTCTGTTTATCTTGGAGCACATGTTAACAGAGTTGCCAAATATGTCTTCCTGCATTGTCTTTTCACATGTTGCAATTAGTGTTGGTCCATAGTCAGAACTTATTCGATAGTCTATTGCAGGTAGCCCGTACATTCCAAGTGCGTCAGTTAGTGGCTTTCTAAGGTTAATCATTGCAGTGTTGCAGTCAAGTACTTCCTTGAGGGAGATTGTTGTTGGAAAGTAGAAAAGTATACTGTCACCAATGTTCTTTACTACTTTGGCCCCAAAAATCTTTGCAATCTTTGCCATAGAGTTTAGAAAGAGCGAATAGTATTGGGTTGTCTTTTCAAGAGAAAGAGATGCGGTGATAAAAGTAGAGTTTGCAATGTCTACCATTGAGACGCAAAGCGCATCGTATCTTTTAGAGAATCTCATAAAGGGATCATCTGTGCTTGCGCTTGCAATTAGTTGCTCATAGTCTAACTGAAGTATTGTCCTTTGCTGTGAGAACAGATCATATGCCATGCATGTTATACGGCATACATAGTCAATAACTGATCTTAGCTGATCTGATAACTTTTTTTGAATCTAGCTAACAGATGTTTTTGTTCTTGGTAGGGCAATAATACATTATGAGAATATGTTGTGGAAGGGGAACCTCCTCAATGAAAATGGACATCTCTGAGATGCCTTGGGCTGGAAAGTCGTACCTAGATTATCAGGCAAAAAAGAAAGAGGAATATCCAGAGAGCAAGATTCTTGTCATGACAAGAGGAACAAGAAAAATTTCTTTGGACAAATATCCAAAGTCAAGAAGAAAGATTCCAGAGTCTGGATTTTCTCTTGTGTCATCTCGCGGAACTAAAATTCTGCGATTCTAATTTTTTTACAGCTTTAGTATAGACTGGGCGTTTTGCCATGCCTTCTTGTATTGTAAAATTCCCTGGTGTAGCTTGCCAGAGTCGATCTTCTCTTGCGCCTTTTGCATGCTCTTTGTTATCTCTTCTAGATACTTGTCTGCCTTTTTCTTGTCCTTTCCTGTAAGTGTAGCTGCATGTGATGTTGCTTGTGCTGATGCATCGTCTGCAAGTTTCTTGTCAATGTTGACAAGCGTATTGATGATATCTTGTATCGCAGTTATGATTGCAGATGAATTCTCTATTGGTGTCTCTGGAACAGAGTCGCCAGAGTATTCGTCATCATCATTGTCATCATTCCAGTGATCATCATCA
>JAGVVZ010000010.1 GCA_018304545.1 Candidatus Aenigmatarchaeota archaeon | reverse complement strand
GTTATAACATCAGAAAGCGTACAAAAAAATGATAACGTTTTTGAAGTTGATGTAAGCAGAATAACATCACAACAGGTTGCTGAACGTGTTTTCTCAATAATTAAAACCAAGGGTGAAAGATACAAAGCAGGAAAAATAGATTGGTTAGATAAATATGAGAAAAAATTATAAAGAATCAACAAAACGTTTGTATGATAGATATGCAAAGAAATACG
The DNA here is from genome assembly GCA_018304545.1 of Candidatus Aenigmatarchaeota archaeon. Classification (GTDB taxonomy): domain Archaea; phylum Aenigmatarchaeota; class Aenigmatarchaeia; order CG10238-14; family CG10238-14; genus JAGVVZ01. Next base: position 33,200 of record JAGVVZ010000010.1, on the reverse strand, counting down.
AAAAAAACACTAGAAATTACACGAAATATATTGAAAACGAATTACAACTATTTTTGAAAAATCTTAAAGGTAAAAGAATTCTAGATCTAGGTAGCGGACCAGGTAGAGATTCTTTGTATTTTAAGAACAGGGGTTTTGGATCATTATGCATAGATTTCTCTGAAAAGATGATAGGACTTTGCAAAGAGAAAGGGCTTGAAGCTAAAGTCATGGATATTGAAAAACTAGATTTTCCTGAAAATAGTTTTGATGGTGTTTGGGCTTATACGTCTTTGATTCATGTTTCTAAAAAGAACATAAAGAGAGTTATAAAGAAAATTTCTGGCATATTGAAGTCGCATGGAATTCTTTCAATAACAATGAAAGAAGGTAAAAACGAAGAATTTATAGAAGATTTGAGATATCCGAATGAAAAGAGATATACAGTATTTTATTCAGAAAAAGAACTGCTTAGACTGTTTTCTGGATATTTTGAATGTATTTATACATCAAAAAGCGAGTTGTCTAAAACAGCTTATATTTATATGATATTTGAACCAAAAAATAGTGTGAAAAATGGACATAGAATTAAATGATCAATTTAAGCATGCTTTAAACTTAATGAATAATTCAAATAAAAACATTTTTATTACAGGCAAAGCCGGTACAGGAAAATCCACACTGTTAAATTATTTTAGAAATAATACTAAAAAGAAAATTACTGTTTTGGCCCCAACTGGAGTAGCTGCTATTAATGTTGAAGGACAAACAATTCATTCGTTCTTTAAATTCAAACCTGATATAACACTAAATAAAGTGAAAAAATATAAGGGCTGGGACAAAGAGGTTTATGAGAAAATCGAAGCTGTTGTGATAGATGAAATTTCCATGGTTAGAGCTGATCTCCTAGACTGTATCGATAAATTTATGCGTTTGAATGGAAAAAACCCCGCTAAACAGTTTGGTGGAGTTCAAATGATTTTTATCGGTGATTTATATCAGCTGCCTCCTGTGGTTACAAGTAAAGAAAAAGGCATGTTTATAAGCCAGTATAAGGGCCAGTATTTTTTTGATTCTATAACATTTCAGAATTTTGAAATAGAATTTGTTGAATTAGAAAAAATATATCGTCAAAAAGACAACAAATTCATAAATTTACTTAATTCTATCAGAAACAATTCGATAACTCAAAAACAACTTGAATCAGTAAATGAAAGGCTGGACACGAATTTCAATATTAATAGCAGTGATTTCTTTATTCAATTAACAACCACCAACAAATTAGCCACAGAAATTAATGAGAATGAGATATCCAAAATAAAGACAAAATTATTCCAATATAATGGAATAATTGAAGGTAAATTTGAAGAACATTATTTGCCTACCGATATCGATTTGAAACTGAAAATAGGTTCTCAAGTAATGCTTGTTAACAATGATCAGAGTGGTAGATATGTCAACGGTACAGTTGGAAAAATAATAGACATTAGACCAAGCGAAAACGATGATGTAATCATAGTAGAGTTATTTAATAAAAATAAAGTAGAAATAAGACCGCATACGTGGAAAATATTTGAACTGTATTATGACAGAAATATAGACAATTTGGATTCGAAGACCATGGGTTCTTTCAGACAGTATCCAATAAAACTTGCGTGGGCTATTACTATTCATAAGAGTCAGGGGAAAACTTTTGATAGAGTTATAATAGATATAGGTAAAGGCACTTTCACCCACGGTCAGGTTTATGTAGCACTAAGTCGCTGTACTTCTCTAGACGGAATTATACTTAAAAAACCAATACAGAAAAAACATATTTTCATGGACTGGAAAATAGTCAACTTTCTTACAAAATTCCAGTATAAATTGTCAGAGAAAAGAATGCCTTTAGATGACAAGATGAAGATCATACAGAATGCTATAAGAAACAGATCAAAATTAAATATTGTTTATTTGAAATCAAATGATCAAAAATCTAAAAGAGTTATAAAACCGTTTAGCGTTGGTGAAAAGGAATACATGGGAAAAAAATATGTAGGCGTTGATGCTTATTGCTTTGAAAGAAGGGACATGAGAGTTTTTCGTATCGATAAAATATTGGAAATAGAAGAAATTTCATCTTGATAAATAGTGGTTTTTGTAATTGTTCCAATTTTGAAGTCTAGGCAACTGATTAGTAGATGTGGTAAAAGAAATCAAGTACACTCATTCCAAATTACAATGGAATATAGAATTTTATAAAGCAATTTAAAATACATGATTAATAAGAATTAATTTTCTTCTTCTGCTTTCTTCTCTATTTCTTCTTCCAGGCCGAGTTTCTCAATAAGTTCTTTATATCTATTTCTTATGGTAACTTCGGTGACATTCACTATACTTGCTACCTCACGTTGTGTCCTCTTTTCACCAGATAAAACACAAGCAATGTAAATAGCAGCCGATGCTACTCCTGTCGGACCTTTACCTGATGTGATATCCATTTTTTTAGCTTTATCTAAAATTTTAATTGCCCTAGCTTGAACTTTATCGCTCAAGTTAAGCATAGAGCAGAACCTTGGAACGAAATCCTTTGGATCTGAAGGTAATATTCTGATTTTCAACTCCCTTGAAATATATCTGTACGTTCTGCCGATCTCTCTTTTCTCTAAACCAGATGCTTCAGCAATTTCATCTAATGTTCTAGGAGTATCAAACTGTCTAGCGACGCCATAAACCAAAGCTGCGATGACCGATTCGATCGATCTTCCTCTGACCAATCCTTTATCTACAGCTTCTTCATAATATCTTGCGATTCTTTCATGAACAGCTTTTGGAATATTTAAGAATGAAACCATTCGTTGTAGCTCGGATAAGGCAAAGGACAAGTTTCTATCTTTAGATTCAATTAGTCTTTTATGCCATTTTTTTAATCTGTAATACTGAGCCCTTTTCTTGCCAGGAACTTTATACAGTTCGCCTAAACCTTTGCCAATTTCAGTTGTTAGTCCTTTATCATGTTTAGTAAACGTTAATGGAGCACCAGTTCTTGCCCTGTCAGACATTTGTTCGCTATCAAATGCTCTCCATTCTTGACCTCTATCAATTATATCCTCTTTTAGAACCAGTCCGCATTTTGAGCAAATCATCTCACCTCTAGTTTGGTCCTCTAAAAAGTGAGAAGCACCGCATTCTGGGCACTTTCTGAAATCGTTAGGTGAGGATTTCATAGATTATCACGTATAAGTAAGTATAGAAAAGCATATAAAGCTTTCTGTATTTTACTTTTAAGTTTATCTGTAATAATTGTCTTCAAAACTTATAAATTATACACTTTTATAACACATGTTTCAGGTTAGCAGTGGTTTTATATTCTGATTATTACTATTAAATTTGATAAAAATGGAAGAAAAAAAGAGAATCAATGTAAATGTAGAAAACGCAGAACAAGCATTTTTTAGCAATAGTGTAACAGTTTCTCATACTAAAGACACGTTTGTCTTAGATTTTTCTCAAATTACACCAAGATTTGAGACAGTTGGTAATGAAAGACATCAAAGTTTTGCAATAAAACATAAAACACTAGTAATGACACCAACCTTTGCGAAAGACTTTTTGAACACACTAAGAACAAATATAGAGAATTACGAGAAGAAGTTTGGAGAGGTAAAGATACCTTTAACCAAAGAGAAAGTAAAAAAAGACGAGAAAGAGCTTGAATTTTCAGAATATTCCAGTTACATTGGTTAAAAGCGAGAAAAGCTTTGAAGAAAGAAGCAAATCAATCTAACTTAAATATTAGAGTTGCTAATCTATTAAAAGATACTCTATTAGGTATGTTGCTTATGGTGAGAGAATTTCCTTTGGCTCCGCTTGAAAAAATTGCAAGAGAAGCAGGCGCAGAAAGAGTTTCTTTGAGTGCAGTGAAAGCTTTGAGAGAAGCCGTGGTTGATCTATCAGAAAAGATATGCGTTGAAGCTGTGGCAGCAGCCCACCATGCAGGTAGAGTTACAGTAAAATCGAGCGATATAAAAATAGCTTATCGATAATTCTTATTTTAGGTGAATTAATGGAAAAAACTGTGGGTGTGTTAAAAGCGCTAAAAAAAGGTAGTTTTGTTTTTATTGATGAAGTTCCTTGCAAAGTAGATGATATTTCAGTTAGTAAGAGCGGTAAGCATGGTGCAGCTAAAGCTAGAGTAGATGGTATAGGACTATTTGACGGCAGAAGAAGAAGTATAGTCAAGCCGGCAGATGCTTCTGTTGACGTACCTATTTTAAACAAAAAAAAAGCACAAGTACTAGCTTTAGCCGGTGATAGGGCACAACTAATGGATTTAGAAGATTATTCTAATTTTGAATTGGATATACCCGAAGAATTGGCAGGCAAATTAATTTCTGGTCAAGAAATCAGCTATTATGAAGTAGCAGGCGTAAGAACATTGAGACAATTGAAATAATCGTTACTATTTAGTAGTCTTAAAACATAGGATTAAATAAATTTCTTTTCATATATTAATTGGGTGTTTAAATGGTTAATTGGCCGTGGAAACAATATATAGACCCGCTGAACAGAACAGTGACTCAAACATTAGCTGCAATATATCAACTAGTTTTGACTTTGGATAAAGAAGGAAGTGCTCCAGCATACGCATTATTGAAAGATTATTTAAGAAATTTACCAGACCCTTATAGAGGATGGTTTAATACAACTCTGAATTATGCAGAACAAATGTACAGATTCACAATTGGTAGACCAAGATCACAAGAAACACCGCAACCAGCAGTTTCTCCTGCCTGATTTCTTTTTTTTATTTACAACTCTAGGACAGATTCAGAATAATTTGTTAAAAAGGAAAATTATGATCCTTCCTCTGGAAGGGGAGTTGTAATGTGTTTAATTACTACAACATCACCTACAGAATGGACCATCGGATAAGGCACAATTACACCTTTCTTTGTACCAACCATGTTACCTAAAAATGTACCTTTAGCTGCTACAATTACAAGTGATCTTACTTTATACCTGGCTAAATCAAATTCAACATCGCTGATTTTTCCACAGTAGAATCCTTTATCAGTAAAAACATCCCTTCCAACCATTTCAGAAACTTCTTTCACTGTTATTGGCATTATATTTACCTCCTTAAAATATATTGTAACTATTCATTATTTAAATTAAATGCATTAATAATTTTAATTTTTTTACTATATAATGATACTATGACTTGTTGCAGTTATAGAGATAAATTGAGCCCAATTTATTGGAATGTTAGTCAGTCTGTATCTTACCCAATCATAGCTAGTCCATATTCTCCAAGAAGACTATACAAATGATTTTTTGGAATCCTTTTAAGTATTATTATTTAATTTTCTAATAATTTTGATATGCTGAGATCGCCTAATCTGGTATGGCACAGGTTTGCTAAACCTGCGTGACTTTGTCACTTCAGGGTTCAAATCCCTGTCTCAGCGTAGTTTCTTAATTTAATACAGAATAATAAAAGCAGTCGATATATTACAATATAGCATCAAAATACAGTTTTATACCCTTTCGCTGGAAAATCTTCTCCAGGCCAGAAAATGTATCTTCTACAACTTTAGATAATAATGATAAATCTTGATATTCACCGTTAACAAAAATATCAGTTAATTTACTGAACTCTTTCGGCTGTATGAAAAATCGTTTAGCTTGTGATATATATGAGCCGAGAGTTTTATATGGAGTAGTGTTGATGAATGATAAGATAACAAGAGTTTCTTTTACCATTTGCGAGAATACAAGCGGTATAGCTTCCTTATTTTTCTGTCTAATGTTATTTAATACCTTCGACGCTATCTCCTGATACTGATTCCACCTTTTTACTGCTTGGTTCCAACATTTTTTCTCAAGGTTATCAGGCTTAAAACTGTTTATTTTTTCTATAAACTGATTATTGACTATTGGCAGAAGTTGACCAGCTCCTGAAGCATACCACATGTCTGATACCTCGAGATATTTCTCTATAAATGAGATTTTTGTATCAGGAATTATTTCAATAAGTAAACCATTCATTATTTTCCTCACACTCCAATTTGCATCTTTTGGAATTTTCTTTAAAAACACGATAAGCTCCAAATCTGAATAATCAGTATCCTCATTTCTGGCATATGAACCATCTGCTGCAAGTGCGATAAAATTGCTACCAAATTTCTTTTTAATGAGAGGCACCAATTTCTTGAGAATTTTTGTTCGATCTTCATGCGTATGGGGTTTAATTCCTTCCATGAGAAGATTATGTTATTATGAGGAGAAATATTATAAATTAATAACATAGGAGAGATCCAATTAATGTTGCAACATAATATTTTTCTATTTTATAGAGAAATTTTAAAAGAAATCAAAGCAAATATTAATTTGATTAAATGACATTAGATATTTCAAAGCCAACAATAAAATTAGGATTATATGCTGGAATAATAACAGCAATTATTGTGACTCTTTTCAGGCTTGTTCTTATTAAATCTGTAAGTTCATTGTCAACAGATCCTATACCATTGAATAATTTTTATAAAAGTCTTTATGAATATCTTGTGTCTTCAACCTTGATTGTTACTGATTATTATGCCACTACAGTTAATGAGGTGTTTTTTAAAACAGCGATTAGTAGTATGGCGACAGGAACAATTCTTGGTTTATTAATAACTATTCTTAAAGATAAAATTCCAGGCGAGAATTTCTTCAGAAAATCCATGTATATGAACTTGGTTTTTTGGATATTGACGGATGTTTTAGTGGTTCTAAAGAGCTTCTCTATGAATATATATTTTCTAATTTCGTTATTCGTCGTACCAGTTATGTTTAGTTATATATATTCTAAAATTTTTGATAAGCTCGCTTAGGTTAATTTCATTCCGTTATCTGTATATTTTTCTGGTTTTATCAGTATTACTTTATCTTTATTTTCATCAGTTGCTGCTAATATCATAGCTTCTGATTTTTGTCCCATAAGTGTTGCATGCTCTAAATTGGTTACAAAAACAAATTGTTTACCTTCGAGATCTTCAGGTTTGTAGTATTTTTTAATACCAGAAATCACTTGTCTTTTCTCATCACCGATATTTACTGTTAGTTTGTATAGATTTTTTGATCCTGATATTTCTTCTACTTTTTCTACAGTACCTACTCTCATTTCTATGTCTCTGAATTTATCTACGCTAATCATTTTAATCACAACATTCATTTTTCAATCAAATAGCTTATTTTGACTTTTCCTGCTTTTGTGCTGATTTTGGATATTTTCACTTCCCCGATTTCTTTTATATTTTTAACATGTGTTCCACCACAAGGTATTCCTAAATTACCCCAAACTGTCACGACGCGTAAAGGTTTGTTTGTTGGTAAAAATTCAGGGATAAAATAGCATTTTTCCTTTAATTGATCTTTGTTTACTAGTTCAGCCTTAACATTAAATCCTTGTTTAATCATTCTGTTAACTTCATGTTCAATTTTCTGTCTTATTTCTTCTCTTTTGTCTTCAGGGATATTCCCATCATATTCTACATAAGGTCCATCAGGAAAATGATAGCCTTTTGTCGGTACCAGTTTCATACCTATGTTAATCATTCCATTGTCAACAAGATGGCCTGTTGATTGTAGTTTACTATTGAACATTCTTCTTTCTTTATCAATTATTAGTTTAACTTCTTCATCTTTGTTGAAATTACCTTTTATGAAATCTCCTATGTGATTAACAACACCCTCTTGATTCAGTCTAACTTCTTTGACTACAAAGATAGCACTTCCGCTTTCTATTTTTCCTGTGTCATATTGTTGTCCGCCACCTTGAGGGTAGAATATAGTTTGATCCAAAATAATAATTTTATTGTTTTCACCTTCCACAACATCTAAAACTTTAGCAGTGTCGTGCAATTTGCAGGAGTCTTCCAAGTAGATCAATTTAGTTGCGTTTTTCATGCTTGTGCTTGATGCCTTTTCTTCACTTTTTAATAATTTAACGTCAACTCTTTCTACTGAACCACCACAAAATTCAATTACATTGTTTGATATTTTTTCTATTGCTTCGTTCAAATTTTTTTCGCTGATATTTTTATTTCCTTGTACATATATTAGAACTTCTTTAGTGTCTTTCGTTATCCTGTCTTGATCTCCTTGTTTAATATCAATCCAACATAGTACTTTCTTATCGTCCATGCAAATCTGTTCGCCTTTATTTATTTTTTGAGGTGTTTTACTATTTAATGGAACGAAAAGTTCACCACCATTTGCTATTTTAAAAACGACGTTGCCTTCAATTTTATCTAAATCATGCGCACCTGCAGATATGAGGGTTTTTAAGGAAATTAAATTATACGAATCGACTAGGGTATTTATGTTAGGTAAATTTCCTTTCTCTTTAACAAAATTTACAAAAAATTCACCCGGTGATTCGCCTTTAACTTTCATTCTTTGATACAGATTCCTATATTCACTAGTCACGGGGTTGTTCAAATCAACTTTTTTAATGTCTTGAACAACTTGTTTCTTTAGTTCTTCAAGCTTCGGATTTTTATTGGCTATATTAACTCCTCTAATAATAACGGCTTTGATATTAATTCCCAAATTTCTAACTTCTGGCTCTATAAAAATTTCTATTTTTTTGTGTTTAATCTTTTCCAAATATTCAATTTTTTTGAAAAGCATTAATGATTTTATTTTACTATTTTCTTTTATGTCAGAATCCACATTTTCCCACCCTACTTTAACCCCTAGACAATTTAAAGCCTTCTCACTAGATGAAGGTATGAAAGGATACAATAAAGTTGATATGATTTTCAACAGATTAACTGATGTGTAAAGTGTAGTTGCACAAGTGCTTGGATCTGATTTCACAGTAACCCATGGCTGTTTTTCTTGGAAGTATTTATTTAAATGGGAAGAAAGGTCCATTGCAACTGTCAGCGCTTCATTTAACCTGTATTCCTCGAAAGCTTTTTCATATTTTTTCACTTCGTCTTTGAATAGTTTCTTTAAATCATTTTCTCTCTCTCCTTCTTTTCCAGGTTTTGGTATTTTTCCATTAAAATTTTTCTCAATGAAAGATGTAATTCTGTAAAACAGATTAGAATAATTTGCAACTAATTCATTATCGACTCTTTCAACCAACGCTTTTTCTGAAAAATCGCCGTCATCAAATACTGGAACATCTCTGAGTAAGAAATATCTCAATTGATCAACACCATATTTGTCAGATATTCCAATGGGGTCAACAACATTTCCTAAAGACTTACTTATTTTCTGGCCATTCACAGTAATATAGCCATGAGCCAGTATAGATTTAGGTGGATCAATACCTGCCGACAAAAGCATTGCTGGCCAATATACGGCATGAAAACGGATTATTCCTTTTCCTATAACTTGAAGATCTGCAGGCCAGTATTTTCTATATTTTTCAGAATTTTTATAAAAATCTAGTCCAGATAGATAATATATTAATGCGTCAAACCAAACGTAGACGGTCTGTTTATCATCTTCAGGTACCGGTATTCCCCATTTTTTCATTCTTTCGGCAGGTCTAGAAACGCTAAAATCCTCTAAACCGTCTCTAATGAAACTCAATACTTCATTTTTTCTCGTTTCTGGAATAATTCTTAGTTTATTTTTTTCTATTAATTCTTCCAGTTTCTTTTGGTATTTAGAAAGTTTAAAAAAGTAATTCTCTTCTGATATTTTTTCAGGCGGCTTTAAATGTTCGGGACATAAACCGTTTATCAAATCCTTTTCTGTTACAAATGCTTCACAACCCACACAATATAAACCTGTATATGTTTTCTTGTAAATATCTTTAGTTCTTGTACATGTTTCCCATATTTTAATTGCTGTTTTCCAGTGTCTTTCTTTGTCCGTTGTTCTTATAAAATCATCATTAGATATGCCAAGTGTTTTTGTTAATTTTTTAAATAATTTAGCGTTTCGGTTGACCAAATATTCTACTTTAATGCCGTTATGTTCCGCGGATAAAACATTTTTTTGTGCATTCTCGTCTGTACCAGTTAAGAAGAATACGTCATTGCCTCTTAATTTTCGATATCTTGCAATAACATCTGTCTGCATTAGTTCTAAAGCATGACCCACATGCGGGGGTGCATTTACGTATGGGCAAGCCGTTGTTATGTAAAATTTATCTTTTAGTTTTACCACCATTGAATACCAACTATTTAGTAACTTAATCTTTTTATACTTTTAATTTTTACTTATCATACTCATTGCCTTTTTCATATCTGAAATTCTTTTAGCATGTTTTATATATTTTATTAAAATTTTAAACAAAAAATTAAGCGAATCCCTTCTATCCACACGTAACGTCCAGTAGTAATTCTTCCTAACATAACCCCCACTATTAACTCTGAGCTTATTGTCCTTGGTCAGCGGTCTAATAGGTAGACCCATATAGATTAATTTTTTTCTTATCTTTATCAATAATTCAACGTCATAGTTTCCTATTAAAAGATGTGGCCTGTTATTGCTTATATGTATACATCCTTCAGCATCAACAAAACCCGCAAAAAAAGGCCAAAACATTCTATCTTCATTAAATATATGATTTAAATATTCTCTCGAATTCAATAAAAAGGAAAAGGAGTCGTCCAAAAAAGCTTCTATTTGAATTTTTCCGCCACCAAATAGTTTACTTTTCCAAACTCGACCATATCTTTTAAATAAACTTTCTATTAGTTTTATTTGCGCTTTTTTTGTTGAGGCGCAATCAACCTTAATTGTTTTACCTTCCTTTCCAGATTTTCTAACTCTCAAATCACCTATGGCAAAACCAACAATATACGATTTCTCTACCTCATTGCCACTAAATTTTTTTCTTTTATATAAAATATGAGAACTTGATAGATCCCTTGGTTTAATGCCTAATTTTATCAAGTGCTGATAAATGGTAGAACGTGAGTATCCTAAAATTTCCGCAATTTTCCAAGTAGATTTTCTATCCTTTAAATACAAGTTCTCTAATGTGGCTCTATTTATTTTAACTTTTGATCCGCCTGGTCTTATTTTTATATTATGTTCGTGTAATTTTCTAAGAATGGTCATTTTATTACAATTAAAAATTTTAGCAATTTCTACAGAATCCAATTTTTTAACTAAATATAAATGGTGAAGCTTATTTTTTGATATATGTAGCATATGAATATATTAATCTCTAATATAAAAAAGTTAACTATTAAAGCATCGTACCATATTATTTTTTAGATAGTAATTAATAAATAGGTTTTAATTATTTTATCTATCGGTAATTATATCCATTCGATTTCGTACACTTTAACACTTGGCAAATAATTTCCTGTTGGTTCAAATCCGAGTTCCCAGGTTTCAAAATCAATTTCAAACGATGCTATTTCTTTGATTCTATATTTCTCTGTCGAGTTTGTTAATTTCAAAAATTCTAAAAAATCATATATCGGTTTTTCTTCTGTACTATGTTTTCCCGGTAAAACCAAATATGTTACATTGTTATTCTTTAGATAGTCATCTACTTTATCATTTTTTATAAAATTGATAAAATTTTTATCTATTAGTCCTCCCAAGTCCACGACTGTTTTTGACGAGTAATATTTTACAACACCTATATCATGCGCTGCAAATTTATTAGTAGAAGTATTCCTGATAAAGAATGCCGATTGTTTCCTTACGTTTTCTATATGAGTTAGATTGGCCTTATATACATTAGACCAATAAATAACATTCAAAACTGATAATACAACTAATAAAAATAAAAATAAACTCATAACCTTTTTGTTTCTGATTGCGATTATACCTATTAACGGAATTGACCAAACTAGATAGTGGTTCATGCTTTGATATCTGCTAGTAGTTCCTATTGTTGGTAAAAAAACCATATATGATATGTTATGTAAAATAATCCATAGTAAGAAAATTACTATGATATTATGGCTCTTATATTTTAAATTGACATTTTTTTTGCTTTGAATTATTTTTCTAAACCCCAAAAATGTTAATGGTATAACAAAGAATAAAAACACTACGAGTCCTATTAAAGAAAAATTAAAATACGGAATTCCCAACAATTTACTTGTCGAAATAGTAATTCCTGGCAAATTGATTCCGTCAAACACGAAATAAAATGAGTATAATGTCCATGTACTAAGAAAGAGCAAAAGATTGTTTTTTGTTATGTAAGATATTAGAGGAAAATTGTCAGTTAATTTGTTTATTGCAGTAATTTGAGTATATCTTTTTCCTGAGAACGATGTTGGAAACACATTTCCAGTTGTACTGTAAATAAAGATTAGCCATGGAATTACTACAATTAAAAAAGAAAATAAGTATGGAAAAATTTTGTTCCGATTTTTAGAGTTGTAGATATCTATGATGACCATGGATAATAACATGGTAGATCCTTCTAATCTCGTTAAAGTTAAAAGACCAAGTACAATACCCAGTAATATTTTTTTCTCTTTAAGGTAGAATACCAGGCTCATTAATAATAGGGAAATAAACATTATAGTTTCCATACCAGAAATTGAAAACCAAATTATATTTCCCGATATAGAAAAAAATAAAGTTGAAAACAAAACGAATAAATTTTGTTTATAATCTTTAAACAGTACTGAAGAAAAAATTTTTGATAAATAAAAAACGCAGAGTACAGATATGAAATATGATAGTATTCCTATTATTTTTGAAAACAAAATTTCATTAATCCCTATGTTTAATCCAGAAGCCAAAATAAAATACCATAAAATTGTGCTCGCACCAATTCCCGTGTATTGGTTTTCATTAAAAACTAATCCCTTATTATTTTTTATGTTTCTTATGTACTCAAAGCCGATATATGCATCATCCATTGGAGCTTCGTTTTTTGTTCCATAAAGGAAAATAAATAAACTTATAGCAGAAATAATAAAAATTGCTAATATGGCCGTTTTTTGCTTCATTAATATAATTGTAAAATTTAAATTTTAAAAACGCGATTATTATTTTAAAAACTTCTATAAAATAGAAGTATACGGATATTATAGTTTTTTTTGCTTATTATTGAATATAGGCGAAATTAGTGTGTCTATTTCTTTATTCAGTCTTATTATACTATCTCCCAAAAAGATTTGATAGTCAGAATTTTTTATCATATTGTAATATTTATTGAAAATATTTTTATCCAATTTCAATCTTGATCTTACAACCAAACAATCAGGATCATTCAGCCAAAAATTTTTATGCATGAATTTTCTATATGTTATGTTCCTAAAATTATTTTGAAATGTAAATTTATTGATTATTCTATTTATTATTGGTAAATGAGCCAAAGGTGGCGATATTATATCTCCCGATATTCTCATAGAATTAAAAATTCCTATAGTTGGAGACAACGGTGTTATGGCTCCTGTTATATGAACTTTATTTCCCGCAGTTTTTCTTATTGTTTCTATTCCTATTCTTAGTGCTTGTGCTCTTGTTATATTTTTTTGATAGTAACTGTCGGACATAGATAATGAATGTAAGAAATCCAGTTTCAGCAATTCATACCCCCATTCGTTAACCACTGTATCTATAACATGCGTTATCCATTTTTTGACTTCAGGATGTGTTGGATCTAAAGTGTATTTATTCCATTTTTCAAAACCAATTAATGGGTTGAATGTAATTTTTGTGCAAAAAACGGGGTTTCCTTTTTTGTTTAATAATATCCAATCTTGATGTTTTTTATAAACTTTGGATTTTCTATCAATCAAATATGGTGTTAACCAGATGCCCGGCGATAGTTTTTGTTTCTTGATTTCATCGGCTAAAAATTTCATGCCATTCGGGAAAACTTTGTGATATTCTAACCAGTCTCCTGTTATACAATAACCATCGTCCACCAAAAAATATTTGAAAGGAATTTTTTGTTTTATTTTAGATACAACTTTTAATTCTCTAAGTATTATTTTTTCAGAAATATCATTACTATAATAATACCACGAGCACCATCCACTATAATTTTTTTCTGGTATTGGCGGGTTCATTTTTTCTGCAACCTTTTTTGAATACAACTTTAATACTTCCGATTTTTCTCCAAAACAAATTAAAAAAATTTCTGTAGATATTTCTTCATTTTTTTCTAACGTGACTTCGTCCATTTGTGATGTTAATCTAAACTTAGGAAAATCGTCTAAATACCAATACACTTGCGAGTATTGTTTTTTTGTTGTAGTAGCCCCCATTAACAAACATAGATCATTAGTTTTATCTACCGCTAAACTAAACATTTCACTTACAATTTCATTTCCTAACGAGCCATAGTCTTTATTGAATGAATTAATATTATAATTTCTAGATAATACAATACTCTTTTTGGATTTATCAGAAATTTTTTTATATTTTGACTGGCTAACCGTATTCCACCCATGTTCGAAAAATTTCCAGTTATTAAATTTTTTACATAAAGCCAGATAACCCTCTAATAAAACAGAATTAATTAATGTAATTTTCTTGTTTGTTTTATTTTTCACTGATAGAAATAATTCTATTGACTCGTCGGTGCCTAAAATTATATGAAAATTGGTTTCTAGATCGCCATTAATTTTTCGTAATTTTAATTTACCATTATCTATTTTGAATTTTTTTTCAAAACTGGCATCTATAGTGTTTATGATATTTCCATTTTTCTTGTAAATTATACCGAAATTAGCATCACTCAAAATAACTTCTTTAGTTTTTTTATTATGGATTTCTAAATTGTTTTTTTCTTTGCTAAATTTTATATCAAAAAGAACCATTACAAAACCCTATAAATAATTTTTATTATTAAATCATTAGTAATTAAAATTTAATAGGTGGTTTTTTGCAAAAAATATTTCTTGGCCCAGCTGGAATACCAACTACAACAAAAGGTGGAACATTAGAAGGTATAAAAGAAGTTTCTAGACTAGGGTTAAATTCTATAGAATGTGAATTTGTTCGCGGAGTTAGAATGAAACCAGAATTGGCTAGAGAAGTAGGTGACTTAGCAAAAAAATTAAACATTCAATTAACAATTCATGCACCCTATTTCATAAATCTCTGCTCAAAAGATAAGAAAACTATTGAAGCTAGTAAAAAGATGATATTAGATTCAGCTGATAGAGGAGAATTGATGAATGCAAAAGCAATAGCTATTCATTCTGCTTATTATACAGGTTTAAATTCTAAACAAGCATTAGAAAAAACTAAAGAAGGTTTTATGGATATTTTAGATAAAATGAAATCTGAAGGAATAAAAAATGTCAAACTTGGAATTGAAACTATGGCTAGGGAGAGTCAATTTGGAACTTTGGATGAAACAATAGAACTATGCAAAGAAGCGAGACAATTAATACCTTATATAGACTGGGCCCATTTGTTTGCAAGAAATAATGGTAAAATAGATTATGGTGAAGTTTTTGATAAATTGAAAATTTTGAAATCAGATCGTATATACTCTCATTTTGAAGGTGTTAAATTCGACGAAAAGAAGAAAAGATTCGTAGATGTACACGTTCCTATTAATTCACATCCTCCTTTTGAACCTTTGGCGAGAGAAATCTTGAAAAGAAAAATCGACATAACAGTAATTTCAGAAAGTCCTTTATTGGAGCATGACAGTTTAAAGATGAAAAACATTTTTGAAAAATTAGGATATAAATTTAGTGAATAATTAAATATTATGAAGATCGTCATTTTTAATCCAAAGTCAGATTTTCTCAAAGAACAACAAATCACGCTAACCAATATAGGAAAAGTGAGTTTTGTTGATGAATATAAAGAATACCCATTGAATCAATTAATCGAGATTGCTAAAGATGCTGAAATAATTGCGGTAAATCCTGATATTCTTGGAGGCTTTGAAAAAGCAAAAAATAGATTAGTAACAATTATGGAAACTTTACCAAGACTAAAAGGAATTGCCTTAGGTACAACATCATATGGCTGGGTCGATCTTGATTACTGTAGAAAAAGAAAAATTGTTGTATGTAGTCTCCCTGCTAAATTACAAAGTGAAACAATTGCTGAACACACAATAGCTCTTCTGTTATGCGCAAGTAAACAAATAATTTTAACTGATAGGAGAACGCAGAAAGGTCAATATAAATTAGAAATGGGGTTTGAGTTGAAAGGTAAGACTTTGGGAATAATAGGTTTAGGTAACATAGGAAGCAGAGTTGCTGAAATTGCTAAATGCTTTGGTATGAGAGTAATTGCTTGTAACCGTTCACCTAAGAGTCAAAATAGTGTAGAAATGAAAACTCTCGGTGAAATCTTAAGAGAGTCAGATGCCATATCAATTCATGCTACCCATGTCAACGAAAATAAAGGATTAATCAGTAAGAAGGAAATTCATAAAATAAAAAAAGGTGCTATTATAATAAATATTGCTGATAGAGAAATGGTCGATGAAGAAGCTATGGCAGAGGCGATCAGATCAAAAAAAGTTGCTACTTATATTTATGAAGCTGAAGATTTGATTAATACTCCTTTAGCTGATTTAGAAAATGCTATTGGGCTGCAGGGTTTTGGTTGGTATACAAGTGAGGTAATGACAGCATTGATGGAAACTTGGGTAGAAAATATTGTTGCATTAGCTAAAAATAAATCAAAAAACATGGTTGAGTTATAAATTAAATGATTTTCTTATAGCTTCTAAAACTTCTTTGGCATGACCATCTGGGTTTACTTTAGAAAATATATATTTTATCACTCCATTTTCATCTATAATGAAAGTAGATCTTATTGATTTTCCAGTTATGTTCAAGACTCCATAATCCTTCGAAATTTTTTTTGCAGCGTCCGATATTAATATAAAATTCAGATTATGCTTTTCTATAAAACCTTTGTGAGAAAATATATCATCTACGCTAATACCTAAAACTATTACATTTTTTTCTGAAATTTTTCCATAAAATCTCTAAATTCACATGCTTCTATAGTGCAGCCAGGTGTATAGTCTTTGGGATAAAAATACATCACTACTCTTTTGCCTTTGAAATCACTAAGTTTTATAATCTTTCCATTTTGATCTAGCGCTTCAAAATTGGGTGCTTCATCTCCAACATTCAACATATTAATCGTCTTTATTATTGAAATTATAAGTATGGAATAATATATTCTTTAAACATCCAGGACGACGATAGCTTTCCATCCGTTTCCATCTTTTTTTACAGAAAATTTATGCCATGTAACTGCTTTTACATCAACTAGTAGTTCGTGTTTTTTCATATTCAACTTTTCTCCTTTCAATACAGCATTTAATTCTAATTTATGGCCGTATTTTATTTTTATTTTAAACTCGGAAAATAAAAGTTTTTTAGCGTCTTTGAGGAATACTATCTCTTGTAAAAAATCATGTGTTAATTTTTCTGCATCGTCTGAAATAACATTTACTTTTTTATTGATTTTGTGTGTGATTTTTTTTATGTCTTTTATCATAGTGTTTGTGACTGCTAAAGCGGCCGATTCCAACATATCTTCTAATGTTTTACCTTTAGCTTCAAAAGCTACATCCGCAAGAGATATTTTTTCTAAAAATTTATATGTCATACAAACACTCTGATTGTTATTTCAACCAATAGAAATAAAATAATATCTTTCCTATATGTAGAATATGACAGAAATGCTATATTTGAGAGATCATTACATGAAAGAGTTTGATGCTAGTGTTATCAAAGTTGAAGATAATAATAAAATAATTCTTGACAGGACGGTCTTTTATCCAGAATCAGGTGGACAATCAACTGACCTTGGTGTTATTATAAGAAAATCAGATAACCAGAAATTTACTGTTTTGAGAGTAATTAAACAAAAGGGAGAAATTGTTCATGAAGTTGTAGAATCAGGTATTTCAGTAGACGATGAAGTTACAGGAGTTATAGATTGGGAAAGGAGATATATTCTAATGAGAATGCATACAGCTGCGCATATTCTTAGTGCTGTTATAAACAAAGAGACAGGTGCTTTAATAACAGGAAACCAACTTGGAGTTGATAAATCAAGAATTGATTTTGATTTAGAAAATTTCGATAGGGACAAAATAAAAGAATATTTCCAAAAAGCAAACGAAATAGTAACAAGAACTTTACCAGTAAAATTCTACTTTATGAAGAGAGAACAGGCAATGGAAATACCCGATGTAGTTAAGTTGGCCAAAGCTCTGCCTCCCCAAGTATCCGAACTGAGACTAGTAGAAATAGAAGGTGTTGATTTACAAGCGGATGGCGGAACACAAGTTGGAAATACATCAGAAATAGGAACAATTGAGTTAGTTAGTATAGAAAACAAGGGAAAAAATAATAGAAGAGTTTATTATAAAGTTTTGTAATTATTGTCTGCCTACCCATTCTACCTCTTTTACATGTGATCTTTTATTAACAACTCTAGCGAGTTCAAACAACAGATCAGATAGTCTATTCACATAAGATAAAATGCTTTCATCGATTTTTCCTTTTTTTAATAGGAGATGCAGATTTCTTTCCAACCTTCTGCAGACTGCGCGAGATATATGGAGAAGTGATGCTGTTTTTGTGCCTCCAGGTAAGATAAATTTAGCAAGAGTTTCTAATTCTTTTTCGAATAATTGTAGTTTATCTTCTAAAAATTTTACATGATTCATTGTGATTTTTTTAATACTTTTATGATATTCTATATTAGCTAGGTTCGATCCTATTAAGAAAATATCTTGTTGAATTTTTTCCAAAGCGTTATTTATATCAGTCATTCTCTTATCATCACTCAATCTTGATCTGACTAAACCCAAAAAAGCATTTAGTTCATCCGCATTTCCTATGCAAGAAATTCTTAAATTCGTTTTATCGATATTTTTTCCAATTAATGATGTCCGTCCTTTATCTCCCGCACCAATATTAGGTTTCATATGGCAGCCTCTTTTAACATGTCTTTTATTTTTCTTTCTGATGTTTTCGCTTTAATTCCTATAAAGATTATTCGAGTTTCTTTTGTCTGAAATTTTTCAAAATCATATCTCCCTGCGACATAATTAAACAGATAATTACCGTCAGAAAACTTGACGAATCCTTTAGCCCTGTAAATGTTCTTTGGTAAGTTCTGAATTATTTTTTCAAATTTATTTTTGTTCAAAATTTTTCTTGTGCTATAAACGAAAAATTCAATATTTTCTGTTTCGTGTTTATGTGTCTTTTTATTTCTTTTCTTGTCAACATCTATTCCAAATAGCAGACTCGTATCTAGTTCACATTTTATTGATTTGAGTACAACGGCTCTTTCATTCAACTCCTTTAATCCGTCTTCTATTTCCTGGGTTTGTTTTTTTGTAACGAGATCAATTTTATTCATTATTAGCACGTCTGCCATTTCGATCTGAATTTTTCCTGTTTGTCCCAAATTGGGGAATCTTATCATAGAATCGCAATCGATAATAGTTATGACAACTTCCAATTTCACTTCTGGTATATTTTCTTCTATGTCGAAAATTAATGCGTCCGGTTCAGCTACACCTGTTGTTTCAACAACAATCATTTCAGGTTTTATTTTTTTTACGACTTCTTTTATTGCGGCTTCAAATTCTCCTGTCATCGAGCAGCATACGCATCCGCCGGAAAGTTCAACCATATCAACATTTTTTCCTTTGATTATTTTGCCATCTATTCCTATCTCACCAAATTCGTTCATTAATATTGCCAATTTCTTATCTGATTGGTCTAAGATATTTCTGAGTAAAGTGGTTTTACCGCTACCCAAATAACCCGTTATGATGACGATAGGTGTTTTTGATGTCATAATATTAGCCTATAGTAAAGGTTCGTCTCCTCGTGTCACGCAAAAACAAAAACCACCATTTGTAAAAAGTTTATGACCCCCTGATTGTTCTGTAGATCTACCTTCATTTATCCAATGGTCCTTTCCATGTTTTTCTGAAGCAAGTTTTCTAGCAGCTAAAATAATTTCGTTAAATTCTTCTCTGCCAGTCATGGTGTGCTTGTCATCAGTTAAACCTCTTAATAAGTTTTCTATGATAACTGTCCTAGGCATGTTTACATAAGGCAATTGCGGAATTACTGTTAGTTCTTCTTCTGATAAAACAATACTGCTATTAAGTAAATTCAAGTTCCACGGTTGGACAGCTATTATTCCATGATACAAATAAGATCCAGAGCCCAATTTAATACCGTGACCTGCTATTATGCCTGTTGCATCTTGTCTTGTTCTCAAACTGAAATGTTCACCTATATAAATATCACAGCCCATGATTTTTGATAAAACATCTTTTATTTTTCCGCCATATTCTCTATGTATTTCATTTGGGTATCGCATATTCTCTTGTCTCCCAATAAGTGAATAACATAAACTTTTTTGATCACAATACATAACAGATCCAGCAGACAACCGTCTAGCAACATTTATTCCTTGTCCTCTTATATAATCTAACTTTAAATCTGATGGGCTTTCGCTGTATGCTAAAATCATTACAGGTGCAGAAAATGAATAAATTCTTAAATAAACAATACCAGATTTTGTCCTTTCGAGTAATGTTTCATCTATAGCTAAGTTTGTGTACGGATCAAATTCATGGTCTCCCAAATAAACATAATTCGTCATATAAACTGTTTATTAATCATATTTTAAAAATTAAAATGCGATTATCCTTTCACATTTCCTATTGGGATCAACTTGCAAACCTTTTTAGAAATTCCAGCTTCATGTGTTGCGTCAATGACAGTGTCAATATCTTTGTAAGCAGCTCCGGCTTCTTCAGCTAATCCAGCAAAACTGATAGATTTTACATAAATGCCCTTTTTTTCCATTTCTTTTTGCAATATGTCACCTCTGAATAACTGCTTAGCCTTCGTTCTTGACATTGTTCTTCCTGATCCATGAGCTGTTGAGCAAAAAGTTTCATGCGATTTATCTCCTCCTACAAGCAGATAAGATCCCGTTTCCATTGAACCGCCGATAATAACAGGGCTTCCGTCACCTCTATATAATTTTGGAATTTCATTCCTATCCGCATAATAACTTCCTGTAGAACCTTTTCGATGCACAACAACTTCTTTTGTCTCATTATCAATTTTGTGTTTTTCCACCGAAGCTCTATTATGACTAACATCAAATAATTGATGCATTCCTAATTTTTCTGCATCTTGTTTGAATATTTTTTCGAAAACCTCTCTGATTCTATGTAGGATAACTTGTCTGTTAGCAAAGGACATGTTGACTCCGCACGCCATCGCTTTGAAATAGTCTTGTCCTTCAGGAGAGCTAAAAGGAGCGCATGCCAATTCTCTATCCAAAATTTTTATTCCATATTTTCTTTCCATCACGTTCAAGAAAATTTGAAGATGATCAGTTGCAACTTGATGACCAAAACCCCTGCTTCCGCAATGAAACATGATAACGATTTGATTTGGAAATAACCCCCATTTTTTTGCTAATTTGTCATCCATAATATTTTCTGGTTTTACAACTTGTATTTCAAGGTAGTGATTACCAGATCCTAAAGTACCAATTTGATTGAAACCCCTTTCCACTGACTTATCAGAAATTTTTTTATTGTCTGCCCATTCAGCCTTTCCATTTAATTCAGTTCTTTCCAAGTCTTCTTTCCATCCATATCCTTTTTCTATTGCCCAACGTGCTCCCTCTTCTACAGCTTTCCTAAATTCGTCTTTGCTTAATTTCACAAAACCAGTCGAGCCGACACCTGCAGGAACCCTTTGGAATAAATTATCAACCAAAGTTTTCAAATGCGGTTTAACATCATCATAAGTTAAATTAGTTAAAACTAAACGCATACCGCAGTTGATGTCAAATCCTATACCACCTGGTGATATAACTCCACCATCATTTATATCAAATGCGGCTACACCGCCGATAGGAAACCCATATCCACTATGGCCATCGGGCATGCAGAACGCATATTTTTGGATTCCTGGTAATGTGGCAACATTTGTTATCTGATCGTATACTTGCAAATCCATGTCATTTACTATTTTTTCACTAGCGTAGATTCTTGCAGGTACTCTCATTCCTTTCTTAAATTCTGGCGGTATTTCCCAAATAACGTTGCTTATTTTTTTCATTTTCGGTTTTTGAAATTCCCTATTTCCAAATCCCATTTATTCACCTTTTATATTATAATATAATAGCAGAAGTTTTAAATTCCTGCACCATTCAAATAATGTATGATTCTATGAATAAAGACGAACAAGAGATAATGGTCATTTCGACGAAAAAATTATTTGAAGAAAATTATTTTCAGAATTTTCTAAAGCAAGACGGATTAAATTTTGAAGAAATAATTTTGAAAAATTTTGAATATATGAAGAGAGGCTTGGCTGAGGATAATCCAAGCTTCAAACAGCCTATCGCATATGTCGTCGTTGTTAATAAGAAATTAAGAAGAGTTTTCGCATACCAACGCTCTGCTGGTACAGGATACACAGAAACGAGGCTTCGTGGTAAATGGTCGTGGGGTGTCGGTGGTCACATAGAAAAAATAGATGAAACATCAAAAAATCCCATTTTAGCAAGTTTGGAAAGAGAATTAAAAGAAGAGTTGGATATAAACGAGAAAATAAGGCCAAGTGTCCTGGGTTATATTAACGACGATTCTAATGATGTGGGAAAAGTGCACTTTGGTATCCTATATTTGGTGGAGACAAATCATGAAGAAATCAAGTTAGCTGGCTCGGAAGCCCAACAGTGTGGTATGTTTACGATCCAAGAACTGGAAGATATATGCAATTCTGAAGGAGTAATTGTAGAGGACTGGTCAAAAATTGCTTTGCCTATGTTAAAGGAAGTTTTTTGAATTTAACTATATAATTCATAAAAGTAAATCTTATAATAAAGGGGTGATTTATTGCCTGTATCGACAGCGCCTTATACACGACAATATCAACACAGCAAAAAAAGAGGAAGAGAAGGAACAGTGAATTGTGGCTACTGTGGAAAAATAGTTCCGAGATGGAAAACTTTTGTAGCGTATAGAGGTTTTAGAATTACGGACCAGTCTATACTTAAGCAAGTAGACAGAAGAATGCTTCATTTGATGGGCGGACAAATGAGAGTTTGCCCGGGCTGTGCAAGATTCCAACATATCGTTAAAAAAGGTAAATCTGTAAGGAAAAAACATATGAAATGATTTCTATGGTCGACATTCGGAAATATAGAGGAATGTTGTGGAGGAAGATGCATGAAAAAAAGGCAGCTGAGGCAGTATTGCCAGGTTTTCGCGTAGATGTTCCAAGTAATTTCATTCAGATTCCCAAAGTCAATAAAATCAGTGATATAGATGTGAGATACCCTTTAATACCACCTTTTGCTTATGCTCATATAAAATGGGATCCCACTATTCAACAGGTTGTGTATAGTTTAGAAGAGCCTATTTTATCAGAAGAAGAGAAAAAGATGTATAAAAAATCTTGCTCTTCATTAGTTGACATGATTCAGGTTGGGTTGACATCTATTAAAGAAAACACTGAGGCTATAAAATATCTAGAAATACAGATAAAGAAAGTCTTCAAACATTTAGGCGTTTCATTGACGTCTGATCAGTATACGAGATTGATGTATTATATATATAGAGATTTTGTCGGACTGAATCAGATTGAGCCGTTGTTGAGAGATCCGATGATTGAGGATATAGGATGCGACGGGGTCGGCATACCACTTTTTGTTGTTCATCGAAGATACGGATCTATAAAATCAGACATTATTTTTCACGATCTAGGTGAATTGAGAGAATTTGTTATAAAAATAGCTGAAAGATCAGGAAGATATGTCAGTTACGCCGAGCCGATCCTTGACGCTACACTTCCAGACGGTTCCAGAGTCAATGCAAGTTTAGCTGGTGACGTTACGACACGCGGTCCTACATTTTCAATCAGAAAGTTTACCGAGAGGCCGTATTCGCCAGTTGAACTCATGGAACTAGGTAGTTGCAACGCGCAAATAATGGCATATTTTTGGTTCTTGATGGAAACAGGTGTATCTATGTTAATAGCAGGTGGAGTCGCTACAGGTAAGACCACATTCCTGAATAGCATATGCATGTTCATACCTCCTGAAGCGAAGATCGTTAGCATCGAGGATACAAGAGAACTCAAACTATCTCATGATCACTGGATACCAGCTGTTTCTAGGTTAGGTTTTGGTATACCTTTAGCATCCGGGGAAAAATATGGAGAAGTCACATTATTCGATCTATTGAAGGGATCGTTCAGACAGAATCCGGATTATGTTATTGTTGGTGAAGTAAGAGGTAAAGAAGCTTACGTCATGTTTCAGGGTATGAGTTCTGGTCACCCTTCCATCGCTACATTCCACGCTGGATCGGTTGACACAGTTATTAAAAGACTTACTACAGCACCAATAGATCTGTCTGCTAGTTTGGTCGAAAGCTTAGATGTTATTGTAATTATGATCCATGCAAGAGAAAAGGGCAAGTCTGCAAGAAGAATTAAAGAAATAGAAGAAATAGAATCTATTGATTCAAATACGTTAAAAGCTACAACCAGAAAAGTGATTGAGTGGGATCCCGCTGCTGACACCTATATTTATAATCCAGATAGCATATTGCTAAGAAAAATAGCGCATAATAAAGGTATAACTTTTGAAGATGCTTTGAAAGAAGTCGAAAAGAGAAAAATCATATTGCAATGGCTCGCTAAATCAGGCAAGAAAGATTTTAAGGAAGTGACCGCCATCATTAATGAATTTTATAAAAATCCGAAGAGTATATTAGATCAAGTTGGTAAAATCGAGATTGATATTTCTAAAGGAAAGGTAGTCGAAAAAATTAATGGCGGAACTGTAACTGAAAATCCGCAGGAAACAGAAAAGAAAGAAGTGAAAGAGGAGAAACCACAAACTCTAGAAAAAGAAGAGAGAGTTGATTTGATAAAATTGTTTGGCTTTAAAGTTGTTGAGAATAGACGCCGATCTTTGATCAGCGCATAGCGTAAAAAATATACTAACTCAATACAATGAATTAATTGATGATTGATTCAATAGTTGGCATTGCAAGCAAAAATTTTGGTTCCGTTGTCGATAACAACCAAGAAATATTCAAAAGTCTAAACGAGATAATTCCTAAATCCGGAGTGAATATACCGGCAAGAAATTACGGAGCTTTAATGATTTTTATGACCGTTATCGGATATGTGATTGGACTAATACTTTTAATATTTCTTTTAGCAACAGTGTGGCATCCAAACATTTTCACGATGATAGGAGCAATTTTATTTGTTCCTATTGCTGTTGGGATGTCCGTTTTTCTGATGTCATATTTCGTGCCTTATAATCAAATGACTACAAGAAAGACCAGCATAGATACGAATCTTCCTTTTGCTGTAGCTCACATGGGATCTATTGCCACTTCAGGTATTCCTCCATCAGCCATTTTCAAATTGTTGGCGGATTTCAGCGAGTATGACGCTTTGGCTGTTGAAATGGGAAAGATAGTGAGGAATATGGACATGTTCGGCATGGATCCAATGTCATCAATTAGGGAAGTTGCTAAAAGAAGCCCTTCGGAAAAACTCAAGCAAATATTGCTTGGATTTGTTAGCACAATTGAGAGCGGCGGTGATTTGAAGACATACTTGAAAATTATGGGTGAGCAGGCTCTATTTGAATGGAGAACAAAAAGACAGAAATATCTGCAGCAGCTGGATACATATGCAGAGTTCTATACAGGTCTTCTCATTGCTGCGCCATTGTTTATAATTTCATTATTCTCAGTTATGAATATGATTGAATCCAATTTAGGTGGTGTCGGCATATTGCAGCTGATGAAACTCAGTATATATATACTGGTGCCGGCGCTCAATATAGGGTTCATGTTATTCTTGCATTCGACACAAGTGGAGATGTAGATGGACGATAAAACAATCATTATATTATCTGTCAGCGGAATTGTTGGCTTGGTTTTAATAGCGCTTGGTTTCGTTGTTTTCAGGGAAACGCCTGCATTATTCTCAACAGTCGTTGTTGTCGCACTGATCGTTGCAGCAGCTCCAATATCCCTGATCAAATACAATGAGATGACTAAAATAAAACTCATAGAGGACATGTTTCCGCAGTTCATGCAAGATCTTGTAGAAGCTGTCAGATCTGGTATGACTCTGCCAATGGCATTAAAAAGTGTCGTTCAAAATGAGTACGGAGCACTATCTTATCATCTGAAAAAATTGAATGCCCAACTGGATTGGGGTATTCCTTTTGCTAGGGCATTTCTCAGCTTTGCACGGTCAACTAATTCCAAACTAGTGGGGCGTATAAGCTCAACGGTTATAGAGAGTCATGAATACGGTGGCAATCTGACAGATATTTTTGAATCGATAAGTAAAACAACTGTCGAGATAGAGAGGCTGAGGGAAGAAAGAAAGCTTTATCTAAACTCCCAAATCATTTCAGGTTATGTCATATTCTTTATTTTCTTGGCAGTAATAATAGGTCTCCAGAAATTCTTGGTGCCCACTCTAGCTGATATATCGTTGAAACAGCAGACTGAAGGGCAAGTAGACCTACAACAGCAGCAAGCAAAACAATTGACTGTTGAATACAAAACGATATTCCGAAATTTAATCATACTTCAGGGATTGTTCGCTGGTTTGGTCATTGGAAAAATGTCGGAAGGTGAATTGTCTGCCGGTGTCAAACATAGTGCGGGAATGATGATAGGAGGACTTTTAATTTTCACGCTATCTACAATTTAAGTTACTACAGATACGTAACTTGATGTCAACTCGTCATTCACATTCGAGCAGTTTGTTTTCACCCTTATTTTGTCATAGGTTGAAGTGTTTATTCTCGTATTGAATGTGTCTCTTTCGCCTGGCCTTAGTGTTCTATTGAGGTCTAAGAGATATCTTGTAGAGTTGGTGAAAAATATTTCAACATCTATGTCACCCAAATCAATAATATCTGTGTTTTCTATAGTCCCAGAAACATTTCCACTTGAGGCAGTTGAATTATACTGAAGATTGCTTATTTCGATGCCTCCGTAACTGCATGTGACTCTGATTGTTGATCTTTCTTCTACTTCTGTTGCTGTTTTTCTGGTGAAGCTTGTTAGCCAGCCGCTGTATATAGCTGCGACTGCAAGAGTGAACGCTATCAACAATACGGATGCTAATAATGGAGAAATACCTTTCATTGTATCACTACGAGCATGCGATGGCTCCGCATTTGAAAGATGCAGCGATTTGTGGACAAGTACTTCTTATTTCCCCCGAAGTGAAGCCGGGATCAATATTGCTGACATTAAATGTTTTTAGTTCATTGCCAGCAATCACGCCTGTTATATTGAAACTTTTCAGTTCGTCGTTTGGATAGAACATATACACATTGCTCAGAGAAATGTCCGCCAACCTTTGATTTTCTAGAATGACTGTTAAAGATTTTGAAGCATTTGTATATCTTCCGGAATAAACTCTGAACTGGGACGAGAGGCATTGCGATTCTTGTGTCGTATTACCTGATTCTGTCAGTCCTCTTTGGACAAAGCTACTAGCCCAATATGAAAGGATGCCGGCAATAGACATTGTAGCAGCTATTAGAATAACGGAAGCGACCAAAGGAGATATCCCTTTCATACTACAAATATTCGATTAGGAGATAATAAAATTTTAGCTTACAATATATTATTATGAAAGGCGTTTCTAAATTCATAACTTATACTTTTTTGATTTTGTTGGGTTTTGTTATGCTTACTCTTTTCACCACCACAATATATAATTATTACAACAACATACTGAGAAGGAATATAGACGTAGGTATGAAGCAGATAGCTGTCCAAACTTCTACCGAGATAATAAAATTGTATGATGTCGGCAAAAGCTCTAATACCCGTCCGACAAATGCTAGCTTGACAGTGATTTCTGAAATCGATCTGAATTATCCCATTCGTATATCCCAAAAAAACTATGAAGTACATCAAAGACGAGAAGATATCAGGATCAAGGATAGTAGTTAAAACAACCCAGTCACCCATAGTTGCTTATGATTTTCAGATATCCAATATCCCAGTTCCTGTCCAGGGAATATTCAGATCGGGCGAAAATTCTACACTGAAATATATAAGATATAATTATAACGGCACGGTCAACGATACGATTGTTCTAGGGGAATCAAATCTGATAATAGGAGTGGTAAAAATACAGTAAAATAATACTTATATGGGACTAAAGACAATAAAAGGTGTTAATGAAAAGATATGGAACAAGTTTAAATCCCTAGCGGTTAGCGAGGAATCAGAATGGATAAATTGTTAAAGCATATGATTGACAATTATGTGAAAGATTCAAGACACAAATGGGAAATACTTCTGAACGGAGAGAAATTGCTTTCAGAGGAAGAAGCAAATGAAATGAAAAAAATAGTGAGAGAACTCAGAAATGAAGAAGGTTTTAAAAAATGAACATAGTTTTGGATACGGATGTTCTGATAGATCTGGAATCAAGGAATAAAAGCGTGTTAGATCACATAAATGAATTGACAAAATATACGATTACGCCTCCGATAATAACTTTCATAACCTATTTTGAATTTATCTTTGGTCTGATCAAGAAATCTCCTGCTAAAAAATAAAAATCAATAGAATTTATTGAAAATTTTGAAGTTTTGCAAACAACAAAAAATACAAGACAGGCAAGCCACTTCCTTTAGCAGAATTGCTCACAGCGAGTCAGGCAATAGAAAACAGTATGACTTTAGTCACCAGAAATAAACACATAAAACAAATTGAGGAACTAGATACTATACTAATAGAATAATTGATAATTGTTTATTTGTTAGTTGTTTTTAATTCAAGATACTTTTCCAAACGAAATCTTAAAATCACAATTAATAAATAATGCAATAACCAATATTTATTCAATGCCATTAACGCCTGAAAAAAAATCTAATCTAAACTTGTTATTAGTTTTTTTGTTGTTCTTAGTGGCAGTTATATTTTTCAAATGGATGTTTACGAATCCCGATTGCGGTCCGTGCTTCTCATACTTCAAGTATATCGATCACACAAATAATCAGATAAACGTTATCAATGGTGATAAAAGTGTGGAGTTAGTTAAAGTGTCTGAAGGTACTGTATCAATTCCAGCCGCTGAACCAGGATATAAAATTACATTCAGTAGCTTAACGCTCTCGGAAGGCAAAAAATTCTGGATAGAATATAAATTAAAGGGCGATGAAAAGGTCAGAAGAGATTCGGCTGTTTTACATTTTCCTGAATGATTGAAGTGTCAACCCTCCCTTAAAAATATCTGATGTTCGTTATGTTCTCTTATTCGGATGTTTGAGCGAACTAATGAAAACATTCTTTGTTACTTCTACTGATCTACTTAATTTCTATGCCGTTTTTTTCAGCTTCTTTTACTATGCTGATTTCTTTTCTTAATTTTTCATATTCTTCTGGCGTATAGCAAAGGAAATCTACAGGATAATTGAGATTCCAATATTTACGAAATCCTAGTGGTCTATATCTGAATTTCTCATTTCTGAACTTAGAACTTACTATAATTAGATCAAAGTCACTCCAGCGGTAAGATTTTCCAGAAACCCTGGATCCGAACCAAATCATTTTATATATTGGAACTATTTTTGAAAGATTTTTTTTAAATTCTCTCAATCTATCTATATCTTTTTTTTTATCCATTTTATAACCTCTTCTGCTATTTTTAAATCCTCCTTTGTTTCTTGTAAAGTGTAATCTTTATCAGATGTATCAGGATATCTAGAATCAACATATACATATGTTAATTTTTCAAGTGAATCATAATAGTTGTTTTCTATATCAACTCTTTTTCCCAACTCGACAAGGTCGTGAATCCTAATTATTTTTTTGGTTTTTTTTAACAATAACGCTTTTAGAGCTTTTTCTACAGCTTGCTGGCACAGAAAAGAAGCAAACCTGTATTTTCTTATTTTGAAGTTGGCCTTTGCTGTTTCAAAATCCTCTTCAGATCGTTTAATCCATCTATCAATTTCATTTTCCATACAATTTTTATTATTTTATTAGATTAATAAATTGATAATAAAATCATCGAAACAGTTTTAAACGCCAAACGTAAAGTTTCCGCCTAATTTTACAATCTGTAAAAAGAAGATGCTATTTTTTGGAAATGGTTATTGTGGAATTCAAGATAAAGTTCACTAAAATAATATTATTCCAAAAATAGAACATATATGTTCCAAAAATAGAACATTTAAATATTCATTTGACAAAGATAAAATTATGATTGAGAAAATACTGAACTCAGAAATTAAAATTAGAGTTCTTAAATTGCTAGTGGACAGGCCCGAGTGGCTGTTTACAGAGGCAGAAATATCTAGAGAGCTTTCCATACCCAAATCGAGTGTTCATAGAGCTATAAAATCTTTTGTTGATCAGAATGTTGTTAATGAATACAAAAAAACCAGCAGAAACATTATTTTACAATTGAACAGAAAGCATTTCATGATAAAGGAAGTGATAGAACCTCTGCTAAAAAAGGATTCTGAAATTTTATTTGAGAAATCGAAAGAATTCTGTGAAAAAATCAAAAAAGATATAATTGTAGTTGTAGTTTTCGGTTCAGTATTGGATAAACAAAAACCAACTAGCGATATAGACTTAGCCATCATAGTAGAAAAACCGGAAAAATTAGAGAATATCGTAAGTAAATTGAAGGTGGAATATATTAAAGAAGAATATATTATTTTTTCCACGCACATTTTTGAAAAAAATGAATTCAAAAGAAAATATAAAGAAAAAAACCCTTTAGTTGTAGATATAGTAAATGGTAGGGTTATATTTGGAGATATTGACGGCGTGATTTGATGAAAGAATACCCGAAAGAATATGCTAAAGATTTTATTAAAAAATCTGAAATATTTTTAGAAATAGCTAGAAAAAACCTAGATTTGTATCCAGAAGAATCAGCGTTTAATGCTACACAATCAATAATCAACACCAACGATGCTTTCACCGTTTATACAATAAATAAAAGAGCAACAAAAGATCATAGAGAAGCCTTATTTTTACATAAAGAGGCCATAAAAAAAATTGGCGACTCTTCAAAACTTGATATAGTTCAAAAGGGACTAGAATTAAGAGAATCTACAGAGTATGATGTCAGGAAAACCATAAGTAAAAACGATGCTGAAATTTTGGTGAAAAAGGCAGAAAGATTTCTGAACTGGGTTAAAACGTTTATTAAATGAATTATAATAAAGCATAGCTAAGTATAGGATGTCATATCACCCCTCTCTGGAAATGGCTTCTAACATCTGTTCACTAAAACCAAATAATTAAACATACTCAATCTTCATAATTAGCTAATTTTTTGACAGAATATCCGAAAACTCATAATGTGTTATTTTCTGTATCTTGGCTATACGGTAAATGCTTAGACTCCTTTTATCAACTTCCCTTACTATCCATCTAATCTTTCTCTTGTTTAGTTTCAGCATGTGAAATGCTGGTTTTGTATAGTCTTCTCTATTTACTAGAAGGACATTAATGTGGGATACTACATTCGCTTACGTATTATTTAATTATTTGTATAGGGGTGACATATGTCATGAGATAATATAGTTCTGTATAAAAACAGAAATCTTTATATATAGTTCTGTATAAAAACAATATATGGAATTAGTATTTGAGGAATGGAATACGTATGCGCAAAAGAAAGTATTGAAAACAAGAGCAATTGACTTAGAAAGACTTGAATCTAATTCGCATCTTAAAATTATTGCCATTACGGGCATAAGAAGATCTGGAAAGTCGAGCCTTCTTATTCTTTTGCTACAAAAACTTATTAAAGAAAATAAAAATACAGCGTATATAAATTTAGAAGACAGTAGAATCAAGAATTCAATTGATGTGCTAAATGATATATTAAAATGGTTCGGAGATTCTGGATATCTTTTGCTAGACGAAATAACAAACGTACACGACTGGGAAAGCTGGCTTGCTCGAAATCATGAACTATTAAAGGATAAATTATATCTGATTGTTAGTTCATCCAGAAAAAAGCTTGTAGTGCCTTCTAAACCATTGAGAGGTAGAATGCTTCCGTATGAACTTTATCCGCTATCTTTCAAAGAATTCCTCAAATTCAAGGATATAGAACTCGAACATACCACGGTAGGAATAGGACGCATAGAAAAAACCCTTGGTGAATATGTCATTTATGGAGGATTTCCTGAAGTTGCCCTTACGGAAAACAAAACAGATAAAATAAGATTACTGAACTCCTATTTCAAGGATATAATGGGGCTTGATGTATCTGAGATGGCAAAAGAAAACATCAGCACAGTTGATATTTTCGGCAGATATATAATTGAATCACCGTATTTTTCTGCCTCAAAATGTTTGAACTTTTTTAAGAGCCTCGGACATAAAATCGGTAAGCAAAGTATTCTTAATCTTGAAAAATATTCTCAGGATGGGTATTTGTTTTTTTTCATTCCAATATTTTCTCGTACAATTAAAGACAGATTACAATATCCAAGAAAAGTATATATTGGAGATACGGGTTTTATGAACGCGTTAAGTGGAAAAACTGACATGGGAAGATTGTTCGAGAATACAGTTTTTTTAGAGTTAAAACGAAGATTATCGCTAAAAGAGGACATTCATTATTGGAAAAACTCAAGTGGTATCGAAACTGATTTTGTTGTTCGTGAAGGTTTGAATGTCAAAAAAATTATCCAAGTTGTATATAAAATGGAAGACGAAAAAACAATGAAACGGGAACTTGGCGGCTTGGTCGCATGCGCTAAAGAGTTTAATTTAAAAAATGGTTTGATAATAACAAAAGATGTTGAACGTGCTGAGACTATTGATAGGATAAAGGTGCAATTCATCCCTCTCTGGAAGTGGCTGTTAACACCGATAAATTCTAGTAGTGATGAATATATAATTGACAATTGCATACATGAATAACATCGTTCATAGTAGTCACCGAACAGTTATTAATCGCCTAAAAGTGCATATCATAGACTAATTTTATAAAGAAAGAAAACTAACTTTATATAGGAATTCCAAATACTTGGTGTAGGATAAAATGAAAAAACTCGCTTTGCTGCCGATCATATTTTCCCTCCTTTTAATTTCAACAGCATTAGCCGCGATTCCTTCCGTAATTAATTATCAAGGGAAGCTTACGGATGCAAGCGACAATCCACTAACAGGGTCTTACAACTTCGTCTTCAAAATATATGATGTTTCTACAGGTGGCACGGCATTATGGAGTGAGACGCAGAATAATGTAGTTGTC